>CAZKGD010000108.1:0-8845 GCA_964552215.1 uncultured Caldimonas sp.
GCCATCCTGCACCTGCTGTACGCCCGCTTCTGGACCAAGGTGATGCGCGACCTCGGCTTGGTGAAGGTCGATGAGCCTTTCACGAAACTGCTCACCCAGGGCATGGTGCTCAACCACATCTACTCGCGCCGCACCGACAAGGGCGGCATCGAGTACTTCTGGCCCCATGACGTGGACAACGTCTACGACGACCAGGGCCGCATCACTGGTGCGAAGCTCAAGAGCGACGGCTCGGCCGTGACCTACGAGGGCGTGGGCACGATGAGCAAGAGCAAGAACAACGGCGTGGACCCGCAGGCGCTGATCGACCGCTACGGCGCCGACACCGCGCGCCTGTTCACGATGTTCGCCTCGCCGCCGGAAGCCACGCTGGAATGGAACGACGCCGGCGTCGAGGGGGCCCACCGCTTCCTGCGCCGCGTGTGGAACTACGCCCAGGCCCACCGCGACCTGCCGGCGAAGATGCTGATGCCGGGGCTGGCCACCGAGATCATCTGGCACGCCGCGCCAGCCGAGGTGAAGAAGCTGCGCCTGGAGATGCATCGGCTGCTGCAGCAGGCCACGCACGACTACGAGCGCATGCAGTACAACACGGTCGTGTCGGCCTGCATGAAGATGCTCAATGCGCTGGAAGGCTTCGACGCGCGCGCCCACCAGGACGCCGACTACGCCGCCTGGGCCGTGGGCGAAGGGCTGGGCATCCTGCTGCGCGTGCTCTACCCGGCCTGCCCCCACCTCACCCACGGCCTGTGGAGCGAGCTGGGCTATGCCGCACGCTTCGGCGACCTGCTCGACGCGCCCTGGCCGCTGGTCGACGAGGCCGCGCTGGTGCAGGACGAGATCGAGCTCGTGCTGCAGGTCAACGGCAAGCTGCGCGGGGCGATCAAGGTGGCGACCAACGCCGACAAGGCCACGATCGAGGCCGCCGCGCTGGCCGCGCCCGAGTTCGCGAAGTTCAGCGAGGGCAAGCCGCCCAAGAAGGTCGTCGTGGTGCCGGGCCGTCTCGTGAACGTGGTGGTCTGAGCCGTGGGGCTGCGTGTCTCCCGCCGGTCCCTGTCCAGCCTGATCGCGCTGAGCCTGCTCGGCGGCTGCGGCTTCCGGCTGCGTGGCACCACGGCCCTGCCCTTCAGGCGCCTGCGCCTGGGCTTCGATCCCCTCTCGCCGCTGGGTCAGGCACTGCGCCGCCAGCTGGCGGCGGTGCCGGACCTGGAGCTCGTGGACGACCCGCGCCAGGCCGATGCCCTGTTCGAGGTGCTGGAGGACAGCTTCA
Organism: uncultured Caldimonas sp.; assembly: GCA_964552215.1. Lineage (GTDB taxonomy): Bacteria > Pseudomonadota > Gammaproteobacteria > Burkholderiales > Burkholderiaceae_C > Caldimonas. The sequence continues at coordinate 1,271 of CAZKGD010000108.1, forward strand.
ACCGCACCGTGAGCAGCCGCACGGCCGCGGGCCAGGTGCGCGAGCTGTCGCTGACGGCCCGTCTGCGCTTTCGCTTGCGCACCGGCGAGGGCGAGGAGTGGCTGCGCGAGACGACGATCGAGCAGAACCAGTTGATGAGCTACAGCGAGACCGCCGCCCTGGCCAAGGAAAGCGAAGAAGCGCAGCTGGCCCGCAGCATGCGCGAGGACATCGCTGCCCAGGTGGTGCGGCGGCTGGCCGCCCTGCAGCGCTGAGCCATGCAGCTGCGCCTCGATCAACTGCCCCAGCACCTGCGCCAGGGCCTGCGCGGGCTCTACACCCTGCACGGCGATGAGCCCCTGCTGGCGCAGGAGGCGACCGATGCCATCCGTGCGGCCGCCCGCGCCGCCGGGCACACCGAACGCAGCGTCTACACCGTGGCCGGCGCCCATTTCGACTGGAGCGAACTGTTGGCCGGCGCGCAGGCGCTTTCACTGTTCGCCAGCAAGCGCATCGTCGAGATCCGCATCCCCGGCGGCAAGCCCGGCAAGGACGGCTCCGAGGCCCTGCAGCGCTATGCCGACGCCGTGCAGGGCGGGCTGGGCGAGGACGTGGTCACGCTCGTCACGCTGCCGCGGCTGGACAAGGCCACGCAGTCCAGCGCCTGGTTCAGCGCGCTCGACGGTGCCGGCGTGAGCCTGCGCATCGACCCCATCGAGCGCCGCATGCTGCCGCAATGGATCGCCCAGCGCCTGTCAGTCCAGGGCCAGCGCGTGCAGGCCGGCGAGGCCGGGCAGCGCACACTCGCCTTCTTCGCGGATCGCGTGGAAGGCAACCTGCTGGCCGCCCACCAGGAGATCCAGAAGCTCGGCCTGCTCTACCCCGAAGGCGAACTGAGCTTCGAGCAGGTGGAGGCGGCTGTGCTCAACGTGGCGCGCTACGACGTCTTCAAGCTCGCTGAAGTCGTGCTGGCCGGCCAGGTGGGCCGCGTGCTGCGCATGCTCGACGGCCTGGAGGCCGAGGGCGAGGCCGCCGTGCTGGTGCACTGGACCCTGGCCGAGGACATCCGCGCGCTCAAGCGCGTGAAGGACGCCGTGGCCGCGGGCCGGCCCCTGCCCATGGCGCTGCGCGAAAACCGCATCTGGGGCGTGAAGGAAAAGCTCTACGAACGCGCCCTGCCCCGTCTGACCGATACGGTGCTCGACGGCCTGCTGCACGCGGCCCAGGTCTGCGATGGCCTCGTCAAGGGCCTGCCCCACCCCGACTGGCCCGCCGAGCCCTGGCAGGCCCTGCGCCGCCTGGCCCTGATGCTGGCCGAACCCTGCGCCGGCATCACCGGGCCGGCCACCCCCGCGGGGCCGCGCTGTCTCGCGCTGAAGCCGCTGACTCAGTAACCGGCGGACCGGTCCACCAGGTGGGCCAAGGGACGGCCCTCGCGCAGCGCGCGGAGGTTGCGCGCCACCACCTGCGCCGCCGAGCGCGGGTCGGTCGCGGCGGCGATATGGGGGCGCACCGTCACGCGTGCATGGGTCCAGAAGGGATGGTCCTGCGGCAGCGGTTCGTCGCGGAAGACGTCGAGCACGGCATGGCGCAGGTGGCCGGCATCGAGCGCGGCCAGCAGGTCGGACTCGACCACGTGAGCGCCCCGCGCCAGGTTCACCAGCGAAGCGCCCGGCCGCATCGCGGCCAGCGTGGTGGCGTTGAAGAGGCCCTGCGTGTCGGGCGTGAGCGGCAGCAGGTTGACGACGATGTCGGCCTCGCCGAGCACGCGGCGCAAACCCTCCGGGCCCTGCGCCACCATCACGCCCGGCACCTCGGCGCCGCGTCGGCTCCAGCCGCTCACGCGATAGCCGTTGGCCACCAGGCGCAGCGCCGTGGTGCGGCCCATCTCGCCCAGGCCCAGCACCGCCACGTGGACCTCGTCGGCACGGCGCTGCGGGTGCTGCCGCCAGGATCTCTCGCGCTGCTGGACGGTGTAGAGGTCATGGTCGCGGTGCAGGTGCAGCACGGCCCAGAGCGCCGTTTCGGCCATCGCCGTGTTCATGGTCGGATCGACCATGCGCGCCAGGGGCACGCCAGCAGGCACCGTCGGGTCGCGCAGCAGCTTGTCCACCCCGGCCCACAGCGACTGGATCAGCCGCAAGCCGGAAAGGCCGTCCAGGCTGCCCGGCGGCGGGTTGGCCACCACGGCGATGTCGATGTCATCGGCCTCCTCACGGTGGCGCACCCAGCGCTCGCCGGGCAGGGCTGTCTCGAGGCAAGCCTGCCATTGCGCCGCCTCCTCGGCATCGAAGGCCGCCGCCAGCAGGATCGTCATTCGGTGGTCTCCAGCAGGGCGCGCACGCGCTGCAAGGCATGGCGCGTGGCGGCCGCCCGTACCTGGGTGCGGTCACCACGGAAATGTCGGCACTCGACCTCGACGAAATCCTGGCCACGCGCCCAGGCGAACCACACCGTGCCCACCGGCTTGCGCGGGCTGCCGCCGCCGGGTCCGGCGATCCCGGTGATGGCCACCCCCACCTGGGCACCCGAGCGCTGCAGCGCGCCCATCACCATGGCCATGGCCACCTCGCGGCTGACGGCGCCGTGGCGCTCGATCAGTTCGGCCGGCACGCCCAGCGACTCGGTCTTGGCCTCGTTGGAATAGGTGACGTAGCCCCGCTCGAACCAGTCGCTGGAGCCGGCGATGGAGGTGCAGGCGGCGGCCACGAGCCCGCCGGTGCAGGACTCGGCCGTGACGAGCCGCCAGTGGTGTGACGTCAGCCCCTGGGCAAGCGCCGCGAGCAGGCCTTCAAGGGCCTGCACTTCCACAAGGCGGTCGAGTCCGAGACTGTCCATGGACTAGTTGAAGAACACCCACAGCGCGACCACCAGCAGGGTGCACAGGGCCGCCACCAGATCGTCAAAGAGGATACCGAATCCGCCGCGCCAGCCGCCCCCCCGGAACGCGCGGTCGGCCCAGCCCACCGGGCCGGCCTTGATGGTGTCGAAGGCACGGAACAGGATGAAGGCTGCCAGATGCCGCGACCACAGCGCCTCGCCGGTCGTGGGCGTCACCAGCCACAGCACCGCCCAGAAGGCGAGGATCTCGTCCCACACGATGCAGCCGGGGTCCTTGGTGTGCAGGTGGCGGGCCGTGAGCGTGCAGGCCCACCAGCCGACCAGCAGGCCGGCACCCAGCAGCAGTGCCCACTGGCGATCGTCCAGCCACAGGTCGAGCACCAGGAAGCTGAGCCAGGCCCACAGGGTGCCCACGGTGCCGGGCGCCCAGGGGCTCAGGCCGCTGCCGAAACCCAGCGCGATCGCATGGGCCGGATGCGACCAGAGGAAGCGCCCCGTGGGACGCACAGGGCCTTCGGGTGGCGGCGAGGCCAGGCTCATGTCGGGGACAGCAGCATTCACGATCGGGAATGATCAAGGAAATGGTCGAAGGAGGTCCAGGTGTTGGGCAGGGCTTGCCCCGAGGCATCCACCAGACGCAGGCCGGGCTCCGGCTCCATCTGGCCGATGCGGGTCACCGGCACACCGGCAGCCCTGGCGGCATGGGCCACGGCCTCGCGCTTCGCGGCCGGGGCGGTGAAGAGCAGCTCATAGTCGTCGCCACCGGCCAGGGTGCACAGGCGCTGCAGGGCCAGCGGCTGGCCGGCCAGATCGTCGCTGCGCGGCACGGCGTCCACATCCAGGCGCGCACCACAACCGGAGCGCTGCAGCACGTGGCCCAGGTCGCCCAGCAGGCCGTCGGACAGGTCGATCGCGCTATGGGCCACGCCGCGCAGGGCCAGGCCCAGGGCCACGCGCGGCTGCGGGCATTCCATCGCGAGGCGCACGCGGTCGAAGGCCTCGCCAGGCAGGCTCACCGCGCCCCGAAACACTTCCAGCGCGAGACGGGCATCGCCCAGGCGACCGCTCACATAGATATCGTCCCCAGGCCGGGCCCCGCTGCGCAGCAGGGCCTGCCCGGCGGGCACCTCGCCGAAGATGCTCACGTTGATCGCCAGCGGCCCGCGCGTGGTGTCGCCGCCCACCAGCTCGCAGCCGTGCGCCTCGGCCAGGGCGAGCAAGCCGCGCGAGAAGCCTTCCAGCCACGCCGCCTCGGCCTGGGGCAGGGCGAGGCTCAACGTGAAGGCCAGGGGCCGGGCCCCGCAGGCGGCCAGGTCGGACAGGTTCACCGCCAGGGCCTTGTGGCCCAGCCGGTCGGGCGCCACGGTGGACAGGAAATGCCGGCCCTCGACCAGCAGGTCGGCCGAGGTGGCCAGCTGCATGCCGGGCTCGATGCGCAGCAAAGCGCAGTCATCGCCCACCCCCAGCGCAGCCCGCCGCACAGGGCGCGTGAAGTAGCGCGCAATCAGGTCGAATTCGCCCAGGGCCATGGTCAGTTGGTGTGGGAGGGCAGTTCGCGCAGCAGGTTGGCCAGTTCCACGGCCGACTTCACGTCCATCTTCTCGAACACCCTGGCGCGGTGCACCTCCACCGTGCGCACGCTGATGTCGAGCTCATCGGCGATGAGCTTGTTGGGCCGGCCTTCCACCACCAGGCGCATCACATCGCGCTCACGGTCGGTGAGTTCGGCCAGGCGGCGTTCGATGGCCTGGGCATGACGCAGTCGCCCCAGCACCTCGGCGCTGCGCGCCAGGGCCTGCTCGACGCGATCGACCAGGGCGTTGTCGGAAAACGGCTTCTCGACGAAATCGAAGGCACCGCGCTTGACCGCCGCCACGGCCTTGGGCACGTCGGCATGGCCAGTGAGGAAGATGACCGGCAGCGCCTCGACCAGGCCCCGCTCGATCAGGCGGTCGAACAGCGCCAGGCCACTCAGCCCGGGCATGCGCACATCCAGCAGCAGGCAGCTCGGATCGCGCAGGTCCAGCGGGCCGATGATGCGCCGCTGGTCCAGCCAGGCTTCGAAGGCTTCGGCCGAGGCATAGCCTTCGGACAGCAGGCGACGCGAGCGCAGCAGCCAGGCCAGTGCATCGCGCAGCACATCCTCGTCGTCCACCAGGTACACGGTGGGAATGCCGGTGGCCACGGGGGCGGTCATGGTGAGCTTTCCTCGGTTGCAGCGGGAGCGGGCGCGCCAGCCTGGCCCCGGCGAACGCCCGGGGTCTCGGCCGGCAGGGTGAAGCGGAACTCGGTGCCCACGCCCTCGGCGCCATTGTCGAACACCAGGGCGCCGCCGTGCTGCTCGATCACGGTGCGGCACAGGCTCAGTCCCAGGCCCATGCCCTCGCTGCGGGTGGTGAAGAAGGGCGTGAACAACCGGGATGCCACCTCGGGCGCGATGCCCGACCCGCGGTCGATCACGGAAAACGCCACCCAGCGTGCGTCGATCTGGCGCACGCGAATGAGCAGCACACGGCGCTCGAGCGGCTGGTCTTCCATCGCCTGGATGGCATTGCGCGTGAGATTGAGCAGCACCTGCTCGACCATGGTGCGGTCGCACACCACGCGCGGCACCGGCTGGGGCCAGTCGAGCTCGATGCGCGTGGCGCTCTTGCGGGCCTGCAGGCGCACCAGCGGCATCACGGCGTCGATGATCTGGTCAGCGCGGATGGCTTCACGGATGTGCTCGCGCCGGCGAACGAAGTCGTGCACGCTCTTGATCACCCGCCCCGCGCGTTCGGCCTGTTCGGCAATGCGCTGCAGGGCCTGCAGGATCATGGCCTGCGTGTCGGCGTCGACCTGGCCGTCTCGCATCAGGTTGACCGAGCCGGTGGCGTAGCTGGAGATCGCCGCCAGCGGCTGGTTGAGTTCGTGGCTGAGCAGCGAGGCCATCTCGCCGACGGTGGCCAGGCGGGCCGTGGCCTGCAGCTTTTCGTGCTGCTGGCGCGACACCTCCTCGACACGCTTCTGGTCGCTCAGGTCCAGCACCGCCCCCATCCAACCCGCCTGGCGGCCGTCGCGGTCCACGAGCGGTGCCTCGTAGATCATCACCGGGAAGCGCTCGCCGTTGCGGCGCATGAAGGTGGTCTCGAAGCCTTCCCGAGGCGGGAGGGTTCCCGACAGGCGCACCTGCTGGCGCTGGGTGTACTCCTGCACCATCTCCGGCGGCCAGTAGGGAGGCGATTGGGCGCCAATGGTCTTGCCGATCAGCTCCTGGGGCTCGAAGCCGACCATGGCGCAGAACGCGGGGTTGACGTAGGTGATGCGGCCCTCGAGATCTCGTGCGCGCAGGCCCGTGACCAGCGAATCCTCCATCGCCTTGCGGAAGGCCAGGGCCTCGGCCAGGTCCTGCTCGGCCTGGGCCCGCCGCCGCACGTCACGCGCGAGCAAGGCCACCACCGCCGCCAGCGCCAGCGACAGGCCCAGCACCAGAGCGACGGCGAGGTTGGGGATGAGCGCCGGCTGGCCGGCACCGCTGTCCAGCCGCAGCTGCAAGGTGGCCCCGGGCAGGTCGATGAGGCGCTGGGCCACGAAGACCCCCTGGCCGCGTGGCACAGAGCCCGCACGCGCGAGCCGGGTGCCATCCCCCTCGACAAAGGCCAGTTCATGGCCCTTGGCCGTCTCGGGCGCGACGGCCTCCACCAGCACGCTCTGCAGTGCATAGGTGGCCACCATGAAGCCGGTGTGCTGGGCCTGGTCGGTCACCGGGACGCACACATCCATCACCTCCAGGCCCAGGCCGCCCGGCAGCGGTACGAAGTAGCTGCGCGAATAAGCCGGTCCGGCAAGGCGGCGGGCATTGGCACAAGCCACCTCCGCGTCGACGCGCAGCTCGTCGCGCGGAATGACGGTGAACAGCGGGTTGCGGTAGGGGCTGTCGACACCAAGCAGCAGGCTGAAGTCACGGCCTCGACGTTCGACGCGCACCAGTTCCCGACGCGCACGCAGCAGGTCGGCCGCATCGGCACGCCATTGCGGCAACGACGGCTCATTCCACAGCAGGGCCTGCAAGCTCTGCAGATCGCGCGACAGGCTCTGGCGGATCTCGCCGGCTGCCTCGGCCGCCGCCCGTTCCACCCGGTCCTGGGCACGGGCGGTCTCGTACTCCACGGTCAGCTTGACCAGGGCCGTCTGCGCCACCACCAGCAGGCCGACGAGGGCGCCCCAGAGCATCAACCGGCGCCGATGGCGCGGCCGCAGCGGGGAGGGAAGCTCGGTGGACATCATGGCATTGTGACCGCTGTGCTGCCGGCCGGGCGGCAGCCTTCACACTATCCGCCGCCTCACGGCCCAAGCGCCTACGCACTATTGCGAATCGGCCGGTCCGCCAGGTTTCGGCACACTGGCGCGTGATGCCGGACTCGCATCGGTTCATGCGCCAAGCGCACGCCGATCGTCGGGCCGGCTCCTACAATCCCTGGCCACCGCCTGCGGTCTGCAGCGGCCCGCCCCGCCGAGTTCACGAAGGATCACGATGCCCTCCGCCGAAGACAAACGCGCCGAACTGCGCCAGGCTGCACTCGAATACCACGAGTTTCCGACCCCCGGCAAGGTGGCGATCGCCGCCACCAAGCAGCTCGTCAACCAGCGCGACCTGGCCCTGGCCTATTCCCCCGGCGTGGCGGCCGCCTGCGAAGAGATCGTGGCGGATCCGGCGAACGCCTTCCGCTACACCTCGCGGGGCAACCTGGTCGCGGTGGTCACCAACGGCACCGC
>CAZKGD010000109.1:0-8832 GCA_964552215.1 uncultured Caldimonas sp.
CCAGGCCCATCGACGGCTCGTCGAGCAGCACCATCTTCGGGTTGGCCATCAGCGCACGGCCGATGGCGCACATCTGCTGCTCGCCGCCGGAGGTGTAGGCCGCCTGCGAGGTACGGCGGGTCTTGAGCCGGGGGAAGTAGTTGTAAACCTTCTCCAGCGTGGCGTTGACTGCCGCCTTGCCGTCCTTGCGGGTGTAGGCGCCGGTCATCAGGTTCTCCTCGATGGTGAGGTGGCCGAAACAGTGCCGGCCTTCCATCACCTGGATCACGCCGCGCTCGACCATGTCGGCCGTCGTGAGCTTCTCGATGCGCTCGTCACGCAGCGTGATCGACCCCTTGGTGACTTCGCCGCGCTCGCCGGCGAGCAGGTTGCTCACGGCGCGCAGCGTGGTGGTCTTGCCGGCGCCGTTGCCACCCAGCAGGGCCACGATGCGCCCCTCGGGCACCTGCAGGGAGACGCCCTTGAGCACGAGGATCACGTGGTTGTAGATGACCTCGATGCCGTTGACATTGAGTAGCGGTGTCGACATTGCACAGTCCTTGTCAAGCACGCGCCGCGGAACCGGCTTCGCCGGTCCGCAGGCGCGGCCCCCGCGAGGGGGCGCGCGAAGCGCGTAGGGGGTGGGTCAGCCCTGGCAATCCGAAGGAGCGCGGCGCTGGAGCTTCTTCTCTGCCGCGTACTTGTCGGCAGCCGCCCGCACCATGGGCTTGAGAATCTGCTCGTCGGCCTGATACCAGTCGGACGTGAAGTTCCACTTGGCGCCGTCCCAGGTGTGGATACGCGCCCAGGCCGAGCCCATGTGATCGTTGCAGGATGTGCTGACCGGGCGCATCACGCCAGCGAAGCCCAGGGCGTCGAGCTTCTTCTGATCCAGCGCCAGGTTTTCCAGGCCCCACCGGGTCTGCTCGCCGGTCATCACCTTGCCGCGGCCATACTTCTCCTGGGCACGCTTGACGCCTTCGACGGCCAGCATGGCAGAGATGAGGCCGCGCATGTAGAGCACGGAACCCACTTCGTCCCGGGGGCCGGTGCCCTGGTTCTTGCCGTGGACCATCGTCAGGATGTCCTTGACGACCTTGGCATTGGGTTCGACACCGTGCTGCATGGCCAGGCCGTTGTAGCCCTTGGCGGCATCGCCCACGTCCTTCACGTCGGGTTCGGCCGCAGCCCACCACACGCCGTACATCTTGTCGCGCGGATAGCCGGTGGCCACGGCCTCTTTCAGCGCGGTGGAGTTCATCACGCCCCAACCCCACAGGAAGACGTAGTCTGGGCGTTGCTGGCGGATCTGCAACCAGGCGGCCTTCTGCTCCACGCCAGGATGCGTGACGGGGATGGTGGTGAGTTCGAAGCCGTGCATCTTGGAGCGTTCCTGCAGCAGCGGGATGGGCTCCTTGCCGTAGGGGCTGTCGTGATAGACGAGGGCGATCTTCTTGCCGCGCAGCTTGTCCAGCCCGCCAAGCTGCTTGCCTACATGCTGCACCAGAATGTCGGCCGCCACCCAGTAGGTGCCCAGCAGCGGGAAGTTCCACTTGAAGACGCCGCCGTCAGCCGACTCGGACCGACCGTATCCGGCCGTGATCAGCGGGATCTTGTCGATGGGCGCCTTCTCGGTCAGGGCGAAGGTGATGCCGGTGGACAGCGGCTGGAACACGGTGGCACCGCCGTTCTTTCCCTTCAGGCGTTCGTAGCATTCGACGCCCCGGTCGGTCGCATAGCCGGTCTCGCATTCTTCCCAGATGACGGGCACGCCGTTGATCCCGCCCTGGGCATTCACAAGCTTGAGGTAGTCGACATACCCATTGGCGAAAGGCACCCCGTTGGGCGCGTAGGCGCCGGTCCGGTACACCAGCACGGGGAAGAACTGTTCCTTGGCCTGGGCCTGGGCCGCCGTGGTGGTGACCAGGGCGGCAGCACCGGCGGCTGCCAAGGTGGCGGCCAGAGCGAGCGACTTGAGTTTCATGCCTGTCTCCTAGGGGTGGATGCACTCGGGGTGCGTGTTGATGTTCGAGGGAGGGAACGTCCGCGGGGACTCAATGGGGGAAGGGCCACAAGCGCAACTTCTCCTTGCCGATGGACCACAGCCGGGCCAGGCCGTGGGGTTCGACGATCAGGAAGAAGACGATGAGCGAACCGAAGATCATGAACTCCAGGTGCGAGGCCAGCGCTGTGGAGATGGGCACGCCCAGCCACAGCGGCACCTGGTTGAGCAGGATGGGCAGCACCACGATGAAGGCCGCGCCGAAGAAGCTGCCCATGATCGAACCCAGCCCCCCGATGATGACCATGAAGAGCAGCTGGAAGGAGCGATCAATACTGAAGGCGGCCGGCTCCCAGGAGCTCAGGTGCACGAAGCCCCACAAGGCGCCGGCCACCCCCACGATGAAGGAGCTCACGGCAAAGGCGGTGAGCTTGGCGTACACCGGACGGATGCCGATGACCGCGGCGGCCACGTCCATGTCGCGGATGGCCATCCATTCGCGCCCGATGGCGCTGCGCACCAGGTTCTTGGCCAGCACCGCGAACACCACGACGAAGGCCAGGCAGAAGAGGTACTTCTCCATGGGCGTGTCGATGCGCCAGCCCAGCACCTCCAGGTTCGACACCGACACCGTGCCCGAGGCCGAGTTGTTGGTGAACCACTTGATGCGCAGGAAGGCCCAGTCGGTGAAGAACTGGGCGGCCAGCGTGGCCACCGCCAAGTACAGGCCCTTGATGCGCAGCGAGGGGATGCCGAAGAACACGCCCACCGCCGTGGCGCACAGGCCCCCCATCAGCAGCGAGGCGATGAGCGGCATGCCCTCGATGCGGATCTGGAAGTTGTAAGCGGCGTAGGCTCCCACGGCCATGAAGGCGCCGGTGCCCAGCGAGATCTGGCCGCAGTAGCCCACCAGGATGTTCAGGCCCAGGGCGGCGAGCGACAGGATCAGGAAGGGGATGAGGATGGCGCGGAAGAGGTATTCCGACGCGAAGGCCGGCACGACGATGGCGGCGAAGGCCAGGATCAGCCCGATGGCGATGCGGTCCTGAGCGATCGGGAAGATGGCCAGGTCGTTGCGATAGCTGGTCTTGAACTGGCCGTTCTCACGGTAGAGCATCTTGTTCTCCTTTTTCGCTCAGACGCGATCGATGATCTTTTCGCCGAACAGCCCCTGCGGGCGGAACAGCAGGAAGACGAGGGCTAGCACGTAGGCGAACCAGATCTCGATGCCCCCGCCCAGCATGGGGCCAAGGTAGATCTCCGAGAGCTTTTCACCCACGCCGATGATCAGGCCGCCGATGATGGCGCCGGGCACCGAGGTGAGGCCGCCCAGGATCACCACGGGCAAGGCCTTGAGCGCCACGAGCGAGAGCGAGAACTGCACGCCCAGCTTGGAACCCCAGATGATCCCGGCCACCAGCGCCACGAAGCCCGCCACGCTCCACACGATGACCCAGATGCGGTTGAGCGGGATGCCGATGGACTGTGCGGCCTGGTGGTCGTCAGCCACGGCGCGCAGCGCACGGCCGGTGCCGGTCTTCTGGAAGAAGATCGTGAGCACGATCACCAGGGCAGCGGCGATGCCGGCGGCGTAGAGATCTTCCTTGCCGATCAGCACGCCGCCCTCGAAGGTGCTCTCAAAGAGAAAGAGGGGCTCCTTGGGCAGGCCGACGTCGATCTTGTAGATGTCCGATCCGAAGATCGTCTGGCCGGCGCCGTCCAGGAAGTAGGTGATGCCCAGCGTGGCCATCAGCAGCGTGATGCCCTCCTGGTTGACGAGCTTGCCCAACACCAGCTTCTCGATGAGCCAGGCGACGACCACCATCACCGCCATGGCCAGGACGAAGGCACCGATGTTGGCGAAGATCCGGTTCTCGATCCCGGTCCATTGCGGGATCCACTCCGAAAAGCGCGCCATGGCCAGCGCGGCAAAGAGCACCATCGCGCCCTGCGCGAAGTTGAAGACGCCCGAGGCCTTGAAGATGAGCACGAAGCCCAGGGCGATGAGCGAGTACAGCATGCCGGCCATCAGGCCGCCAAACAGGGTTTCCAGAAAAAAGCCCATCGTCGATCCTCAGTGGCTGGTGCCCAGGTAGGCCTTGATGACCTCGGGATTGCTACGCACCTCGTCGGGGGTGCCGTCGCCGATCTTCTTGCCGTAGTCGAGCACGACGACCCGGTCGGAGATGTCCATCACCACGCCCATGTCGTGCTCGATCAGCACGATGGTGGTGCCGAAATGGTCGTTCACGTCGAGGATGAAGCGGCACATGTCCTGCTTCTCCTCCAGGTTCATGCCGGCCATGGGCTCGTCGAGCAGCAGCACCTGGGGCTCCATCGCCAGCGCGCGGCCGAGGTCGACGCGCTTTTGCAGGCCATAGGGCAGGCGGCCCACGGGCGTCTTGCGGTAGGCCTGGATCTCGAGGAAGTCGATGATGCGCTCGACGAACTCGCGGTGGGCGATCTCCTCGCGCTCGGCCGGGCCCCAGCGCAGCGCCTGCCAGAAGAGGTTGCTCTTCATGCGCAGGTTGCGCCCGGTCATGATGTTGTCGAGCACGCTCATGCCCTTGAACAGGGCCAGGTTCTGGAAGGTGCGCGCCACACCCATCTCGGCCACCTGGCGCGAGTTCATGTGCTTGAAGGTCTTGCCGCGGAAGGTGATCGAGCCCTGCTGCGGCTGGTAGACGCCGTTGATGCAGTTGAGCATCGAGCTCTTGCCGGCGCCGTTGGGGCCGATGATGGCGCGGATCTCATGCTCGCGGACGTTGAAGCTGATGTCGGTGAGCGCCTTGACGCCGCCGAAGGCGAGCGAGATGTTCTGCACGTCCAGGATGACATCACCGATCTTGCGGCTGGCCACGGGGGGCGCAGCGTCGTTGGCGGCGGGTGCGTCGGCGCTGACAGGCAGCGGCGCACGCAGTGCGGTGGCATTGGTCATCAGGCGGCCCTCTTCACGATGGGGAAGGTCTGGGTGTCGGCGATGCGCAGGTCAGCCGAAACCATGCCGGTGCGTCCGTCCTCGAACTTGACCTGCGTCTCGATGTACTGCGAGGCCTTGCCGCCGTACAGCGCCTCGACGAGCACGCCGTACTTGTCGCCGATGTAGCCGCGGCGCACCTTGCGCGTGCGGGTGAGCTCGCCGTCGTCGGCGTCGAGTTCCTTGTGCAGGATGAGGAAGCGGCTGATCTGGCTGCCTGCGAGCTTCTCGTCCTGGGCCAGGTCGGCGTTGACCTTTTCCACGCACTCCCGAATGAGTTCATAGACCTCCGGCTTCTGTGCCAGGTCGGTGTAGCCGGCATAGGGCAGGTTGCGCTTCTCGGCCCAGTTGCCCACGGCCTCGAAATCGATGTTGATGAAGGCGCAGACCTTGTCGCGCTGGTCGCCGAAGGCCACGGCTTCCTTGATGTGGGGGAAGAACTTGAGCTTGTTCTCGATGTACTTGGGCGCGAACATCGAGCCGTCGGCCATGCGGCCCACGTCCTTGGCCCGGTCGATGATCTTCAGGTGCCCGGTGGCGTCCAGGAAGCCTGCATCGCCGCTGCGATACCAGCCGTCGGCGGTCTTGACCTCGGCGGTGGCCTGGGGGTTCTTGTAGTACTCCTTGAGCAGGCCGGGCGAGCGGATCAGCAGCTCGCCGTTGTCGTCGAGCTTGATCTCCACACCGTCGATGGGAACGCCCACGGTGTCGGCTTTCACCTCATGGTCGGGCTGCAGGCAGACGAACACGGCGGTTTCGGTGGAGCCGTAGAGTTGCTTGAGGTTGATCCCGATGGAGCGATAGAAGGTGAAAAGGTCCGGGCCGATGGCTTCACCCGCGGTGTAGGCCACGCGGATGCGGCTCATGCCCAGGGTGTTGCGCAGCGGGCCGTAGATGAAAAAGTTGCCCAGGGCGTACTGCAGGCGATCGCCCAGGGAAAGCGCCTTGCCGTCCATGCGGGCCGGGCCCACGCGGCGGGCGACGTCCATGAATCGGCGGAAGAGCCAGCGCTTGAAGCGGCCGGCGTCTTCCATGCGGATCATCACGCTGGTGAGCAGGCCCTCGAAGATGCGTGGCGGCGCGAAGTAGTAGGTGGGGCCGATCTCCTTGAGATCGATCATCACGGTCGCGGACGACTCGGGGCAGTTCACCACGTAGCCGCACACCAGCCACTGGGCGTAGCTGAAGCAGTTCTGGCCGATCCAGGCCGGCGGCAGGTAGGCCAGCACCTCTTCGTCGGCCGTGAGCTTGTCGAAGGTGGCGCCGGCCTGGGCGCGGTCGATCAGTGCATGGTGGGTGTGCACCACCCCCTTGGGGTTGCCGGTGGTGCCGGAGGTGAAGAACATCGCGGCCACATCCTCGGGCGCGGCCTTGTCCACCTCGGCCTGGAAGAAACCCGGCTGCGCGGCATCGAAGCCGCGGCCCGTGTCGATCAACTCGTCCAGCGACGCGAGGCCCTGCTCGCGGTAGTTGCGCAGGCCGCGAGGATCGTCGTACCAGATGTGGCCGAGCCGGGGGCACTGTTCCCGCACCTCCAGCATCTTGTCCACCTGCTCCTGGTCTTCGACCACGGCGAACGCCACTTCGGCGTTGTTGATCGGATAGACGAATTCGGCCGCGACGGCGTCCTGGTACAGCGGCACGGGGACGGCCCCGAGCGACTGGGCGGCGAGCATCGTGGCGTACAGGCGGGGCCGGTTCTCGCCCACCACCACCACGTGCTGGCCGCGTTGGAGGCCAGCCTGGGCCAGGCCGCAGGCGAGGTGGCGCACCATCGTGGCCAGGTCGGCCCAGCTCAGGGTCTGCCAGATGCCGTATTCCTTCTCGCGCAGTGCGGGGGCACCGGGGCGGCGGGCCGCATGCTCGAGCAAGAGCTTCGGAAAGGTGGTCTGCACCGTGGTCTCCTGGTGGAGCCGGTCACGCACGCCGGCTCATTGCATGCCAGGGATGCTAGGCAGATGTTTGACGCCGTGTTGTCGTTGTAACGACAATCCTAGGGTCGCCCCCCTGGGGAATAACCCGTGCCTGCAGACATGTCCGACGACCTGCCGGTCAATCGCCGGCCTCCCGCTGGCGCGCTGCTGCGCCGTGCTCGATCGCCCAGCGAGGCCGAGCTGGCCGATGTGCCCTGGTTGGCACATCTTGACGAGCAGGACCGCCGCCTGGCGTCCGAGCGCATCCAGGTCGTGCAGACCGAGCCGGGCGATCTCGTGTGCCGCATCGGCAAGGCCCCCACCTACTGGTTCGGCGTGATCGACGGCCTGCTCAAGATGAGCAACGACTCCTCGGCGGGCACGCCCATCACCTTCGCCGGGCTGCCGCCGGGTGCCTGGTTCGGCGAGGGCACGCTGCTCAAGCGCGAACCCTATCGCTACAACGTGCAGGCCTTGCGCCGCAGCACGGTGGCGGGGCTGGACATCGAGACCTTCCACTGGCTGCTGGACAACAGCATCGCCTTCAACCGTTTCGTGATGCGCCAGCTCAACGAGCGCCTGGGCCAGTTCATCGCCGCACGCGAGATCGACCGCATGAACGATCCGGATGCCCGCGTCGCCCGCAGCCTGGCCGCGCTGTTCCACCCCATCCTCTACCCCGGCGTGGGTCATCTGCTGCGCATCACGCAGCAGGAGCTCGGGGCGCTGGTGGGCCTGTCGCGGCAGCGGGTCAACGAGGCCCTGCATGTGCTGCAGGACCTGGGGCTCATCCGCATCGAATACGGCGGACTGCGTGTGCTCGACCTGCAGGGCCTGCAGCGTCAGGTGTTCCGCGCGCTGCAGGAGTGAGGGTGCTCAGCGCATCACGCCGATGTGGCGCAGGAAGAAATCGCGCACGGTCTTGCGGTGGAACTTGCGCCATTGCCATGCCCCCGCCGCAATGAGTCCAATGGCCCCCAGCTCCAGCAGATGGTTCAGATTGACACCGGCCAGGCCCCAGCCCAGCAGGAGGTCGATATGATGGAAGGTGGCGGCGCGGATCACGATGAAGGCCAGCAACAGCGCCACGCCCACGGCGCTGAGGCGGTAACCCCGCCAGCTGTGGCGCAGCTGCTGCCACAACAGCACCGACGCGGTCACCGCGCCCGCAGCCAGCAGCAGGATGAAGGCCACCTGCACAACGCGCCG
Source organism: uncultured Caldimonas sp. (assembly GCA_964552215.1). GTDB lineage: Bacteria > Pseudomonadota > Gammaproteobacteria > Burkholderiales > Burkholderiaceae_C > Caldimonas. The sequence goes on from CAZKGD010000109.1 coordinate 8,081, forward strand.
GTGGTCGTACCACCCCTGCGAGACGGCCAGGTCCCGCCCGAACTGGGAAAACCAGGTCTGCAGGTCGAGCTGCTTGTTCAGTGCGAGCAACACCATCAGCGCGGCCAGCGCGCCCCAGTAGTGCCAGGGCAGGCGCGTGCGGCGGGCGGCCAGCAGGTTCACGAAGGCCAGGCCGGCGGCCGCGAGGTAGGCGAGCACCGTCAGCCAGCCCATCACGGTGGGGTCGCCGATGCCGGGCATCCAGCGGCCGGTGGCAGGGTCGACCACGGCCGCGGCCGAGCCGCAGACCAGGGTCAGCGTCCAGGGCAGGTGTCGCAGGGCGGGGAATGCCATCCCGGCATTCTCGCGGCGCGCCGCCAGACGGCAACCCCGCGGCAAAGGGGGGTCACATGTTGCGCCGGTACTGCCCGCCCACCTCGAAGAGCGCGTGGGTGATCTGGCCGAGCGAGCAGCAGCGCACGGCGTCCATCAGCACCTCGAAGACATTGCGGTTGTCGATCACCGCCTGCTGCAGGCGCTGCAGCATGGCCGGTGCCTCGTGGGCGTGGCGGGCATGGAAGTCGGCCAGGCGCGCGAGCTGCGACTGCTTCTCGGCTTCGGTGGAGCGGGCGAGTTCCAGCGACTCGGGGATGGGGTCGCCGTGCGGGTTGCGGAAGGTGTTCACCCCGATGATGGGCAGCTCGCCGGTGTGCTTGAGCATCTCGTAGTGCATGCTCTCTTCCTGGATCTTGCCCCGCTGGTAGCCGGTCTCC
>CAZKGD010000110.1:0-8760 GCA_964552215.1 uncultured Caldimonas sp.
GGCCCACACCGTCACCGAGATGGGCCTGATCAAGCACGCCTTCAAACAAGGCTTTCGCGCGCAACGCGGAATCGAGTTGTGAACCGATGACGCGTGCACTGCTGATCGCCGGCCCCGCCTCGGGCCAAGGCAAGACCTCGCTCACCTGCGCCCTGGCCCGCCGCCTGCGCGCCCAGGGCCAGCGGGTGCGGGCCTTCAAGGTCGGCCCCGACTTCATCGACCCCGGCTTCCTGCTTGATGCCACCAACGCCCCCGTGCGCAACCTCGACCTGTGGATGGTGGGCGAAGCCGAATGCCGCCGCGAACTGGCCCGCGCCGCCGCGCAGGCCGACTGGCTGCTGGTGGAAGGCGCGATGGGCCTGTACGACGGCACCCCCAGCGCCGCCGACCTGGCCGCCCGCCTGGGCCTGCCCGTGCTCATCGTGATCGACGCCGGCGCCATGGCCGAAACCTTTGGTGCGCTGGCGCTGGGGCTGCAGGCCCACGGCCGCACGCGGGGCCTGCACGTGGCCGGTGCCATGGCCAACCGCGTGGCCAGCGCTGGCCATGCGCGCATGCTGGCCGGCAGCCTGCCCCAAGAGCTGCCCTGGTGGGGCCACCTGGGCCGCGCCACCACCGCCTTGCCCGAACGCCACCTGGGCCTGGTGCAGGCGCAGGAACTGCAGGCCGGCCTCGACGACGCCTGGGCCGCACTCGATGCTGCTCTGGTGCTGGAGGCCGATGCGCTGCAGGCCCTGCCCGCCTGGCAGCCCCCGCCCCTTGAAGCGGCCCCGCCTATCGAGCCCCTGCTGGCCGGCCACCGCATCGCCGTGGCACGCGATGCCGCGTTCTCGTTCTGCTACGAAGCCAACCTCGACGTGCTGCGCGCCCTGGGCGCCGAAGTCCAGACCTTCTCGCCCCTGGCCGACGACGCCGTGCCGGCGGGCACCGACGCCGTCTACCTGCCCGGCGGCTACCCCGAACTGCACGCCGCGGCCTTGGCCACCTGCCATCGCTTCATGAGCAGCCTGCGCACCCACCACGCCCAGGGCCGCCCCATCGTGGCCGAATGCGGCGGCATGATGGTGTGCGCCCGCGTGCTGCGCACGCTCGATGGTGAAGACCACCCCATGGCCGGCCTGCTCGACGCCACCGCCGTGATGGGCGAACGCCTCGCCGGCATCGGCCTGCACCACTGGGACAGCCCGCCAGGCTCGCTGCGTGGCCACGTCTTCCACTACGGCCGCCTCGAAGCCGGCCCCACCCTGCGCCCCACCCACCTCACCCAACCCCGCCGCTACGGCGGCCCCGAAGCCGTCTACCAACAAGGCCGCCTCACGGCGAGCTTCTTCCACGGCTACTTCGCGTCGGCGCCGGAGGTGGTGGCGGGGGTGTTTGGGCGGGGGTGAGGTCGGTCAGGCCGGCTTAGCCTGTCGCCTGCGCGGCCAGACGGCCACGGCGAGAACGATGAGCACCAGCCCGGCGGCAATGGCTGCCGCCGCATAGCCCAGGTGGGCTTGTTCTGGCCCCAGGAACACGCTGCCGGCTGCAAGGCCGATTTGGCACAGGGCCGCTGCGCGGCCCTCGCAGACCACCGGGGTGTCAGAGAAAGCGATGGAGGCGCCCATCCACAAGCCCACGAGCCCAAAGAACAAGACAACGATGCTCATGGCGGGCGTTGCGGAAGCCGGCTGGGTGAACAGCGGGGTTCCCAGCATTGGGCCGGGCTTTGGCGCTCGGTCCACGGCATTCATCAGATGGCCGCAGTGGGCACAGTCGGTTGCGCCTGTTGTGACCATGCGCTGACAGTTGGGGCAGGGTTGCATCGTCGAGCTATGTCAGCGAGGGCGTGTCGCTGTCAATGCATTCGATCAAAAGGGAAGTCAGAGTGCGCTGTGTACGAACTCGTAGTCAACGAGCACGACTATTCTTTTTTTCCGTCCTCATAAAATTGCCCCTGCGTCTCAAATATTCATCATATTCCTTATACAACTCACTATTTCCATACTCGATTCCTTTCCTTCTAAAAAATTCCGATTCCTCAAGAAGCTTGAGCTGATAATATTCGGAGCCTTGACCACTCCAGGCTTGCCGACCTAAAGCAAGCCTGAGCAAGGGCTCCCGCATTACCGGTTCATGCTGGGAGCATGTCAACTGCTCCATCCAAGCCGCTGTGCTCAGTTTCTCAGGATCATTACTAGCGTAAGGTGAATCATAGTACGAACACTTCAACCTAAAGAACTCATATCGCGAAAATTTTGTATACTCAAGAATTGAAACAGCCTCTTGGATAATTTCAGCTCGACGCGCAGTAACGATGCCTCGCCTGAATAGCTCCTCAGAAGAGAAGCCAGCATTGCCAGTGGTTCCGACAATTTCAGCAACATCAATGCTTGAGAATCGAATCTCATCTAGATAGCCCCGTATCTGCTGAATATCTTTGGCGAGACTTCCATATATAGCTTTATCATCAACCAAATAATACTGACGATGAAAACCAAGATCCTTGGCACCAGCAAGCAATACCCTGTCCTTTCCACCCAAAAATGCCAAGGCACACGCGCTAAAGCACTCCCCCCCTTGCGGAATTGTTGCTCTTGCGCCGAGATCTGAAAGCATCTTCCCCAGTCTCATCCCAGCACTCAAGAACCCACCTGGACTATCGAGGAAAAAATCGCGCACATCTTTATCGCGAGACAGCAACCTTCGAAGGTGAGTCACGGTTTCGTCAGATATTACACCTTCTACCAAAATTGCAGCGGGAACATCGTAGAGCTCATCGTATCCACCAGGAATCAAGTAAGCAACCAGACCACCTTCAGAAGACTCAAATATTTCCGCCTTCTCATACACAAAAAAATGTCCGTAGTAATATTTATCTTTATCGAATGCAAAACCCGACACCCCCGCAGATAACAAAATCAAAGCAATAATTAATCTCATCCCGACCCCCGGCACAGCCGTCCTTTACAGGACCTTCCTAGAAAGATAAGCTCGCAACCAAAACACCTCACCACCCAGCCCCACAATAAACGCCAAACATTCACTACATTCGTGCGACATTTTCTTATATGCTTGGCTGGCACCCCGTGAAATGCGAACCCGAACACATAAATAACTAGTCGGACAAAACTGGAGACAATACTTTTCTCACAGACCGGAATAACAAAGGCGTCAAAACTTTAGGAAGATACTGCCCACAGCAAGCGCTGGCGCCGACACAAGCGCGACTATTCCAGTCAAGCCTCTAAGCGCAGCCATAAGAAGCATACCTCCCAGAAAGTAGGCCAGTGCACTCCAAAGTAACCAGATCAGCCCGAGTTCTCCGGCCATCAATGCAAAGATTAGCTTCCCACCCAGAAAGGCAAGACACCCCAAGCTAACCATTGACGGAATCCTACCGCTTTCGAATATCCCCCCATACGGCCAACCTTTCTGTCGGGCGGCGTAGATGAAACTGGAAAGTGCGCAAGTAAAGGCGAGCGCAACAAGAAAAATCAATTGCCCAGCGTTCACAAACCACCTCTCACTTCAGCACCAGCTTGATTTCCACAGTGTGCTCGTTAGACGCAGCCCCGGACTTTACAACGCCGGCACACCGCATTGCGCCAAGATTCGGAACATTGACTAGTCCGCCTAAAGCAGGGATGCCAAACGGAAACCCCGCCAAGGTCTTAATCAATACGGGGCCAGAGGGCGTTTCTCGCCAGAGAGTGGTTTTCGTTTTCAACTTGCCCATGCCTTCTCTCCAGAGGTAGATACCATAAAGTGAAATTCTTTTCCACACCAGAAAGTTTGCATGAGGTAATTCCAACCTAACTGCAAGCTTTTAACTGGCTCTTCACCTTCAGCCGGAGATGCTGATCGAGGCAACTACTAGCTGCACTTGTACGCTCTACCTACCGCAAATGGACTAAAACCACCAGCAATATTCATCCAAACAATATGCGTAGCTCCTATTTGCGCTGCTTTCTCCTGCGCTTCATTCCTTGCATTCTGCATACCTGCTGACGCAGCCAAATTCCCCCATCCTGAAGATCCTTGTACTTCCCCCAAAAAAGTACATTTCGACACCATGCGTTCGTCTGCCGCTTGGACGGCTTGCGCCTGACGACTGAGACCAGTTGCGCAGCCAGCCAGCAAAGTACCCGAGATCAACAACCCGTAAAGCGATGCACGATTCATATCGTTTCCTCTTATGGCTCAACCTGTTATCAGAAGCAAACTGCGGCAGAACGTTGGCAACCGCTTACGGCGGCATGCCCTGCACAGCCGCTTGTTTCAAGCATTGACCGGATGCTTGCACAGTACCAAATTGACGCAAACTTCTGCAGTCTTTGCAAGGCACACTTTGCCCGACCCAGGCGGTAGACGAGCACCCCCAAAAGGGGGATGCTGCTGGTTTCCAGAAGCATTCAGGTTCTGAAAGCTTCGGGTGCTCCTAGACTGAATGCTTCCAAGAGTCTGCCACCGGCTGTGTAGCGCTCTCCCGCCCCTCGAATCACCTCCTCCCCCGCACCCCCTCCATCGCCTCACAAATCAACGCCGCCCCCTCCAGCACCCTTGGCGTGGGCCGGTTGATGAGGTCGCCGTTGACGTAGAAGAGGTTGCCGCGCTGCACGGCCGTGAGACGGGGGAAGCGTTTCCAGCCGTCGAGGCTGTCCACGGGGCGGTTGGAGTTGGTGGCGCCCATGCTGGCGGCGAACATGAATTCGGGGTTGGCTTGCAGCAGGGCTTCGTCGGACAGGGTGGGCACCAGGGGCTCCAGGGTGCCGAAGACGTTGACGCCGCCGCACAGGCGGATCACGTCGCTCACCATGTGATCGTTGTTCAGCGTCTTCAGGGGCTGGCGCCACACTTGGTAGAAGGTGGTCACGGGTGGGCGGCCGGCATAACGTTCGCGCAGGGTTTGCAGTTCCTGGCGGTAGCGGCTTGCTGCTTGCGCGGCCTCGGTGTCGGTGCCCAGAAGGCGCCCCAGGCGTTCCAGGGCGCCGGGGATGTCGTCTAGGCGGCGGGGGTCGCTTTCATAGACGGGGATGCCCAGGTTGCCGAGCTTTTCCAGTTGCCGGCGCGCGTTCCCGTGGCGCCACACCACGATCAGGTCGGGCTTCAGGGCGGCCACGGCTTCGAGGTCGACCGCCTTGTTGTCGCCCACGCGGCGGATGCGTTGCGCGGCCTCGGGGTAGTCGCTGAACTCGACCACGCCCACGAGCCGGCTGCCACCGCCCACGGCGAACACGAGTTCGGTGCCGTGGGGCGTGAGGCTCACCACCCGCTGGGCGGGGCGCGGCAGGCTGACGGTGTGACCCCGGTCGTCGGTGACGGTCACGGCTTGGGCCTGGGCTTGCACGCTCACGGACAAGCTCATCGCGAGGGTCAGGGCCCGGATTGTGGCCAACAGCGCGTGGCGCAATGTCATGAAACCTCCCATTCCTGGTGTTGCAAGGCGGCCTCCAGGCGTTGCAGGCCGCCCTCGTCGGGTGGCAGGCCCAGCCGCACGGCATGGTAGCCGGGGCCCCCTTCAGGGCCGGGCAGCGAAAAGAGGCGCGTCCAGAGGCCCTGCCGGGCGAGCGCCTCGTGCAGCGCCGCGGCCTGCGGCGTGACCACGGTACGGAACAAGGCGGTGCCCCCGCTGGGCAGGCCATGCCGGCCCAGCAACCGGGCCAGCGACCGGCTGCCTTGCGACAGCCGGTCGCGCATGGTGTGCTGCCAGGCGGTGTCGCGCAGGGCCGCGGCGGCGAGTTGCAGGGACACGCCGCCCACCGGCCAGGGGCCCAGCTCGGCGGCCAGGGCCTCGCGCCACGCCGCGCTCGCCACCACCGCCCCCACGCGCAGCCCCGCCAGGCCGTAGAACTTGCCGAGCGAACGCAGCACCACCGCGTTGGGCAGGCCCAGGTGGGCATGGCTGGGCTCGCCAGTGGTGTCCAGGAAGGCTTCGTCGATGACGAGCAGGCGGCAGGCGTCGGCCAGGGCGCGCACGCGCGGCGCGTCGAAGGTGTCGCCGGTGGGGTTGTTGGGGCGGGCGATGACGATCACGTCGGCCGGCATGTGCCCGAGCGTGACGCCCGGGTGCAGGCTCACGGCATGCCCTTCCAGGGCCCAGCGCGCGGCATGTTCGCCGTAGCCCGGCCACAGCACCTGCACCTGGGCCACGCCGTGATGACGCCGCCACAGCCGCGGCAAGGCCTGGATGGCGGCCTGCGAGCCCGGCACCGCCAGCGCGCCCGGGCCGTAGGCAGCGTCGAAGGCGGCCTGCACGGCCGCATCGGGGCCGGGCAGGTCGTGCCAGGCGGCTTCGGGCAGCTTGGCCAGATGTTCATGCACCGGCCAGGGCCAGGGGTTGATGCCGGTGGAGAGGTCGAGCCAAGGCTCGCCGCCCGGCGCGGGGCCGAAGCGTTCGATGGCGCGGTGCAGGTCGGCGCCGTGGGGAATGCGGGCCGGTGTGGGGATCATGCGGCCACCTCGGCCAGCGCAGTCAGCACCAGCATCCACAGCGCCAGCACGCGGCCCAGCAGGGCGCAGGCGCGGTGCACGTCCGCAGCGCGTGGCGAGGCGCCCTCGCCCAGAACGGGCCGGTCCTCCATGCGACCGTGGTAGCGCGCGGCGCCGCCCACTTGCAGGGCCAGCGCGCCGGCGCCGGCGGCCATCACAGGGCCGGCGTTGGGGCTGTCCCACAAGGGGGCTTGTGCCCGCCAGCAGCGCCAGGCGCGGCGGGTGTGGCCCAGCAGCGCGTAGCTGAAGGCGGTGGCGCGCGCGGGCAGCCAGTTCAGCACGTCGTCGATGCGCGCCGCAGCCCAGCCGAAGTGCAGGAAGCGTGGCGTGCGGTAGCCCCACATGGCATCCAGCGTGTTGGCCAGACGGTGCAGCAGCACGCCCGGCGCGCCGGCCACGGCAAACCAGAAAAGGCTGGCAAAGACGGCATCGCTGCCGTTTTCCAGCGTGGACTCCACCGCGGCCGTGGCCACGCCGGCCTCATCCAGGGCACTGCAGTCGCGCGTGACGATGCGCTGCACGCTGCCGCGCGCGGTGGGCAGATCGTTCGCCTGCAGGGCCCGGCCCACGGGCCACACGTGTTCGAGCAGGCTGCGCAGGCCCAGCGCGGCGTACAGCACGATGCCGTCGAGCACCCAATGCCCCGCGTCGGGCATGGCCGCGCGCAGGGCCAGGAAAGCGGCCAGCACCGGCAGCACGGCCAGGCTCCAGGCCAGCACGCCCCGCAGCTTCGACGCAGAGCGGTTGAGGCGACGCTCGATGACGTTGGCCCAGTGCCCAAAGCCCACCAGCGGATGCCAGCGCCTGGGTTCGCCCAGCAAGGCGTCGAGCGCCACACCCAGCCACAGGCTCCACAGCCAGCCGGGCTGGGTGAGCGCCAGGTCGAAGGGGAAGGATGGGGGGACGAAGGACATGGGCAGGCCGGGCGAAATCATAATCGCGCGATGCCCTCTTCTTCCTCGTTCTATGAACGCTTCCACGGCACGCTGATGGTGCAAGGCTGCACCAGCGATGCCGGCAAGTCGACCCTGGTGGCGGCGCTCGGCCGGCTCTTCCATCGGCACGGCCGGCGCGTGGCGCCCTTCAAGCCGCAGAACATGGCGCTGAACTCGGCCGTGACGGCCGACGGCGGCGAGATCGGCCGCGCCCAGGCGCTGCAGGCCCAGGCCTGCGGCCTGGCGCCGCACACCGACATGAACCCGGTGCTGCTCAAGCCCAACAGCGACACCGGCGCGCAGGTGATCATCCAGGGCCGCGCGCGCTTCAATGCCGATGCGATCGAATACCACGAGTACAAGCCGCTCGCGATGCCCTACGTGCTGGAGAGCTATGAGCGGCTGCGCGCCGCCCACGAGGTGGTGCTGGTGGAAGGCGCCGGCAGCCCGGCGGAGGTGAACCTGCGCGAGCGCGACATCGCCAACATGGGCTTTGCCGAAGCGGCGGACTGCCCGGTGATCCTGGTGGCCGACATCGACCGCGGCGGCGTCTTCGCCCACCTGCTGGGCACGCTCGATTGCCTGAGCGACAGCGAACGCGAGCGCATCCGCGGCTTCGTGATCAACCGCTTCCGCGGCGACGTGTCGCTGCTGGAGCCGGGCCTGCGCTGGCTGGAAGCGCGCAGCGGCAAACCCGTGCTGGGCGTGCTGCCCTACCTCACGGGCCTGATGCTCGATGCCGAAGACGCCCTGCCCCGCGAACGCCTGGCCAAGACGGGCGAGCAGCGCCTGCGCGTGGTGGTGCCGGTGCTGCCGCGCATCTCCAACCACACCGACGTGGATGCGCTGCGCATGCACCCGCAGGTGGAGCTGATCCTCGCCGGCCCCGGCCAGCCGCTGCCGCCGGCCGACCTGATCGTGCTGCCGGGCAGCAAGAGCGTGCAGGCCGACCTGCGCGCCCTGCGCGAACGCGGCTGGGACGCCGACCTCGCCCGCCACCTGCGCTATGGCGGCAAGCTGATCGCCATTTGCGGCGGCCTGCAGATGCTGGGCCGTGCGCTGCACGACCCGCAAGGCCTGGAGGGCCCGCCGGGTTCGATGCCGGGCCTGGGCTGGCTGGACCTGGACACCACGCTCGCGCCCGAGAAGCAGCTGCGCCAGGTGCAAGGGCGCTTGCTGCCGGGTGGCGAAGCGGTGGCGGGCTACGAGATCCATGCCGGGGTGAGCACGGGCGCGGCGCTCGAGCATCCGTTGCTCGATCTGTCTGGCCGGCTGGATCAACCCGGCTGCGCCGAGGGCGTGCGCGACCCCGGCGGCCAGATCCTCGCGACCTATGTGCACGGCCTCTTCGATG
>CAZKGD010000111.1:0-8739 GCA_964552215.1 uncultured Caldimonas sp.
ACAACCTGATGCAGGCGCTCAAGCTCTACCGCCTGGACAACCAGCGCTACCCGACTTCCGAGCAGGGCCTGCAGGCTCTGGTGACCAAGCCCGCGACGGCGCCCATTCCGCCCAACTGGAAGCCTTACCTCGACAAGCTGCCCAACGACCCCTGGGGGCGCCCCTATCAGTACCTGAACCCGGGTGTGCGAGGCGAGATCGATGTGTTCAGCTTCGGCGCGGATGGGCAAGCGGGCGGCGACGGACCGAACGCCGACATCGGCTCCTGGCAGTAATGAGCCCCCCCCTACGCGCTTCGCGCGCCCCCTCGAGGGGGCGCCACTGGCGGACCGGCAGAGCCGGATCCGCGGTGTCTGCTTGAGGGGCCAGGGTGGTGCGGGGTGCTGAAGTGCTTGGCGACCATCGCCCTTCTTGTGCAAGACAGCGGGGCTTCACGCTGCTGGAATTGCTGATCGTGCTGACCCTGATGGCGGTGGTGGTGAGCACCATCAGCTTGGCGATCCGCGACCCGCAGGCCACGGCGCTGGAACGTGAGGCCGAGCGCCTGGCGGCGCTGCTGGAGTCGGCGCGGGTCGAGTCGCGGGCCACCGGGGTGATCGTGCGCTGGGTGCCCGCCACCGACGGCTTCCGCTTCGTGGGCCTGCCCGACAGCCTGCAGCTGCCCACGGGCTGGATGAACCGGGGGGTGTCGGCCGAGGTCTATGGCACGGGGGGCCTCACGCTCGGCCCCGACCCGCTGATCGGCCCGCAGCGCGTGACGCTCGCGCTGGAGGACCGGCGCATCACCATCGCCACCGATGGGCTGCAGGCCTTTGCCATTGCGCCATGATGAAACGCCGCGGATTCACCCTCATCGAGGTGCTGGTGGCCCTGGCCGTGGTGGCGCTGGCGCTGTCGGCCGGCATCAAGGCCGCGGGGGCCCTGACGGGCAACGCCCAGCGGCTGAGCGACAACATGGCCGCCCAGTGGTGTGCCGAGAACCAGCTGGCCGGCCTGATGCTGGCGCGCCAGTTCCCCTCGGTGGGCGATGCCGGTTTCGCCTGCGAACAGGCCGGGCGGCAGTACGCGGGCCAGTTGCAGATCCGACCCACTCCGAACCCCAATTTCCGCCGCGTCGACGCACGCATCACCACGCCCGAGGGCGAACCTTTGGTGACGCTGTCGACCATCCTGCCGCGGTACTGAGATGCGCACGCCACGCGGCTTCACGCTCATCGAGGTGCTGGTCACCGTGACCATCCTGGCCATCGTGGCCGGGCTGGCCTGGCGCGGCGTGGATGGCATCGTGCGCACCAAGGAGATCGCCGAGACCCGGCTTGACCACGTGCTGCGCCTGAACACCGTGCTGGCCCAGTGGGAGGCCGACCTGGCGGCCCTGCACGACACGCAGGTGGTGCCGGCGCTGAGTTTCGATGGTGGGTCGACCCGGCTGACGCGCCGCAGCGAGCAAGGCGTCCAGATGGTGGTGTGGTCCCTGCGTGGCGACCAGTGGCATCGCTGGGCCAGCCCGCCGGTGACGCGACGCTCCGATTTGCAGGACACCTGGATGCGGTCGCTGCAATTGCTCGGCGGCGAACCCGGCGACCTGGCGGCGCTACCGGGTGTGTCGCAGTGGCAGGTCTACTTCTGGCGCAACAACGCCTGGACCAACCCGCAGTCCACCGGCGACCAGTCCGCCGCGGACCCGCGCGCCCAGGCCCTGCCGCAGGGCGTGCGACTGGTGCTCACGCTCACGCCGGCCTCGGGCCTGGCCGGCGACGTCACACGCGACCTCGTGCTGCGCCTGAGGGCCGAATGATGCGCGCGCCCTCTCGTCCCACCCGCGGCGCCGCGCTGCTCACGGCCATGATCATCGTGACCCTGGTGGCCACGCTGGCCAGCAGCATGCTCTGGCGCCAGTGGCGCTCGGTGCAGATCGAGGCCGCCGAACGCAGCCGGGCGCAGTCGTCATGGATCCTCACCGGTGCGCTCGACTGGGCGCGGCTGATCCTGCGCGAAGATCGGCGTTCGGGTTCGGTCGACCACCTGTCAGAACCCTGGGCCACACCGCTGGCCGAGGCGCGACTCTCGACCTTCCTGGCGGCCGACCTCAGCGACTCGGATGCCGCACCGGATGCCTTTCTGGCCGGACGCATCACCGACCTGCAGGGCCGCTTCAACCTCACCAATCTGGCCCAGGCCCCAGACGCTGCCTCGCCCCACCGCGAAGCCCTGGAACGGCTGTGCGAACTGGTCAATGTCGACGCCAGCACGGTGTCGATGCTGGTGGCCGGCTTCGGGCCTCGCGCGAACCCGGGCGCCCCGCCCGGCGCCAACAACGCGCAGACTGCCGCAGACGCCCCCCTCACGCCCTTCAGTCCGGCCCAGCTCGGCTGGCTGGGCCTGGACGCCAAGACGGTTGCGGCCCTCGCGCCCTACGTGACCATCCTGCCCCGGCCCACGCCAGTGAACCTGAACACCGCCTCGCGCGAAGTGCTGGCTGCCGTGATCGGCGTGGATCTCGCGAGCGCCGACCGGCTGGTCCAGCACCGGCAGCGCACGCCGTTTCGGGGCTTGAACGAGGCGGCGCCGCTGCTGCCGGGAGGTGCGCCATCGGACACCCTGGTCACCGTGAGCTCGGATTTCTTCGAGGTGGTCGGTCAGTTGCGCATCGACCAACGCGCCGTGGAGGAGCGCTCGCTCGTGGAGCGCCGTGGCCTGCAGGTGGTGTCGCTGGCCCGGGAGCGCACAGCGCTGGCCCTGTCGAGCGCCCGGTGAGCCCCTGCGAGCACGGGGGAGACAGGGAAAGCCCGCGACATTTCTTCACACCTGACGTGAAGGCATGCGCATAATGCGTTGATTTCAAAAGCCTTATATGAGTCTGCTTGTCATCTCGCTGGCCCCGAGGCCGCACCTGGGCGCGCGCAGTGGCGCAGCTGGGGAGTCGGCTGCGCCACTGCGCGCGCCAGCCGAGTACGACTACGTGCTCAGCCGCGACGGCATCCTGGCCAGCCGGCACGGCCGCTGCGCCCCCGCCCTGATGCCCAAGGCAGATACCGTGGTGGCCGTGGCCCCGGCCGCCGACCTCGCCTGGCACCGGGTTCCCCTGCCCAAGGCGCCGCCGGCCCGGCTGCGTGCAGCGCTGGCCGGCGTCCTCGAGGAAGCCTTGCTCGAAGACACCGAGGACACCCATCTCGCAGTCGCGACAGGTGCCAGTGGGGGCGAGGACGCCTGGGTCGTCGCCACCCACCGGGCCTGGCTGGTGTTGCAGCTCGGCGCCCTCGAGGCGGTGGGCATCGTGGTCGACCGCGTCGTGCCCCAGGCCGAACCGGGCGAACCGGCGCGCGGTCATTTTCAGCTCGACGACCCCGAGGACGATCAGGCCTTGAGCCTGGTCTGGGCTCGCCCCGACGGGGTGCTCGTGCTTCGGCCTTCGGGCACCTTGATGCGCCATTGGCTGGCCGCGCCGGGCGGCGATCAGGCCCCCACGGTATGGAGCGCCGAGCCGGCGGCCGTGGCCGCCGCCGAGCAGGGCCTGGGCCAGCCGGTGGAGGTGCTGTCACGCGCCGACGCGGCGCTGCAGGCTGCGCAGTCTGCCTGGAACCTGCGCCAGTTCGACCTGGCCAACCGACCCAGAGGCGTGCGGGCCCTGCGCAAGGGCTGGCGCTCCCTCTCGGGACCGGCCTGGCGTCCGCTGCGCGTGGGCCTGGCCGTGCTGGTGATGGTGCAGCTCGTGGGCCTGAATGCCTGGGCCTGGAAACAGCGTCAGGAACTTCGCGCCGCACGCGCCGAGCAGGTGGCTCTGCTGCAGGCCACCTTCCCCCATGTCCGCGCGGTGCTCGATGCTCCCGTGCAGATGCAGCGTGAGACCGAGCAGCTGCGCGCCGTGGCCGGACGGCCGGGCGACACCGACCTCGAACCGATGCTGCAGGCGGTGGCTGGCGCCTGGCCGCAGGGCCGGCCGCTGGAAGGCCTGCGCTTCGAACCCGGCCAGCTCACGCTGTCGGTGGGGGGCTGGCCCGACGAGGACATCTCGGAGCTGAGCCGGCAGCTCGAACCCGAAGGCTGGCGCATCGAACGCGCCGGCCCCCAGCTCACCCTGCGACGCGCCCCGGGAGGCCGCTCATGACATTGCAGGACCTGCGCCAGCAGTGGCAGCAAAAGGTGCTTGCGCGATGGAACGCCCTGGAGGCACGCGAGCGCACCCTGGTGCAGATCACCGCGGCCGTGGTGGCCCTGGCGGTGATCTGGTGGGTAGCGCTGCAACCGGCCCTGCGCACCCTGCGCGACACTCCGCAACAGCTCGCCGATGTCCGCACCCAGACCCAGCACATGCAGCGCCTCGCGCAGGAAGCCCGGGAGTTGCGCGCAGCCCCTCCCGTGGCCGCAGCGCAGGCGACCCGGGCCTTGCAGGCCTCGGCCGAACGTCTCGGTGAGGCCGCCCGCCTGAACCTGCAAGGCGACCGTGCCACCCTCACGGTCCAGGGCCTGCCCGGGGATGTGCTGTGGGCCTGGCTGGGCGAGGCCCGCAATGCCGCGCGCGCCCGTCCGGTGGATGTGCAGCTCACTCGCAGCGGCAATGGCTACAACGGCACCATCGTGCTCGTGCTCAGCGGAGGCGCCTCATGAGCGGACTGATCGCACGCCTGTCCCGCTGGCGCAGCGGTCGCAAGGACACCGTCTCGCGTTTTGGCAATTCTCAGTTTGGCGTTTCGCGTTTCGGCAACTCTCGCTTCCCGAACTCGCGCCTCGATTCGGCCGCGAGCGCCGCAGCACGCGCGCGCCAGGCCAGCCTGCGTCGCTGGGGCTGGGCTGGCGCCATCCTCGGCACCCTGGTCGCCCTGGTGGTGTTTGCGCCGGCCACCTGGCTGGCTTCTGCCGTTGCGGCTGCCAGCGGCCAGCGTGTGCTGCTGGCGCAGGCGCAGGGCACGGTGTGGAACGGCCAGGCCGTGCTGGTGCTCTCCGGCGGCCCCGGCAGCCGGGATGCCACGGCCTTGCCGGGGCGCCTGCACTGGACGCTGCGCCCATCGGGCCTGGGCGCCATGGTGCGACTGCGCCAGGATTGTTGCCTGAATGGCCAGGTGGGCCTGCGGGTGCAGGCGGGCTGGTCGCGCGTGTCGGTGCAATTGCTGCCGCAACCCGGCTGGACGGCCCAGTGGCCCAGCGCGCTGCTGGGCGGCCTGGGCACGCCCTGGAACACCCTGCAGCTCGGGGGCGTGCTGCGCCTGGGCAGCCCGGGCCTCACACTGGAAGGCACGGCCGGGCGCTGGCTGGTGCAAGGCCGAGCCGACCTCGACATCCTCAACGCCTCCTCGCCCCTGGTCACCCTGAGCCAGCTGGGCAGCTACCGCCTGAGCCTGTTCAGCAACGAGCAGGGCCAGGTGCAGATCGTCCTGTCCACCCGCGAAGGCGCGCTGCAGCTCAGCGGCGATGGCCTTTGGGGCCCAAGCGGCGTACGCTTCCGGGGGGAGGCCCGCTCGGGCGAAGGCTTCGAGGACGCCCTGGACAACCTCCTGAACATCATCGGGCGGCGCGATGGCGCGCGCTCGGTCATCTCGATCGGATGAGCATGAAACGCACCCCTCTGGCCCGACGTGGCGCCCAGGCCCTGTGCACGGCACTGGCCGCAAGCTTCCTGGCGCTGGGCACGCCTCCGGCTGCGTGGTCGCAAACCGCCGACGCCTCGGCCGGCCAGGTCACGCTGAACTTCGTCAACGCCGAGATCGATGGCGTGGCCCGCGCCATGGGCCTCATCCTGCGCCGCCAGTTCGTCATCGATCCGCGCGTGCGCGGGCAGATGACGCTCTACAGCGAGCAGCCCATGAGCCGCTCGGAGGCCTACATCAACTTCCTCGCCGCACTGCGCGGGCTGGGCTTTGCCGTGGTGGAGGTGGAAGGCCTGTACAAGATCGTGCCGGAAGCCGACGCCAAGCTGCAGACGGGCGTGGTGTCCGCCGGCCCCGGCGTGGCCGCGCGCGGCGACACCATCCTCACGCAGATCTTCCGCATCCAGCACGAGAACGCGAACAACCTCGTCACCATCCTACGCCCGTTGATCAGCCCGAACAACACGATCAACGTGAACCCGGGCAACAACTCGCTGGTGATCACCGATTACGCCGACAACCTGCGCCGGCTGGCGCGCATCGTGGCGGCGCTGGACATCCCGAGCGCCACCGACGTGGAGGTGATCCCGCTGCAGCATGCCGTGGCCAGCGACGTGGCCGTGCTGGTGCAGCGCCTGCTCGACCAGCAGTCCGGCGGGCCAGGCAACGTCGCGCCCCCACCGGGTGCTCCCGGGGCCCCCGGCGCGGTGGCGGGCGGCAGTTCCTCGGCCGGCACCATCCTGGCCGACTCGCGCACCAATGCCCTGCTCGTGCGGGCTGCCAACCCGGCGCGACTGGCGCTGATCCGCTCCATCGTGGCACGGCTGGACGTGCCCGGGGCCGGCGGCGTGGGCGGCAGCAACATCCATGTGGTCTACCTGCGCAACGCCGATGCCGTGCGCTTGGCGCAGGTACTGCGCGCAGCCTTCCCCACGGACGGCCGCGGGGGGAGCGCGAGCGGCGGGTCGTCGGCCTTGACGGGCACAACGACCTCGGCCACCGGCGCCTCGCTCGGCGGCATGTCCAGCACCACCGGCGCCTCGCCCCAGGCCACGGCCCCCGTCAGCACGGCGGCCCAGCCTTCCACCGGAGGATTCATCCAGGCCGATCCGGCCACCAACTCGCTCATCATCACGGCCCCTGACCCGCTGTACCGCCAGTTGCGCGCCGTGATCGACCAGCTCGATTCGCGCCGCGCCCAAGTCTATGTGGAAACGATGATCGTCGAGGTGAATGCCACCAAGGCCGCCGACGTGGGCTTCCAGTGGCAGGGGCTGGTGGGCCGCGAAGGTGACCGCTGGGGCCTCGTGGGGGGTACGAACTTCGGCACCGGCGGCAACAACATCATCCAGCTGTCCCTGGCGGCTGCCACCGGTGGACAAGCTGGCGCACTCCCCTCGGCCGGCCTCAACGTGGGCATCGTGCGCAACTTCCTGGGCACCTATTCCCTGGCAGGCCTCGCGCGCTTCCTGGAGCAGAACGTGGACGGCAACATCCTGTCCACGCCCAACCTGGTCACCCTGGACAACGAGGAAGCCAAGATCACCATCGGCCAGAACGTCCCCTTCGTCACCGGCCAGTTCACCAACACCGGCGGCACGGGCGGCGCGGTCAACCCCTTCCAGACCATCGAACGCAAGGACGTGGGCATCACGCTGCGCGTGAAGCCGCAGATCGGCGAGAACGGGACGGTGCGCCTGGCCATCTACCAGGAAGTCTCCAGCGTGGTGAACCAGAACGTCTCCCGCGGGGTGGCCGATGCCACGGCGGGCCTGGTCACCAACAAGCGTTCCATCGAGTCGAGCGTGGTGGTCGACGACGGGCAGATCATCGTGCTGGGCGGCCTGATGCAGGACCAGTTCACCGACAACCGTGACAAGGTGCCGCTGCTGGGCGACGTGCCGGTGCTCGGCGGCCTGTTCCGCAGCGAGAACCGCTCGCGCGTGAAGACCAACCTGATGGTCTTCCTGCGCCCGGTGGTGATGCGCGACCAGGATGCGTCGAACCGCCTGTCGCTGGACCGCTATGACCAGATCCGCGCACAACAGATCGCCAGCCAGCCACCCGCGCGCGTCCTGCTCCCGGTGAACGAAGCCCCCGTGCTGCCCGCACGCGAACTGCCCCCGCCGGCTGATGCCGCCACGCCGCCCGCGGTGGCGCCCGCGGCCACGCCGCAGCCGGTGAATTGAGGACACGCCGCCATGGGTGCCCGCCATCCCCTGCCCTATGCCTTCGCCAAGGCCCACAGTCTGCTGCTGGAGGACGACGGCGAGCGCCTGACCCTCTGGGCCGACGCCAACGCCAGTGCCTCGGTGCTGTCGGAAGTGCTGCGCCATTTCCAGATCGACAGCTTCGAGCACGAGGCCCAGGCCAGCCTCGCCCAGCGCATCGCGGCGGCCTATGCCGGCGGCGAGTCGAGCGCCGCCGCCGTGGTGGGCGAGGTCGAGAGTGCCGTGGACCTTTCGCGCATGATGCAGGACCTGCCGGCAGTGGAAGACCTGCTGGAGGCCGCCAACGACGCCCCCATCATCCGCATGCTCAACGCCCTGCTCACGCAGGCCGCCAAGGACGGCGCGAGCGACATCCACATCGAACCCTATGAGCGCAGCTCGTCGGTGCGCTTTCGCGTGGACGGCTCGTTGCGCGAGGTGGTGCAGCCCAACAAGGCCCTGCATGCCGCGCTGATCTCGCGCCTGAAGATCATGGCCGAGCTCGACATCGCCGAGAAGCGCCTGCCGCAGGACGGCCGCATCTCGCTGCGCATCGGCGGGCGTGGCGTGGACGTGCGGGTGTCCACCCTGCCCTCGGCCCATGGTGAGCGCGCCGTGCTGCGCCTGCTCGACAAAGGCGACACCCGCTTCAGCCTGGAAAGCCTGGGCATGGGCGGCGACACGCTGCAGCGCTTCTCGCGCCTGATCGAGCAGCCTCACGGCATCGTGCTGGTCACCGGCCCCACCGGCTCGGGCAAGACCACCACGCTGTACGCGGCACTCGGCCGCGTGGACACCTCCACCACCAACGTGCTCACGGTGGAAGACCCGGTCGAATACGAGCTGCCCGGCATCGGCCAGACCCAGGTCAACGCCCGCATCGACCTCACCTTCGCCAAGGCCCTGGGCACCGCGCCGCGCGAGTTCGACGACATCTACCGCGC
>CAZKGD010000112.1:0-8696 GCA_964552215.1 uncultured Caldimonas sp.
CGGTCTCCATCGCGCCCAGCACGCCGCCGCGCTCGGCGATCTTCTCGAACTCGGCCAGCACGGCCTCTTCCACCAGTTCGGTGAGTTCGTCGATGATGAAGGCGCCCTGGTTGGGGTTCTCGTTCTTCGCCAGGCCCCACTCGCGGTTGATGATGAGCTGGATGGCCATCGCACGGCGCACCGATTCCTCGGTGGGCGTGGTGATCGCCTCGTCGTAGGCGTTGGTGTGCAGGCTGTTGCAGTTGTCGTAGATGGCAATCAGCGCCTGCAGCGTGGTGCGGATGTCGTTGAAGGCGATCTCCTGTGCGTGCAGGGACCGGCCACTCGTCTGGATGTGGTACTTGAGCTTCTGGCTGCGCTCGTTGGCACCGTACCTCTCCTTCATCGCCACGGCCCAGATGCGCCGCGCCACGCGGCCGAGCACGGTGTACTCCGGGTCCATGCCGTTGCTGAAGAAGAAGCTGAGGTTGGGCGCAAAGTCGTCGATGTGCATGCCGCGCGCCAGGTAGGCTTCCACGAAGGTGAAGCCGTTGGACAGCGTGAAGGCCAGCTGGCTGATCGGATTGGCCCCGGCCTCGGCGATGTGGTAGCCGCTGATCGACACCGAATAGAAGTTGCGCACCTTGTGGTGCACGAAGTACTCGGCGATGTCGCCCATCACCTTCAGGCTGAATTCGGTCGAGAAGATGCAGGTGTTCTGGCCCTGGTCTTCCTTCAGGATATCGGCCTGCACGGTGCCGCGCACGTTCTCGAGCACCCATTCGCGGATCTTCTGGGCCTCGTCATCGGTGGGCTCGCGGCCGTTGTCGGCGCGGAACTTGTCGAGCTGCTGGTCGATGGCGGTGTTCATGAACATCGCCAGGATGGTGGGCGCCGGGCCGTTGATGGTCATCGACACCGAGGTGCTCGGGTTGCACAGGTCGAAGCCGCCGTACAGCACCTTCATGTCATCCAGCGTGGCGATGGACACGCCCGAGTTGCCCACCTTGCCATAGATGTCCGGGCGCGGGTCGGGGTCGGCCCCATAGAGCGTCACCGAGTCGAAGGCCGTGGACAGGCGCTTGGCCGGCATGCCTTCGGACAGCAGCTTGAAGCGCCGGTTGGTGCGCGCCGGGTCGCCCTCTCCGGCGAACATGCGCGTGGGGTCCTCGCCTTCGCGCTTGAAGGCGAAGGTGCCGGCGGTGTAGGGGAAGCTGCCAGGCACGTTCTCCAGCATCAGCCACTTCAGGCGCTCGCCGTCGTCCTCGTAGGTGGGCAGGGCCACCTTGCGGATCTTGTTGCCGCTGAGCGTGGTGTGCACGAGGGCGGTACGGATCTCCTTGTCGCGGATCTTCACCACGTACTCGTCGCCGGCGTAGGCCTGCTGCATCTGAGGCCATTGGGCCAGCAGCTTCTTCGCCATCGGTTCGAGCTGGGCTTCGCGCCGCTCGGCCTGTTCGATCAATGCCTCGACGGCCTTGTTCTTCTCGGGGATGGCTTCCTTGAGCATGCGGGCCGAGGCGCGCAGCTGCTGGATCTCGCGGGCCAGGGCGGATTGCTTGCGCGAGCGGGCCTTGTAGCCGCGCACCGTGTCGGCGATCTCGGCCAGGTAGCGGGTGCGCGCGGGCGGCACGATGGGATTCTGGTGGGTGCTGTGGCGGGTGGCCACAGCCGGCAGGCGCCCGGCCTTCACGGGCAGGCCCAGTTCGGCCAGGCGGGGGCACAGCGCCTGGTACAGGGCGGTCACGCCATCGTCGTTGAAGCGGCTGGCCATGGTGCCGAAGACGGGCATGTCCTCGGGGCGCTGGCCGAAGGCCTCCTTGTTGCGCTGCACCTGCTTGGCCACGTCGCGCAGGGCGTCGAGCGCGCCCTTGCGGTCGAACTTGTTGATCGCCACGAACTCGGCGAAGTCGAGCATGTCGATCTTCTCGAGCTGGCTGGCGGCGCCGAACTCGGGTGTCATCACGTACATCGGCACGTCCACGTGCGGCACGATGGCCGCATCGCCCTGGCCGATGCCCGAGGTCTCGACGATCACGAGGTCGAAGCCGGCCACCTTGCAGGCTGCGATCACGTCGGGCAGGGCCTGGCTGATCTCGCTGCCGGCCTCGCGCGTGGCCAGCGAGCGCATGTACACGCGCGCGCCTTGCTGCCAGGGGGCGATCGCATTCATGCGGATGCGGTCGCCCAGCAGGGCGCCGCCGCTCTTGCGGCGCGAGGGGTCGATGCTGATGACGGCGATGCGCAGCGCGTCGTCCTGGTCCAGGCGGAAGCGGCGGATGAGCTCGTCGGTGAGGCTGGACTTGCCCGCCCCACCCGTGCCGGTGATGCCCAGCACGGGGATGTGCGCCTGGGCGGCCTGGGCATGCAGGGCGTCGCGCAGGGCCGCGGGCGCGGCACCGGCTTCGAGCGCCGTGATGAGCTGGGCCAGGGCGCGCCAGGCGGCCTCGGTGCCGCCCTGCAGGGCGGCCAGGTCGTGCGGCGCATGCACCGAGAGGTCCTGGTCGGCGCGCATCAGCATCTCGCCGATCATGCCCTGCAGGCCCATGCGCTGGCCGTCTTCGGGGCTGTAGATGCGCGCCACGCCATAGTCGTGCAGCTCGCGGATCTCGGCCGGCACGATGACGCCGCCACCGCCCCCGAAAACCTGGATGTGCTCGCCGCCACGCTGGCGCAGCAGGTCCACCATGTACTTGAAGTATTCGACGTGCCCGCCCTGGTAGGAGCTGATCGCGATGCCGTGGGCGTCTTCCTGCAGGGCGGCGGTCACCACCTCGTCCACCGAGCGGTTGTGGCCCAGGTGGATCACCTCGGCGCCCATGCTCATCAGGATGCGCCGCATGATGTTGATCGAGGCGTCATGCCCGTCGAAGAGCGAGGCCGCGGTGACGAAACGCACCTTGTGGGTCGGACGGTACGCGGCCAGGGCCTGGTATTCGGCGGAAAGGTCGGTCATCTCGGTACTGCCTGTGGGGACGGTGGAGTGGCGGATCGAATTGACGTTTACGTCAACGTCAATCATGCCACCAAAGTCGCCTGAACCCGCCCGATCGCCGCCAGACCTATGGATAACCCTAGGGTGTCACTCGATGCGGACGCTCTTCGGGTCGAAGTCCGGCAGGGGGTAGCGCAGGTCCAGGCCTTGGAGCACGTCGCGGATCAGCGTGGCCACCATCAGGTTGCGGTGGGTCTTGGAATCGGCCGGGATCACGGTCCAGGGCGCCCAGGGTGTGGCGGTGGCGGCCAGCGCAGCCTGGTAGGCCTGCTGGTAGGCGTCCCAGCGCGCACGGGCCTGGAGGTCGCGCGGGTCGAACTT
This sequence comes from uncultured Caldimonas sp., assembly GCA_964552215.1. Lineage (GTDB taxonomy): Bacteria > Pseudomonadota > Gammaproteobacteria > Burkholderiales > Burkholderiaceae_C > Caldimonas. The sequence goes on from CAZKGD010000112.1 coordinate 3,296, forward strand.
CCAGTGCTTCTCCACGTCGTCCAGCCGGGCCTGCAGCCGCTCCTTCTGCTCGTCCTTCGAGATGTGCAGCATGCACTTCACGATCACCGTACCGGTCTCGGTGAGCATCCGCTCGAAGTCGCAGAGGTGGCGGTAGCGGCGCTGGGCCTCGTCCGCGTCGATCCAGCCTTCGACGACGGGCACGAGCACGTCTTCGTAGTGGCTGCGGTTGAAGATGACGATCTCGCCGGCACGCGGCACGCGCTGGTGCACGCGCCAGAGGTAGTCATGGGCCAGCTCCGTGCTGTTGGGCGCCTTGAAGGGCACCGTGTGCACGCCCAGTGGGCTCATGCGGCTGAAGACACTGCGCACGGTGCCGTCCTTGCCGCTGGTGTCCATGCCCTGCAGCACTACCAGCAGCTTGTGTCGCCCGTCGGCGTAGAAGTGCTCCTGCAGCAGATCGAGTTCCTGCGCCAGCTGCTCCACGCGCTCTTTGTCGCCGTTCTTCGCCCCGTTCCCGAAGGGTTTGTCGTCTGGCGAAAGTCTGTCCAGGTGGACCGGCGCGAGCTTGCCCTGACCATCGGCCTGGTGGAAGTGCCAGCCGTCGAAGCGCTTGTCCTTCAAGGCGGGAAAACGGGGTGGGGCCATGGTGTCTCCTGCACTTGGCGCCCATCCGGCGCCTATCGCACCCATAATGCCACCCCATGAGTTTCCTGGCCATCGACATCGGCAACACGCGCCTGAAGTGGGCCGTCTATGACGCCATGCACCCAGGCGCACGCCTGCTGGCGCATGGCGCGGTGTTCATCGAGAACATCGACACCCTGGCCGAAGAGGAATGGAAGGACCTCCTGCCGCCGCAGGCCATGATCGGCTGCTGCGTGGCCAGCGACGCCGTGCGCCGCCGGGTGGAGGAACAGATCGAGGAACTGTGGGATTTCGCGCCGGTGTGGGTCGTGGCCAGCAGCCAGGAGGACGACATCACCAACGGCTACGATCACCCCTCCCGCCTGGGCGCGGACCGCTGGGTGGCCATGATCGGCGCGCGCTGGCACCTGCTGCAAAGAAGCGAGCCTCGCCCCGCCCTGGTGGTGATGGTGGGCACGGCCGTGACGGTGGATGCGCTCGATGCCAGTGGCCATTTTCTGGGCGGGTTCATCCTGCCCGGCCACGGCATCATGCTGCGCGCGCTGGAAGGGGGCACGGCGGGATTGCGCGTGCCCACCGGCGAGGTCTGCGATTTTCCCACCAACACCAGCGATGCGTTGACCTCGGGCGGGACCTTTGCCATCGCCGGCGCCATCGACCGCATGCACCGCAACATCGAGGCGCGCTGCGGCGAGGCCCCCAGTTGCTGGCTCACCGGCGGGGCGGGCTGGAAGATGGCCCCGCACCTGGGCCAGTCATTCGAACTGGTCGAGACCCTGATCTTCGACGGCCTCCTGCACATCGCCGAGCGCCGTGCCGAGGCCAAACGCGCCCGCTGACGGCGCTGCGCTCAGAGGATGTAGCGCGAGAGATCCTCGTTCTTCGACAGCTCGGCGAGCTTGCTGTCCACGTAGGCCGCGTCGATCGTGACGGTCTGTCCTTCGAGCCTTGTGGCCTCGAAGGACACTTCATCGAGCAGCTTCTCCAGCACCGTGGACAGGCGACGCGCGCCGATGTTCTCGGTGCGGTCGTTCACGTCGAAGGCGATCTGCGCGATGCGCCGGATGCCCTCCGGCGTGAAGCTCAGCGTCACGCCTTCGGTCGCCAGCAGAGCCTGGTACTGGCGCGTGAGGTTGGCGTGCGTCTGGGTGAGGATGGCTTCGAAGTCGTCCACCGACAGCGGCCCGAGTTCCACGCGGATCGGGAAGCGGCCCTGCAGTTCGGGGATGAGATCGCTGGGCTTGCTCAGGTGGAAGGCGCCCGAGGCGATGAAGAGGATATGGTCGGTCTTGACCATGCCGTACTTGGTGTTGACGGTGGTGCCCTCCACCAGCGGCAGCAGGTCGCGCTGCACGCCCTGGCGCGACACGTCCGCACCGCCCACGTCCGAGCGCGAGGCCACCTTGTCGATCTCGTCGATGAAGACGATGCCGTTCTGTTCGGCATTGGCCAGCGCTCGGGTCTTGATCTCGTCCTCGTTGAGCAGCTTGGCGGCTTCCTCGTCCACGAGCAGCTTCAGGGCCTCGGCGATCTTGAGCTTGCGTGTCTTGCGCTTGGCGGCGCCGAACTGCGAGAACATGCCGCGCAACTGCTCGGTCATCTCCTCCATGCCGGGCGGGCCCATGATCTCGAGCGAGGGCTTGGGGTCGGCCACCTCGATCTCGATCTCCTTGTCGTCCATCACCCCTTCGCGCAGGCGTTTGCGCATGGTCTGGCGGGCGGTGTTGTCGGGGCTCGCGGTGGGGGTCAGCCCGAAGTCGCTGCGGGGGGGCGGCACCAGCACGTCGAGCACGCGCTCCTCGGCGGCATCCTCGGCGCGCGAGCGCAGCTTGCGCATCTCGGCCTCGCGGGTCTGCTTGACCGACATGTCCACGAGGTCGCGGATGATGGAGTCCACGTCCTTGCCCACATAGCCCACCTCGGTGAACTTGGTGGCTTCCACCTTGATGAAGGGGGCGTCGGCCAGGCGGGCCAGGCGGCGTGCGATCTCGGTCTTGCCCACGCCGGTGGGGCCGATCATCAGGATGTTCTTGGGCGTGATCTCGGGACGCAGCTTCTCGTCCACCTGCTGGCGGCGCCAGCGGTTGCGCAGGGCGATGGCCACCGAGCGCTTGGCCTGCTGCTGGCCGATGATGTGGCGGTCGAGTTCGGAGACGATCTCCTGGGGCGTCATGGCGCTCATGCCAGCACCTCGATGGTGTGGTGGTGGTTGGTGTAGATGCACAGGTCGCCGGCGATCTCGAGCGACTTCTTCACGATGTCGGGCGCGGCCAGCTCGGTGTGGTCCAGCAGGGCCCGAGCGGCCGCCTGGGCGTAGGCGCCGCCCGAGCCGATGGCGATGATGCCGTGCTCGGGCTCCAGCACGTCGCCATTGCCGGTGATGATGAGCGAGGCATCGCGGTCGGCCACGGCCAGCATGGCCTCCAGGCGGCGCAGCACGCGGTCGGTGCGCCAGTCCTTGGTGAGCTCGATGGCGGCGCGCACGAGATGGCCCTGGTGCTTTTCCAGCTTGGCCTCGAAGCGCTCGAAGAGGGTGAAGGCGTCGGCCGTGGCGCCGGCAAAGCCGGCCAGGACCTGGTCGCGGTAGAGCTTGCGCACCTTGCGGGCCGAGGCCTTGACGACGATGTGGCCGAGCGTGACCTGGCCGTCGCCGCCGAGGGCGACCAGGTTGCCGCGGCGCACGCTCACGATGGTGGTGCCGTGATAGGGTTCCATAAGCGTCTCAACTGGGGGCGTGATGCCGGCATTCAAGCACGCGCTGCGCCCGGGATGAAAAAAGGCCCCACCAGGGGCCGGTGCGAGGCCTGGGGCGCCGCTCAGATGTTGCGCACCTTCACGCGGGCGTGTTCGGTGATGCCCATCGCACCAAAGAACAGCGCCACCAGCCGGTGGGTCTCCTCGAAGACGATCTGGCGGTTCTCGGCCCGGCGGTTGAGCACCCAGTTGAGCAGGTCGCCGGCGGCGATGAAGTCCACGCGGATCAACCGGGTGCACGAGACGTTGACGATCGAGGCCTTGCCCAGGCGGGCGTCCAGGCCCTTGAGCGTTTCCGAGATGTCGCCCACCAACTGGCCGGACAGCTCCAGGGAGGCCACCTCCACCAGGGCGTCGTCGGCGAGCTGGGACTCGACGAAGCTCGTGGAGACGTCGCTCACGACCGACAGCGGCGCCGACGAGGCCGAGGGCGCGCCGCTGCCGCTGCCGAACTTCACCACACAGCGGGCCGCTTCCCAGGAGGGTGGCGAGACTTCGTAGGTCACGCAGTAGTCGATGGCGACTTCATCGAACTGGTCGGGCCGGTTCGCCAGACGCAGCACGTCCAGACGCAGCAGCCACAGGGCCGGGTCGGCATCTCGCACGCCGGTGGGGGCCGAGTCCGAGAGGATCTGCAGCAGCTTCTCGCCAGCCAGCCAGCGCATCTCCAGCGCTTCGCGCGCCCAGTGGCGGAACAGCTCGCTCAGGTGCGAGGCGGCTTCCACATCCACGCTGCGCAGTGGTCCCCAGTCGAGCACCCAGGGCAGAGGCATCTGCAGGCTCTGCGAGCGCAGACGGGCCACCGCCTCGACATCCAGCAACTCCGGGCAGACCCAGCCGATCTGGCCGTCCAGGCGGGCGGCGCCGGTCATCGGCGCCTCTTCGGCGGCGGCATCGGCCACCATGCGCGGCAGCGAGAACCATTGCGGGGCCGACCAGCCGAACTGCTGGGCATAGTCGAGCGCCAGGCTTTCGAACTTGGGCTGCTGGCCGGTGGCGCGGTAAAGATCGAACAGCACCATCCAGGTGTCGGCGTGCTGCGAGCGGCTGGCGCCCATCTGCACCATGCTGCCCAGAGACTGCTCGCAGGCGTCGAAATCGGCATTGGCGAAGGCGATGACGGCCTCGTCCAGCTCCGGGTCGTGGACGACTTCAGCCACTTCGACCGAGAACCCTTCCCCGAGCGCGGCAGGACGTCCCTGGGCCGGTGCCGGTGTCGCAACGGCTGGGGGTGCCTCGGCCGGGCCGGTCACCACCGCGGGTGGCCCGGCGGGGAAGTCCAGCGCTCCGGGGCCGCTCGGGCCGGCCGGCGGTTCAGTCCCCAGCGAGCGCGTGGAGGGCCCACCGAGCCCGGCAGGCTGGGTGGGCGCGTTGTAGAAGGACGGCGTGCGGCGTGCGCCGATGGACTCGCCCACCATTTGCTGCTCGATCTCGTCGATCTTGGCCTTGACCTCGACCACGTCCGAGCGCACGAAGGCGCCGCGCAGGTCGACTTCGTCGAGATTGGAGCTGGCTTCGAGCAGCCCCACGTTGGCGTCGGTCAGGCCTTCGCGGCGGACCTTGCGCAACATGTCGAACTCACGCTTGCGGACGAAGTCGTTGCGCCGCTTGCGCTCGATCATCGCCTTCAGCTCGGATTTGGCGTATTCGCTCTCGCGCGATTCGGGAGCCCCTTGGCTCAGGTCGGCCCAATCGGTGGTCGGGTTCGATACGAACCGGACGACCTTGCGCAGGAAACCGGGGTTGTTGTCTTTGGGTTCCGACATGACCTGGGGGAGACCGAGCTGTTCAGTCTCCGAACATCTTCTGTTTCAACTCGCGCCGTTGCTGAGCTTCCAGGGACAGTGTAGCGGTCGGACGGGCAATGAGGCGCCCCAGGCCGATGGGTTCGCCGGTTTCGTCACAGAAACCGTAGTCGCCGGCCTCGATGCGGGCGAGGGCCTGGGCGATCTTCTTCAAAAGCTTGCGTTCACGGTCGCGGGTGCGCAGCTCCAGGGCGTGTTCTTCCTCGATGGTGGCC
>CAZKGD010000113.1:0-8649 GCA_964552215.1 uncultured Caldimonas sp.
CCATGGCCGCATAGCTCTACTTCTCAGAGCTCTGGTTAATGGGGGGATTACCAGATCAGGCGCCACCACCTTGAGCAGGTAGTCGTGGTCGCCCGAGACCGAGTGGCACTCGATCACCTCGGGGAAGTCCTGGAAGACCTTCTCCAGCTCGCGCACGCGGGTGAACTGCTCGCGGTCGATGCTCAGGCCCACGAAGGCCATCACGGCCTGGCCGAGCGCCTCGCGGTCCACCTGCGCAGCATAGCCGCGGATGACACCACGCTCTTCCAGCGCGCGCACCCGGCGCAGGCATTGCGGGGCCGACAGATGCACCCGCTCGGCCAGGTCCACGTTGCTGATGCGGCCTTCGGCCTGGAGCACGTCCAGCAGGCGACGATCGATGACATCGAGAGAAAGAGGCATTGATGGGGATGCACTTCGGCTGTTCATGAAACATTATTGCGTAATGATCTTGATTAGCACAACAAGTGGAAATCCTCTTTCGTGTGGATCGACCTAGAGTGAAGAGGTCCAACCCCCGACTCTGGAGTTGCCATGTTCCCCACCTCCTCATCGACCTCCTCTGCACGCGATCTGGAGCAGCGCCACGGCGCGCGCAACTACCACCCGCTGCCTGTCACCCTGGTGCGCGGCGAAGGTGTGTTCCTGTGGGACGATCAGGGCCGTCGTTATCTGGACATGATGTCGGCCTATTCGGCTGTGAGTTTCGGCCACAGCCACCCGACCCTGGTGCAGGTCCTGACCGAGCAGGCGGGCCGCCTGGCCGTCACCTCGCGGGCTTTCCACACGGATCGCCTCGGGCCTTTCCTGGCGCGCCTGTGCCGCGACACCGGCATGGAGCGGGCGCTGCCGATGAACACCGGGGCCGAAGCCGTGGAAACGGCCCTCAAGGCCGCACGCAAGTGGGGCTACAGGATCAAGGGCGTGCCCGAGGGGCAGGCGCGCATCGTCGTGGCCGAAGGCAACTTCGCGGGCCGCACCACCACCATCGTGGGTTTCTCCAGTGAAGCCCAGTACCGTGATGGCTTCGGCCCCTTCGCGCCGGGTTTCGTGTCGGTCCCCTATGGCGACATCGCGGCGCTCGAAAGGGCCCTCACGCCCGAGACCGTGGCCTTTCTGGTGGAACCCATCCAGGGCGAGGCCGGGATCGTCGTACCACCGCCCGGCTACCTGCGTGCGGCCCGTGAGCTGTGCACCCGCCACAGCGTGCTGCTGATCTGCGACGAGGTGCAGACCGGGCTGGGGCGCACCGGGCGCGTGCTCGCCTGCCAGCACGAAGGTGTGGTGCCCGACGGTCTGACCCTGGGCAAGGCCCTCGGCGGAGGTCTGTTGCCGGTGTCGGCCTTCTGCGCCCGGGAGGAGGTGATGGGGGTGTTCCGCCCCGGCGACCACGGGAGCACCTTCGGCGGCAACCCGCTCGGTGCCGCAGTGGGGCTGGCGGCGCTGGAGCTGCTCGAGCGCGAGGGCTTGTGCGAGCGCGCCCTGCACCTTGGGGAGCGTCTGATGAGCGGCTTGCGGGCTCTGCGCCACCCGGCGCTGCAGCAGGTGCGCGGACGTGGCCTGCTGGTGGGGGTGGAGATCGACCCGGCCTTCGCCCATGCTCGCACCGTCTGCGAGGCTCTCCTGCACGAGGGTGTGCTCAGCAAGGACACCCACGACACCGTGGTGCGCTTTGCGCCCCCCCTGACGGTGAGCGCGGGCCAGATCGACGAAGCCGTTCAGGCGTTTGGGCGGGCCCTGGCGGCGGTGGAGGCCGGGCAGCGCCGCCCCGGGCGCAAAGCCGCCTGAAGCCGTCTCAGCCGTCGAGGCTGCCGATGGGGTGGCCGCGGCGCACCACGCGCTGGAAGAACATGCTGTTGGGCACCTGCAGCGTGGTGCCACCGTCTTCCTGCAGTGTGGTGTAAACCGCGTTGATGTCCACCACCATGCCCTTCAGGCCGGGCTTGTCGCCGCTTTCCAGCACCTCGATGTGATCGTGCAGGCGAAAGAGGCGGGTGGTGAAGATGAGGATGGTGCAGAAGATGTTGGACAGCACGCTCCAGGCGGCGAAGAAGGCCACGGCCGCCACGGCGGCGAAGCCGGTGAAGGCCGACCAGAGCACGCTGCCCGAAACGCCCAGGCGTTCAAGGATGAGGAGCAAGGCCGCTGCGTAGACCAGGAAGCCCAGGATGCGCCGCGCGCCCATGTGGACTTCGGCGGGCAGCTGGTAGTGCCGGCAGATGCGCTTGACCACCAGCCGCAAGGCAGCACGCAGCAGGTAGGCAAGCACCAGGATGATCAGAACCTGGGTGGCCGGGACGATCACGTCCAGCCATTCCAGCATCCATTCGGGCAATCGGGATTTCAAGTCAGCCAGCCAGCGCATCGAGCAGATCGGACTCCATGGACAGTTGCACCTTGGACTGCTGCAGCGCCGGTCCGTCGATCAGGAAGGTGTCTTCCACCCGCTCGCCCAGGGTGCTCACCTTGGCGAGTTGCAGGTTGATGCGGTACTTGGCCAGCACACGGGCAATCGAGTAAAGCAGGCCCGAGCGGTCGCTGGCCGAGACGGTGAGCAGCCAGCGCTGGGCGCGCTCGTCGGGGCGCAGCAGCACGCGGGGCTGCACCGGGAAGGACTTCACCCGCCGCGACAGGCGCCCCCGGCTGGGCTCGGGCAACTGCCCGCCCCGGGTCAGGGCCTGGTGGAGCTGGTTTTCCACCAGCGAGATCAGGTCGCGAGGATGCAGGTCGAGGTTGGGGGTGATCACCTGGAAGGTGTCGAGTGCATAGCCGGTGCGTGTGGTGTGGATGCGCGCGTCCAGGATGTTGAAGCCCGCGGTGTCGAAGTAGCCGCAGATGCGGGCGAAAAGGTCGTCCTGGTCCGGAGCGTAGACCACCACCTGCAGGCCTTCGCCGGCGGCCGACAGCCGCGCCTTCACCACCGGGTGGCCGGCATCCACGTGGCGCCACAGCGAGCGGGCATGCCAGGCGATGTCGGCCGCTTCGTGGCGGGCGAAGTAGCTGAGTTCCAGTGTCTGCCACAGCGGCTCCTGCACGCCAGGCAGCATGGAGTACAGCGCCAGCATCTGCAGGGCTTCCTGCTTGCGCGCCTCGATCTCGGCCGCCAGGTTGGGCTGGGCGCCGCCCAGGGTGCGCAGGGTCAGGCGATAGAGATCCTCCAGCAGCTTGCCCTTCCAGGCATTCCACACCTTCGGGCTGGTGCCGCGGATGTCGGCCACCGTCAGCAGGTACAGCGCGGTGAGCTGGCGCTCGGTCTGTACCAGTCGCGCAAAGTTGGTGATGACGTCCGGGTCGCTCAGGTCTTCCTTTTGCGCCACGCGCGACATCGTCAGGTGGTGCTGCACCAGGAATTCGATCAGGCGCGCATCTTCCCGGGGGATGCCGTGGTCGCGGCAGAAGCGCCGCACCTCGACGGCGCCCAGGTCGGAATGGTCGCCGCCGCGGCCCTTGGCCACGTCGTGGAAGAGGGCGGCCACGTAGAGCACGTAGGGCCGGTCGAACTGGGAGGCCAGCTGCGAGCAGAAGGGGTATTCGTGGGCGTGCTCGGGAATGAAGAAGCGCCGCACGTTGCGCAGCACCATCAGGATGTGCTGGTCCACGGTGTAGACGTGGAACAGGTCGTGCTGCATCTGCCCGACGATGCGCCGGAACACCCAGAGGTAGCGGCCCAGCACCGAGGTCTGGTTCATCAGCCGCAGCACATGGGTCTGGCCCAGCGGCTGCTGCAGGATCTGCAGGAAGGTGGCGCGGTTGACGGGGTCGCGGCGGAACTCGGCATCCATCAGCTCGCGGGCGTTGTACAGCGCGCGCAGCGTGCGCGCCGACAGGCCCTTGATGCCCGGGGTCTGCTGGTAGACCAGGAAGGTGCGCAGGATGGCGTGGCGGTCGCGCTCGTAGAGGTCGTCGCTGGCCACCTCGAGCATGCCGCCGCGGTCGAGGAAGTGCTCGTCGATGGGGCGCATCGGCGCGTCGTGCGAGCCCTGGATGCGCTCCTCGACGTTGAGCATCAGGATGAGGTTCAACTGCGCCACCGCCTTGGCGGCCCAGTAGTAGCGGTGCATCAGGGCCTCGGAAGCCCGCCGGGCCTTGGTGGCCTGGTAGCCGAAGCTCTCGGCCACGGCGGTCTGCAGGTCGAACACCAGCCGGTCTTCGCGCCGTCCGGCCACCACGTGCAGTCGCGCGCGGATCAGCCGCAGCAGGGCCTCGTTGCGCTGCACCTGCTTCAGCTCGAAGGGTGTCATCAGCCCGCTGGCGGCCAGGGCCGGCCAGGTCTTGCCCAGGCCGGCTGCGCGTGCCACCCACATCACCAGCTGCAGGTCGCGCAGGCCGCCCGGGCTTTCCTTGCAGTTGGGCTCCAGCGAATAGGGCGTGTCCTCGAACTTCTGGTGGCGCTGGCGCATCTCCAGCGTCTTGGCGCGCAGGAAGGCGCGCGCGTCCATGCGCGCATCGAAGGCCTTGCGGAACTGCTGGAAGAGGGGGCGGGAGCCGCACAGCAGGCGCGACTCCAGCAGCGCCGTCTGAACAGTCACGTCGCGTGCGGCCTCGTCCAGGCACTCCTGGACGCTGCGCACGCTGGAGCCGATCTCCAGGCCGATGTCCCAGCAGGCGGTGATGAAGCCTTCGATGCTGGACTTCCAGGCCGCATTGTCTCGCGCGTCCCCGCCGGGGTCGTTGGGCAGCAGCACCAGCACGTCCACGTCGGAATAGGGGTAGAGCTCGCCGCGGCCGTAACCGCCCACGGCCAGCAGGGCGGCTCCCTGGGGCAGGTAGGCATGGGTCCACAAGCCGGCCAGGGTCTGGTCGACGTGGCGGCACAGCTCGCGCAGCAGCCGGGTGGCGGCGGCCGTGGTGGGGCGCCCCTGGCGGAAGTTCTGCAGCAGCGCCTGTTTGCCCTGGCGGAACCGGGTGCGCAGGTCGGCCACGCTGGCCGGACTGTCCAGGACCTCGGGCGCCCCCGGCGCGGTGCTCGCAACGGCCATGCTGGGGCTCCGGTCAGGCGGCGGCTCGGGCGAACTCGGGCAGCGGCGGGTAGCCGGCCGACAGCGTGAGGATCTCGTAGCCGGTGTCGGTGACAGCCACCGTGTGTTCCCACTGGGCCGACAACGAACGGTCGCGTGTCACGATGGTCCAGCCGTCGGGCATTTCCTTGATCTCGCGCCGGCCCGCGTTCACCATGGGCTCGATCGTGAAGACCATGCCCGGCACCAGTTCGTCCAGCGTGCCCGGGCGGCCATAGTGCAGCACCTGGGGCTCTTCGTGGAACTTGCGACCGATGCCGTGGCCGCAGAACTCGCGCACCACCGAGTAGCCCGCGTTCTCGACGAAGGTCTGGATCGCGTGGCCGATGTCGCCCAGCCGGGCGCCCGGCCTGACCTTGGCGATGCCGCGCCACATGGCCTCGTAGGTGATCTGGCACAGGCGCCTGGCGGCGATCGACCCCTCGCCCACGATGAACATGCGGCTGGTGTCGCCATGCCAGCCGTCCTTGATGACGGTGACGTCGATGTTCACGATGTCGCCGTTCTTCAGCGGCCGGTCATTGGGGATGCCGTGGCAGACCTGGTGGTTGATCGAGGTGCAGATCGATGAAGGGAAGGGCGGGTAGCCCGGGGGCTGGTAGCCGACGGTGGCCGAGGTCGCACCCTGGACGTTCTCGATGTAGTCCAGTGCGATCTTGTCCAGATGGGCCGTCGTGACGCCGGGCTTGACGTGCGGCGTGAGGAAGTCCAGCACTTCAGAGGCCAGCCGTCCGGCCACGCGCATGCCTTCGATGTCTTCGGGCGTCTTGATCGTGATGCTCATCCTTGGATTATCTCAGGCCCGTCGCAGGTCGGGGCGCCCCGGTAAAATCCCCGTTTTCCGTCCGGAATCGCCGCTTGCGGCACCGGGCGGGCCGCTCCACCTGGACGAGTTCCCCCACGTGACTGCCTCCGCCAAACACCTCCTGCACTTCGAGGGCGGCAATGCCCTGTCCGCTTTCCGGGCCCAGGCCCTGCTGCCGCGTCTCCAGGCCATCGCGCCGCAGGTGGTGGGGGTGAGTGCCCGTCATGTGCACTGGGTCTGGGTGCAGGGCCCGTTGGCCCGGGACGCCCAGGACAAGCTGGCGGCCCTCCTGAACTATGGCGACCCCTACGCCGGCCCGACCGAGGGGCCGCTGGTGGTGGTGCTGCCGCGCCTGGGCACGGTGTCCCCCTGGGCCTCCAAGGCCACCGACATCGCCCACAACTGCGGGCTGGACGGTCTCAAGCGGGTCGAGCGCGTGACCGAGTACCGCCTGGAACTCAAGGGCGGCCTGCTGCGGGGCCCCAAGCCGCTGGATGCCGCCACCCTGCAGGCTCTGGCGGCCGAACTGCACGACCGCATGACCGAAAGCGTCGCCTTCGAGCGCGACGCCTGTGCGCACCTGTTCGACGAGCAGCCCGGCAAGCCCATGGAACATGTGGACGTGCTGGGCCGGGGCCGCGCGGCGCTGGAAGCCGCCAACCGGGATTTCGGCCTGGCACTGTCCGATGACGAGATCGACTACCTCGTGGACGCCTTCAAGGGCCTGAAGCGCAACCCGAGCGACGTCGAGCTGATGATGTTCGCCCAGGCCAACAGCGAGCACTGCCGCCACAAGATCTTCAACGCGAACTTCACGATCGACGGGCAGCCCCAGGAGCGCTCGATGTTCGCGATGATCCGCAACACCCATCAGCTTGCACCCCAGCACACCGTGGTCGCCTATGCCGACAACGCCGCGGTGATGGAAGGCGGCCCGGTGCGTGCCTGGCGACCGGACGGCTACACCAACGCCCCGCGCTATGCCGCCCACGACGAGGTGGCGCATGTGCTGATGAAGGTGGAAACCCACAACCATCCAACGGCCATCTCGCCCTTCCCGGGGGCGTCCACCGGTGCAGGCGGCGAGATCCGCGACGAGGGTGCCACCGGCCGCGGCGCCCAGCCCAAGGCGGGCCTGACAGGCTTTTCGGTGTCCAACCTGCACCTGCCGGGCACCAGCGAGCCCTGGGAGCGTGCACCCTATGGCAAGCCGGCCCACATCGCCAGCGCCTTGCAGATCATGATCGAAGGCCCGCTGGGCGGCGCGGCTTTCAATAACGAATTCGGCCGGCCCAACCTGGGCGGCTACTTCCGTGTGTACGAGCAGGACGTGGACGGCCTGCGCCGCGGCTACCACAAGCCCATCATGATCGCCGGCGGCCTGGGTCGCATCCGCGACGGCCAGACGCACAAGCTGCCCTTCGGCGCGGGCACGCTGCTGATCCAGCTCGGCGGCCCGGGCATGCGCATCGGCATGGGCGGCGGGGCGGCCAGCTCGATGGCGGCCGGGGTGAACGCCGCCGAGCTCGATTTCGACTCGGTGCAGCGCGGCAACCCCGAGATCCAGCGCCGCGCCCAGGAGGTCATCAACCATTGCTTCGGTCTGGGCGAGACCAACCCCATCCTGGCCATCCATGACGTGGGCGCCGGTGGCATCTCCAACGCCTTCCCGGAGCTGGTGGATGGCGCCGGCATGGGCGCCACCTTCGACCTGCGCAAGGTGCCATTGGAGGAAAGCGGCCTGGCGCCCAAGGAGATCTGGTGCAACGAGAGCCAGGAGCGCTACGTCCTGGCGGTGGCACCGCAAGGCCTGCCCCTTTTCGAGGCCATGTGCGAGCGTGAGCGCTGCCCCTTCGCGGTGGTGGGCGTGGCCTCCAGCGACCAGGCCCTGGTGCTGGAAGACGGTCCTGCCGGCGAGCGGGCGATCGACATGCCCATGGACGTGCTGCTGGGCAAGCCGCCCAAGATGCACCGCGACGTGCGCCGTGTCGTCCGGCAGGCTCCCCCGCTGGACCTCACCGGCGTGACGCTGCAGCAGGCGGCCTTCGACGTGCTGCGCCACCCCACCGTGGCCAGCAAGCGCTTCCTGATCACCATCGGCGACCGCACCGTGGGGGGCTTGAGCCACCGCGACCAGATGGTGGGCCCCTGGCAGGTGCCGGTGGCCGATTGCGCCGTCACCTTGGCCGACTACAGCGGATTCCGTGGCGAGGCCATGAGCATGGGCGAACGCACGCCGCTGGCCGCGCTCGATGCCCCGGCCTCAGGCCGCATGGCCGTGGCCGAAGCCATCACCAACCTGCTGGCTGCCCCGCTCGAGCTCACGCGCGTGAAGCTCTCCTGCAACTGGATGGCTGCCTGCGGAGAACCCGGCGAGGACGCCGCCCTGTACGACACCGTGAAAGCCGTCGGCATGGAGTTGTGCCCGGCACTGGGCATCAGCGTGCCCGTGGGCAAGGATTCGCTGTCCATGCGCACGCGCTGGCGCGACGACGGCGTGGACAAGCAGGTCACGGCCCCTGTCTCGCTGATCGTCTCCGCCTTCGTCACGCTCGACGATGTTCGGGGCACCCTCACACCCGAGCTGCGCGAGGGCGACACCACGCTCATCCTGGTGGACCTTGGGCAAGGCCGGCACCGCCTGGGCGGCTCCATCCTGGCGCAGGCCCAGGGTGCCTTTGGCGGCGAGGTACCCGACCTGGACGACCCGGCCCTGCTGAAGTCGGTGGTCGCTGCGGTGAACGAGCTTCGCGCGCAGGGGCAGGTGCTGGCCTACCACGACCGCAGCGACGGCGGCCTGTGGGCCGCGGTGTGCGAGATGGCCTT
>CAZKGD010000114.1:0-8549 GCA_964552215.1 uncultured Caldimonas sp.
CCCGCACGCGGCAGTTCGGCGGCGCGCCCATGATGCGCCAACAAGGCGTTCAGCAAGGTACCGGACCAGTGCCCGGCGGCCGGGTGCACCACGCAGCCCGCGGGCTTGTGGACCACCATCAGGTGCTCGTCCTCGAAAACCACGTCGATGGGCAGGGCTTCGGGCCGAAAGGCCTGGCTCTGCGGCGTCGGCCGCAACTCCACCACCACGCGCTGGCCACTGCGCAGCTTGCGCGAGGACACCGTCGATGGCTGTCCGTCCACGCGAACGGCGCCTTGCTCCACAAGATGCTGCAGGTGGCTGCGCGAGAACTCCGGCGCCAGAGCCACCAGCAACTTGTCGAGACGCTGGCCATGCCCGGCCACGTCCACGGTCATCTCGCGGCGCTCGGCCTCGGCGTCAGCGGCGTCTTCGTCCGGCTCGGCAGCGTCCGGGAGCTCATCGGCCTCAGGGTCTTGCGCAAGGTGCGCCATATAGAATCGACTTCATCAACTTGTCTGGAAACGGGATGCACCTTCACTTCGCACCGATGGCACGCTGTCTCGGCGCAGCCACGCTCGTGGCCGTTCTGGCGGCCTGCAGTTCCACGCCCAAGGACGAGACGGCGGGCATGAGCGTCGAGCGAGTGTACTCAGAGGCCCGCGAGGATGCGGCCTCGGGCAACTACGAGCGAGCCATCCGCTTCTACGAACGCCTCGAAGGACGGGCCGCCGGCACGATCCTGGCCCAGCAGGCCATGCTGGAGCTGGCCCACACCTACTACCGCAGCGGCGAGCGTGCCCAGGCCCTGGCCACCATCGAGCGCTACATGAAGCTCTATCCGACCAGTGCGGCGTCCGACTATGCGCTCTATCTGCGGGGCCTCATCAACTTCAACGACAACCTCGGTCTGTTCGGGCGGTTTTCCGGCCAGAGCCTGTCCGACCGGGACCAGCAAGCCTCGAAGGAGGCTTACCAGTCGTTCCGTCAGCTGGTGGATCTCTACCCGGATTCCGTCTACGCGCCTGACGCGCAGGCGAGGATGAATTTCATCGTGAATTCGCTGGCCCAGTATGAAGTGCACGTGGCCCGCTACTACTTCCGCCGCGGCGCCTACCTGGCAGCAGCCAACCGCGCGCAGCTCGCGGTGCAGGAGTACCAGCAATCGCCAGCGGTCGAAGAAGCCCTGCATCTCATGGCGCGCAGCTACGAGCGACTGGGTCTGCCGGAACTGCGCGACGACGCCCTGCGCGTGCTGCGGCTGAACTTTCCCCAGAGCACCTTCCTGAGCCAGTCGGGCAGCGCGAACCTGCGCTGAGCCCTTCAGTCCGCTGCCGGGGATCCCGCCAGTTCCGCCAGCCAGGCCGAGGCCTCTTCCTCGGTCTCGAGCCAGCGCATCGGCGGCAGAGCGGCCCGCAGTCTGCGACCATAGGACATCGTGGCCATCCGAGGGTCACACACCACCAGCAGGCCACGGTCGCTTTCCGTGCGGATGAGCCGCCCCGCGCCCTGCTTCAGGGCCACCGCCGCCTCGGCCACGAACAGGTCGTTGAAGGCGTTGCGGCCCTCGGCTTCCAGGCGGCGCACCCGCGCCTCGATCAACGGATCGTTCGGCGGCGGGAAAGGCAGCTTGTCGATCACCACGCACTGCAGCGCCTCGCCGGGCACATCGATGCCCTCCCAGAAGCTTTGCGACCCCACGAGCACCGAGCGGGGCTCGGCGAGGAAGTCCTGCATCAGCTGTCGCTTGGGCGCATCGCCCTGCTGGAGCACCTTGATGGACAGGCCGGCTTCGTCAAAGGCGGCCCGCAGCCCGTCGGCAATGGTGGCCAGGGCCTTGAGCGTGGTGGTCAGCACGAAGCTGCGCCCGCCCAGGGTCCCGGCCAGGCGCCCGGCGAGCGCAGCAACGGCCCCGGGGTGCGCCGGCTCGTTGGGCTTCGGAAACTGCCGGGGCACATAGACGCAGGCGTGCGCTGCATAGTCGAACGGGCTGCCCACGCGCAGGGTGAGCGCATCGTCCAGTCCGGAAGGTTCGGTGAACCAGCTCAATCGGTCATCGTCGCCCAGCGTGGCCGACGTGAAGATCCAGGCCTTGCCCGAGGCATCGATCTGCTCGCGCATGGTGTCGCGGATGTCGAGCGGCGACTCCACCAGCCGAGCCTGCTGCGGGCCCAGGTCGATCCAGCGCACGCGCCCGGGCAAGGCAGGTTCGGCAAAGTCCTGGGCGCGCTGCACCAGCTGCTCGGTGCGCTCGGCCAGGCGGGTAAAGTCAGGTGCGCTGCCGGCCACCGCCAGGACCGCCTCGTGAGCGCCCTGTCCGGCATCGGCCAGCGCCTGCAGAGCAGCCGAGAAGGCCTCGCGCGTGGCCCGCTCCTGCCAGCGCAGCTTGATCAGGCCCCGGGTGTCACGCAGCGGACCGGCCGCAGCCAGGCGCAGCTCGCGCGCGGCACGCTCGATCCCGGCCGCCAGGGCCTGCCAGTCTCGCAGGCCCCGCGCATGCTGCAGCCCCGCCCCCAGGAGGTCTCGGGCGAGGTCGAGGATCTGCCCGGTCCCCAGGGTGGCACCAAGAAACTGCACCCCCGCCTCGGCGAGCTGGTGCGCCTCATCGAACACGACCACGTCCACGGTGGGCAGCAGTTCGGCCATGCCGGTCTCGCGCAGGGCCAGGTCCGCGAAGAAAAGGTGGTGGTTCACGACCACCACATCGGCCGCCAGGGCCTCCCGCCGTGCGTTCATGACATGGCAGCTGCGGTAGCTGGGGCAATCGGTGCCGAGGCAGTTGTCGCGCGTGGACGTGACCAGGGGAATGACTGGTGAACGCTCGTCCAGGCCGGGCAGTTCGGCCAGGTCGCCGCTGCGCGTGCCCTGGGCCCACTGCTCGATGCGGGCCAGGGCGCGCACCGACCAGCGATCGGGCAGCAGGGCCGAATGCCGCGCCTGCTCCATGCGGTGCAGGCACAGGTAGCTGCCGCGTCCCTTCAGCAGGGCCGTGCGCAGCGGCAGGCCGAGGGCATCGCGCACATGGGGCAGATCGCGCAGGAAGAGCTGATCCTGGAGGCTTTTCGTCGCCGTGCTCACCAGCACCCGGCCACCGCCGAGCAGCGCCGGCACCAGGTAGGCAAAGGTCTTGCCGACCCCCGTCCCGGCCTCGGCCACCAGGACCTCGCGCTGCGACACGGCCCGCGCGACCGCTTCGGCCAGCTCGGTCTGGATGACGCGCTCGCGATAGCGTGGATCGCTGCGCGCGAGGGCTCCCTCGGGACCGAAGGCTTCACGGGTGGACTGCAGGAGCTCCTCCCCAAGGCCGGGCGTCTCAGGCATCATGGCCAGGCCCTGTGGCTCGTGGCAGCCTGTACCTCAGGCCGGCTCGCGGGGTTCGAGTTCGGCTTCGAGACGTGCGATCTGATCACGCAGCAGCAGGCGTCGCTTCTTGAGGCGCCGCAGGGCCAGTTCGTCCCGAGGTGTCTGGAATTCGGCGCCATCAATGAGGCTGTCGAGGTCGGCGTGTTCGATGCGCAACTCGATCAGCCGACGCTGAGGCGAGTGCAGGTTTTCATCCATGGCCGACCACCGTTCAAATTTCTCGGCGCAACGCGGAGTGGCTGGATTATAGTTTTGGTCTATCCACGCCCGATCGCCATGAGCACCTCTTCTTCCAAGGGTTACCGCCTGAGCGCGGCCACCGGCATCCACCGGGGCGACCGCATGTACCAGCAGGACCAGGTGGACATCCTGGTGCATTCGCGCATTCCGGGCTGTGTGCTGGCCGTGGTGGCCGACGGCATGGGCGGCAAGAGCGGAGGCCGCAAGGCCTCCGACCAGGTCATCCTGACGGCCAAGCAGTTGTTCGACCGCTACGCCCCCACCTCCGAGGATGCCCGGGAGGTGCTCAAGCAACTGGTGCTCGAATCCCACCTGATGATCAAGCTCACCGCGATCACCGCGGAAGAGGAACCTCACAGCACGGTGGCAGCCTTCCTGGTGAGTCCCAATCGCGAGTGCGACGTGATCCATGCCGGCGATTCGCGCGTCTATCACTTCCGCGGGCCCGAGATGGTCAGCCGCACCAAGGACCATTCCTATGTGCAGCGCCTGGTCGATGAGGGCCAGATCTCCGAAGAAGAGGCCAACACCCACCCGCAGTCCAACCTGTTGACGGGCTGCCTGGGCACCTTCCAGGATCCGCCGCTGACCCTGCACCACATCGATCGTCTGGAAGTGGGCGATTCGCTGCTGGCCTGCAGCGACGGCCTGTGGCACTACTTCACGCCACGCGAGCTGGGCGCCATCGTCAACACCCTGCCGCCGCGCGAGGCCAGCGAGATGCTGGTGAGCAAGGCCCGCCAGCGGGCGCGGGGCGGCGGCGACAACCTCTCGCTCGCCCTCGTTCGCGTCGATCTGCTGAGCTGAACGCGAACGCTCAGGTCAGGCGCGTGTCCACCTCGCGCCGCTCCAGCGACAGGAATTCCTTCGACTGCATCTCGTTCAGGCGCGAGACCGTGCGCGGGAATTCGTGCGCCAGCGGCCCTTCGGTGTAGAGCTGCTCGGGCGGGACCTCGGCCGACATGATGAGCTTGACGCGGCGGTCGTAGAGCACATCCACCAGCCACGTGAAGCGCCGGGCTTCCGAGGCCATGCGCACCGGCATGTGCGGCACATCGGACAGCAGCACGGTGTGGAACTGTGAGGCGAGCTCCAGGTAATCGTTCTGTGAGCGAGGACCGCCACACAGGGCCTGGAAATCGAACCACACCACACCGCCGGCCCGCCGTCGTGCGCGGATCTCGCGCTGCTCGATGTGCAGGAGGGGGCTTTCGTCACGGGCTTCGGCCAGCTCCTCGAAGGCCTGCGTCATTTCCGCATCGGCCTCCTCCCCCAGCGGGCAGTGGTAGAGCTTCACATGCTCGAGCGTGCGCTGGCGGTAGTCGGTGCCGTTGTCAACGTTGATGACTTCCAGGTGCTGCTTGAGCAGTTCGATGGCTGGCAGGATGCGGTCGCGGTGCAGGCCGTTGGGATAGAGCCCGTCCGGGTGGAAGTTGGACGTGGTGACAATGCTGACGCGGTGCTTGAACAGGGCTTCCAGCAGCCGATGCAGGATCATCGCGTCGGTCACGTCGGCCACGTGGAACTCGTCGAAGCAGATGAGCCGATAGCGGTGCGCGATGCGCCGGCCCAGCTCATCCAGCGGGTTGACCGTGCCCTTGAGATCCTGCAGCTCCCGGTGCACCTCGCGCATGAATTCGTGGAAATGCAGCCGGGTCTTGCGCGTGAGCGGCACGGCCTGGAAGAAGCAGTCCATCAGGAAGCTCTTGCCCCGCCCCACCCCGCCATACATGTACACCCCGCGTGGGATCGGCGGGCGGCGCAGCAGCTTGGTGAGCGCATTGGAGCGCCGGGCCTTGTAGTCGGCCCACTCGTCCTGGCAGCGCTGCAGGGCGGCCACGGCACGCAGCTGAGCCGGGTCGCTGCGGTAGCCGCGTTCCTTGAGCGTGTCTTCGTACAGCTGGGTGACGCTCGTCATGCCGGTCCTGCGTGTTCAAGAAAAAGGGCGACGGTGAAGTCGCCCTGGTCGATGCCTGTGCTTCGATCTCAGAAGTTCAGGGTGCGCTTGTCCACCGCCAGTGCCGCCTCCTTGGTGGCTTCCGACAGCGAGGGGTGCGCGTGGCAGATGCGGGCGATGTCCTCGGCGCTGGCCTTGAACTCCATGGCCACCACGGCCTCGGCGATCAGCTCGCTGGCCATCGGGCCCACGATGTGCACGCCCAGGATCTCGTCGGTGGCGGCGTCGGCCAGGAACTTGACCATGCCGGTGGTGTCGCCCAGCGCCCGCGCGCGGCCGTTGGCCAGGAACGGGAAGGTGCCGGCCTTGTAGGCCGCGCCACGCGCCTTGAGCTGCTGCTCGGTCTCGCCCACCCAGGCGATCTCGGGGCTGGTGTAGATCACCCAGGGGATGGTGTTGAAGTTGACATGCCCATGCTGGCCAGCGATGCGCTCGGCCACGGCCACGCCCTCTTCCTCGGCCTTGTGGGCCAGCATGGGGCCACGCACCACGTCGCCCACCGCCCAGACGTTGGGCAGGCTGGTCTTGCAGTTGTCGTCCACCACGATGGCGCCACGCTCGTCCAGCTTCAGGCCCACCGCTTCAGGGTTCAGCCCGATGGTGTTCGGGACCCGGCCAATCGAGACGATGAGCTTGTCCACCTCCAGCGCCTGGGCTTCGCCCTTGGCGTTGGTGTACGCGATGCTGACGCCCTTCTTGCCGGTCTTGACCTCGCCGATCTTCACGCCCAGCTCGATCTTCAGGCCCTGCTTGTCAAAGGCCTTCTTGGCTTCCTTGGCGATCTGCTCGTCCACGGCACCCAGGAAAGTGGGCAGGGCTTCCAGCACCGTGACCTCGGCACCCAGGCGGCGCCACACCGAGCCCATCTCCAGGCCGATCACGCCCGAGCCGATCACGCCCAGCTTCTTGGGCACGGACGGGATGCGCAGGGCGCCGTCGTTGGAGAGGATGGTTTCCTCATCGAAGGCCACGCCAGGCAGTGCGCGCGCGTTGGAGCCCGTGGCCACGATGATGTGCTTGCCGGTGAGCACTTCTTCCTTGGCGCCCGAGACCTTGATCTCGTAGCCACCCTCGACCGCCTTCACGAAGGAGCCGCGCCCATGGAAGAAGCTGACCTTGTTCTTCTTGAACAGGTAAAGGATGCCGTCGTTGTTCTGCTTCACGACGGTGTCCTTGCGACCCAGCATCTTCGCGACATCGATGCTGAGGTTGCTCAGCCCGATGCCGTGGTCGGCAAAGTGGTGCGCAGCGTGCTCGTAGTGCTCGGAGGACTGCAGCAGGGCCTTGGACGGGATGCAGCCGACGTTGGTGCAGGTGCCGCCCGGAGCCGGGCCGCCCTTGTCGTTCTTCCACTCGTCGATGCAGGCCACCTTGAAGCCCAGCTGGGCCGCGCGAATGGCGGCGATGTAGCCGCCAGGGCCCCCGCCGATGACGATGACGTCGAATTGTTGGCTCATCGTCATGTCCTCAGATGTCAAACAGCAGGCGGGCCGGATCTTCCAGCGCTTCCTTCATCGCCACCAGGCCCAGCACAGCCTCGCGGCCGTCGATGATGCGGTGGTCGTAGCTCATGGCCAGGTAGTTGATCGGGCGGATCACGATCTGGCCGTTCTCGACCACCGGACGGTCCTTGGTGGCATGCACGCCCAGGATGGCCGACTGCGGGGGGTTGATGATGGGAGTGGACAACATGGAGCCGAAGACGCCACCATTGGAGATGGAGAAGGTGCCGCCGGAGAGTTCCTCCAGGCCCAGCTTGCCGTCCTTGGCCTTCTGGCCGTACTCCGCGATCTTCTTCTCGATCTCGGCAAAGGTCATCTGGTCGGCGTTGCGCAGGATGGGCACCACCAGGCCACGCGGCGAACCCACCGCGATGCCGATGTCGAAGTAGCCGTGGTAGACGATGTCATTGCCGTCGACCGAGGCGTTGAGTACCGGGTACTTCTTGAGGGCGTGCACGGCGGCCTTCACGAAGAAGCTCATGAAGCCGATCTTGACGCCATGCTCCTTCTCGAATTTCTCCTGGAAGCGCTTGCGCATTTCCATCACCGGCGCCATGTTCACCTCGTTGAAGGTGGTCAGGATGGCGTTGGTGGCCTGCGACTGCAACAGGCGCTCGGCCACACGGGCCCGCAGGCGGCTCATCGGCACGCGCTGCTCGGGGCGATCACCCAGGTTGACCGACGGCGCGCTCACCTGGGGCAGGGGCTTGGCCACGGCCGGAGCAGCCGGCGCCTGCACGGCGGCGGGCTTCACACCAGCCTCGATGGCACCCAGCACATCCCCCTTGGTGATGCGGCCGTCCTTGCCCGTGCCGCCGACCTGAGCAGCGCTCAGATTGTTGTCTGCCATCAGCTTGGCGGCAGCGGGCATGGCCACGTCGGACTTGGCGCCGCCCGTGGACACGGCCGGAGCAGCCGCAGGGGCCGGGGCGGGCGCCGGGGCCGCCTTGATCTCCAGCGGGCTGACCTGGGCCTGGCCCTCGGTGTCGATCTTGGCGATGACTTCGTCGCTGCCCACCGTGTCGCCATCGTTCTTGACGAGCTGCACGATCACGCCGGCCGACGGGGCCGGCACTTCGAGCACGACCTTGTCGGTCTCGATCTCGATGAGGATCTCGTCGGCGCTGACGGCCTCGCCGAGGCGCTTCTTCCAGGACAGCAGGGTGGCCTCGGCCACCGATTCGGACAATTGGGGAACCTTGACTTCGATGATTGCCATGTTTGTTCTTTCGCTATGCGTGTCGCCGCGCCGGCGGTGCCCGTCTTGGGGCTCCCCGCCAGCGCATCCAGGACTTATTTGGTGAGCACGAAACCCTTGAGCTTGGCGAAGGCCTGGTCGAGCAAGGCTTTCTGCTGCTCCTGGTGGAGGTGGGCGTAACCCACCGCCGGCGAGGCCGAGGCCGGACGGCCGGCGTAACCGAGCTTCTGGCCTTCAAGCATGTTCTCGTGGATATAGTGCTGCACGAAGAACCAGGCGCCCTGGTTCTGCGGCTCGTCCTGACACCACA
>CAZKGD010000115.1:0-8487 GCA_964552215.1 uncultured Caldimonas sp.
GTGCCCTTCGTGCACCGCTCGGTGGACGAGGACGACAAGCCCGGCGACCTCATCGTCAAGGTGATCGACAACGCGGTTTCGGCCCTGCTGAAGTTCCGCAATGACGCAGCCAGCCATGCTTTCGAGCGCGCGATCGAGGCCCTGACGGCGGCCGGCAAGAGCGGGCGGCGCATCGAGTTCTACGGCGTGGGCAACTCGGGCATCGTGGCGCAGGACGCGCAGCACAAGTTCTTTCGCCTGGGCGTGAACGCGGTGGCCTATAGCGACGGCCACGTGCAGGTGATGAGTGCGACCATGCTGCAGCCGGGCGACTGCGCGGTGATCATCTCCAACTCGGGCCGCAGCCGCGACCTGCTCGACGCTGCCGAGATCGCGCGCCGCAAGGGCGCCACCACGATCATCATCACGGCCAGCGGCTCGCCGCTCACGCACCATGCGCAGGTGCTGCTGGCGGTGGATCATCCCGAGGACTACGACCGCTACAGCCCCATGGTGTCGCGGCTGCTGCACCTGACGGTGATCGACATCCTCACCACCGGTGTGGCCCTGCGCCTGGGCGAGCAGTTGCGCCCGATGCTGCAGGAGATCAAGCGCAACCTGCGCGCCAAGCGCTACGCCCAACCAGAGTGAGCGCAGGGCCGGCAGCGCTCAGGCTGCGGCCGTGCTTCCGTTGGGCAGCAGCCCCGCCACACCGTAGAGGCCGGCCAGATCGGCCAGCTTGGGTGGCAGGTGCCTCACCTCGAAGGCCTTGCCCCAGGCGGCGGCCAGACGGTGGCACTCGATCAGCACGGCCAGCGCGGCCGAATCGAAGCGCTTCAGTCCGCTCGCGTCCACCACCAGGGTGTCGCCGGCCTGGTCGCGCAGGCCCTGGTTGAGCATGCGCAGCGTGTCCGGCGCCTCGGCCATCGTCAGGGTGTCGGGCAGCAGCAGCACGGCCGAACCTCAGCTGCGGGCCGCAGCGGCCACCTTGTTGCGCTCGGCCAGGCTGTTGATCAGGCCGTCGATGCCGCCCTTGCTGATCTCCTGGGCGAAGGTGGAGCGGTAGTTCTCCACCAGCCAGATGCCCAGCACATTGACGTCGTAGATCTTCCACGTGTCGCCGGCCTTCTCCAGGCGGTAGTCCATCTGGACCGGCTCGCCCGCCCCACGCACCTGGGTGCGCACGATGACATCGTTGTCCTCGGGTTTGGCGCGCAAGGGCAGCATGTGCACCGACATGTCCTTGACCTGGCTGAGCGCGCCGGCATAGGTGCGCACCAGCAGCAGCTTGAACTCGTCCTGCAGGCGCTGCTGCTGCTCGGGCGTGGCCTGGCGCCAGTAGCGGCCCACGGCCGAGGCGGTCATGCGGCGGAAGTTGGTGTGGGGAATGATCTTGCTGTCCACCAGCGCGATCACCCTGTTCAGGTCGGCATTCTGGAGCGCGGCGTCCTTCTTGGCAGTCTCCAGGATGTCGTTCGAGAGGTCACGGACGAAGGCATCGGGCGCCTGCGGTGCGGCCTGGGCCAGTGGCACGGCCAGCACGGCCGAGATCGCGAGGCCCAGCGAAGCCCCCAGGGCGGCAAATCGGCGTCGGTTCATGCGGTGTTTTCCTTCCTTGTTCAGCCTGACGGCGACTCGGTTATGACCCGGTCAGGCGGTGAATGGTTCGGCGCAATGCCTCCATTGTGAGCAATGCTTGCCACCAGGGCCTTTCAGACGCAAATCTTTACCTCTGCGTCATGCGGGCGTCAGGGGGCCGACGCCGCAGGGGCCGGTGGCGTGGCGGACTCCTCACTGTCCCAGTCCTCTTCGTCCGGGTCTGTCGGCGGCGCACCGTCATAGACGAGGTTGCGGCGCCGCTGCAGCCAGGCGTCGCGGGTGAAGAGGTACTTGTCGAGCGCCGCGTCGTCGAGCATGCGCGTGGCATCCAGCAGGCGGGTGCGCGTGTCGATCACCCGCAGGCCGGTGATGCCATAGGCTGTGGCGGAATCGTTCGTGAGCAGGTTGCTCGGGCTGGCCTGCATGTCCACCGGCAGGGCCGCCGTGTCACGCAGCGTGGAGGGGCCGAGCAAGGGCAGCACCACATAGGGCCCCGGGCCCAGGCCCCAGTGGCCCAGCGTCTGCCCGAAGTCCTCGGGCACGGCATACAGGCCGGCCTCGCTCGCGATGTCGAGCAGACCGCCGAAGCCGAAGAAGGTGTTCATTCCCACACGCATCGTGCTGTGCAGGCCATCAGCCACCTTGAACTGCAGGAAGCTGTTCACGGCCGACCAGAGGTCGCCGATGTTGCCGAAGAAATTGCTCACCCCCGTGCGCACGGGGCTGGGCACCACGGCCCGGTAGGCCTTGGCGGTCGGCTCCAGCACCGTGCGGTCGACGGCATCATTGAAGGCAAAGACCTTGCGGTTCAAGGGTTCGAGCGGATCGCCCGGGTGGGTGGTGGCGCAGGCGCCCAGACCGCCCAGCGAGGCCAGCAGCACCAGTCGGACCATCAGGTGTCGCATGTGGAGACTCCCGGCGAGCGTCAGGGGCGCGAAGCGCCGTCACCCGCTTCCGCCGCCCGGTTGAAGAGGAACTGGCTGATCAGGTTCTCCAGCACCACGGCCGACTGGGTCTGGGTGATGACGTCACCGGCTGCAAGGTTCTGCTCTTCGGCGCCCGGCTCCAGGCCGATGTACTGCTCGCCCAGCAGGCCGGCCGTGAGGATTTTGGCCGAGCTGTCCT
The DNA here is from genome assembly GCA_964552215.1 of uncultured Caldimonas sp. Lineage (GTDB taxonomy): Bacteria > Pseudomonadota > Gammaproteobacteria > Burkholderiales > Burkholderiaceae_C > Caldimonas. The sequence continues at coordinate 2,704 of CAZKGD010000115.1, forward strand.
TCGGGAAGGCGAAACGCTTCTCCAGGCTCAGGGTCACATTGGCCTGGTAGGTCGTGTCGTCGAAATTGATTGACTCGACGCGACCCACCACCACGCCGGCGCTGCGCACCGCCGAGCGGGGCTTGAGACCGCCAATGTTGTCGAAGCGGGCCTGCACGCGGTAGGTGTCCTCGAAGGACAGCGACAGCAGGTTGCCGGCCTGCAGGGCCAGGAAGAGCAGGGCCGCGCCGCCCAGCAGCACGAACAGGCCCACCCACACATCATGTCGAGACTGAGGCATCACACCACTCCTGCCGACGAACCTGAGTCCGCGGCTCAACAAGCATCACATCAGATCGAGAACATCCAGGCGGTGAGCATGAAGTCCAGGGCCAGCACGGCCAGGGACGCCACCACCACGGTGCGGGTGGTCGCCCGCGACACACCCTCGGGCGTGGGCTTGGCCTCGAAGCCCTGCCACAGGGCGATGAAGCTCACCGTCACGCCGAACACGAAACTCTTGATCACCCCGTTGCCGACGTCGGACCACACGTCCACGCCCGCCTGCATCTGCGACCAGAAGGCGCCGCCATCGACGCCAATCATCACCACGCCGACGACCCAGCCGCCGATGATGCCCACGCTGCTGAACACCGCGGCCAGCAGGGGCATCGCGATGATGCCGGCCCAGAAGCGCGGCGCCAGCACGCGCTGCACCGGATCGACGGCCATCATCTCCATCGCGGTGAGCTGCTCGCCCGCCTTCATCAGGCCGATCTCGGCCGTGAGCGAGGTGCCGGCGCGGCCGGCAAAAAGCAAGGCGGTCACCACGGGGCCGAGTTCGCGCACCAGCGACAGCGCCACCATCAGCCCCAGCGCCTCGGACGAGCCGTAGCGCTGCAGGATGTAGTAGCCCTGCAGGCCCAGCACGAAACCCACGAACAGGCCGGACACCGCGATGATGGCCAGCGAGTAGTTGCCCAGGAAGTGCAACTGGTCGGCCACCAGGCGCGGGCGGGCGAAGGCCTTGCCTCCCAGCGCGAACAGGTAGCCCAGCATGCGTGCGGCGCGGCCCAGGTCGGCCAGGAAGCCCCGTACGGCACGTCCCACACGCCCGGGATGCAGCCAGCCGATCATGGGCGGCCTCCGGGCAGGCGAAAGTCCTCGGCCACATCGGTGGCCGGGTAATGGAAGCGCACCGGGCCATCGCCCTCGGCATCGACGAACTGGCGCACCAGCGGGTCGTCGGTCGAGCGCATCTCGGCCGGCGTGCCCTGGGCCGCGATGCGGCCGTTGGCCAGGAACACCACGTGGTCGGCGATCAGGAAGGTCTCGTCCACATCGTGCGACACCACCAGGCTGGTCACGCCCAGGGCCTGGTTGAGCTGGCGGATCAGGCGCGCTGCCACGCCCATCGAGATCGGGTCGAGCCCGGCAAAGGGCTCGTCGTACATGATGAGATCGGGGTCGAGCGCAATGGCCCGTGCCAGCGCAACGCGCCGCGCCATGCCCCCCGACACCTGGGAGGGCATCAGGTCGCGCGCACCGCGCAGGCCCACGGCGTCGAGCTTCATCAGCACCAGGTCGCGGATCATCTCCTCGCTCAGGCGCGTGTGCTCGCGCAGCGGGAAGGCCACGTTGTCGAAGACGGACAGGTCGGTGAACAGGGCGCCGAACTGGAAGAGCATGCCCATGCGCCGACGGATGGCGTAGAGCTCGGTGCGGTCCATCGCCGCGATATCCACACCGTCGAAGAGCACCTGGCCCTTCTGGGGCTTGACCTGGCCCCCGATGAGGCGCAGCACGGTGGTCTTGCCGCCACCGGAGGTGCCCATCAGGGCCACCACCTTGCCGCGGGGCACAGTGAGGCTCACGTCTTCGATGATGACTCGGTCCCCATAGCCGAAGGTCACCCCGCGCAGCTCGACCAGCGGCGGGGTGTGGGGGGTGGGGGCCAGGGTGTGGTTCAGCATCCGGGACAAAAAAAGCCGGTGGGGACAAGGCACCGGCTGACGGATGATAGGGGAAAACACGGGAGTGCCCCGGCCGCCGGCCCAGGACAGGCCTGCGCAGGCGGGGGGTCTTTGTGGCGTGCGCGCCACGGATTCGCGTGAAAAGGCCGCCCAAAGGCGGCCCAGGCCGTCAGCGGGGAAGGTCGCTGTGCCCCATCAGGAACTCATCCACGGCGCGGGCAGCCTGCCGACCCTCGCGGATGGCCCAGACCACCAGCGACTGACCGCGGCGCATGTCGCCGGCAGCAAAGACCTTGTCCACATTGGTGCGGTAGCCGCCGATGAAGTCGGTGCCGGCCCTGGCGTTGCCCCGGTTGTCCTTGTCCACGCCAAAGGCCTCGATCACGGAACCGACCGGGCTCACGAAGCCCATGGCCAGCAGCACGAGATCGGCCTTCATGACCTGCTCGGAGCCCGGAACCTCGACCATCTTGCCGTCCTTCCACTCGACGCGCACGGTCTTCAGGCCGGTGACCTGACCTTTCTCGCCGATGAACTCCTTGGTGGCGATGGCGAACTCGCGCACGCAACCTTCCTCGTGGCTGGAGGAGGTGCGCAGCTTGTAGGGCCAGTACGGCCAGGTCAGCGGCTTGTCCTCGTGCTCGGGCGGCATGGGCATCAGCTCGAACTGGGTGACGCTCTTGGCACCATGGCGGTTGGACGTGCCCACGCAGTCGGAGCCGGTGTCGCCACCGCCGATCACGATGACATGCTTGCCATCGGCGCGGAGCTGGTCCTTGAGCTTGTCGCCGGCCACCACCTTGTTCTGCTGGGGCAGGAATTCCATCGCGAAGTGCACGCCGGCCAGGTCACGGCCGGGCACCGGCAGATCGCGCGACTGCTCGGCGCCGCCGGCCAGCAGCACCGCGTCAAAGTCCTTGCGCAGTTGCTCGGCGCTGAGGGTTTCCTTGGCCCAGTTGGTGACCTTGGAGCCCTCGGGCATCTTGCCCACCAGCACGCCGGTGCGGAAGGTGACGCCTTCGGCCTCCATCTGCTTGACGCGGCGGTCGATGTGCGACTTCTCCATCTTGAAGTCGGGGATGCCGTAGCGCAGCAGGCCGCCGATGCGGTCGTTCTTCTCGAACACCGTCACGTCGTGGCCGGCCTGCGCGAGCTGCTGCGCCGCGGCCAGGCCGGCCGGGCCGGAGCCGACCACGGCCACCTTCTTGCCGGTCTTGCGTGCCGGCGGCTGGGGCAGCACCCAGCCTTCCATCCAGGCGCGGTCGATGATGGCGTGCTCGATGGACTTGATGCCCACCGGATCGTCATTGACGTTGAGCGTGCACGCCGCCTCGCAGGGAGCGGGGCAGATGCGGCCGGTGAACTCCGGGAAGTTGTTGGTGGAGTGCAGCACCTCGATGGCATTGCGCCAGTCGCCGCGGTACACGAGGTCGTTGAAGTCCGGGATGATGTTGTTGACCGGGCAGCCGTTGTTGCAGAACGGCGTGCCGCAGTCCATGCAGCGCGCACCCTGGATCTTCGCCTCGTCCTCCTTGAGGCCGATGACGAATTCCTTGTAGGTCTTCAGCCGCTTCTCGACCGGCTCATAGCCTTCCTCGAGACGCCCGTATTCCAGAAAGCCAGTGACTTTTCCCATGTTCTTGAACTCCTGATGCGGCTCAGGCCTTGGCCTTGGTGGACTTGGGCTTGTCGCTCGACTTGGCCCGCTCGATGGTCTGGGCAGCCTCGTCGCGGGCGTGGATTTCGCCCAGCGCGCGCTTGTACTCGTGCGGGAAGACCTTCACGAACTTCGTGCGGGCCTCGTCCCAGCGGTCGAGGATGTCGCGCGCGCGCTGCGAGCCGGTCCAGCGGTTGTGGTCCTGCACCAGCTTCTTGAGCAGTTCCTCGTCGGTCTGGCCCTTGTGCCAGATCGCGGCATCCACGCTCGCACGCTGCTCGGCGGCGGGCAGCACCTTCTCCAGGCCCACCATCGCGGTGTTGCAGCGCTTGGCGAACTGGCCGTCCTCGTCATAGACGTAGGCGATGCCGCCGCTCATGCCGGCCGCAAAGTTGCGGCCGGTCTGGCCCAGCACCACCACCGTGCCGCCGGTCATGTACTCGCAGCCGTGGTCACCGGTGCCTTCGACCACCGCAGTGGCCCCCGACAGGCGCACGGCAAAGCGCTCGCCCGCCACGCCGCGGAAGAAGGCTTCGCCGCTGGTGGCGCCATACAGCACCGTGTTGCCCACGATGATGTTCTTGGTGGCGTCGCCCCGGAAGTCGATGCTCGGGCGCACCACCACCCGGCCGCCCGAGAGGCCCTTACCGGTGTAGTCGTTGGCGTCCCCGATCAGGTAGAGCGTGACACCCTTGGCCAGGAAGGCGCCGAAGCTCTGGCCGCCGGTGCCTTCCATCTGGATGTGGATGGTGTCGTCGGGCAGGCCCTCGGGATGGCGGCGGATCACCTCGCCCGAGAGCATCGCGCCCACAGTGCGGTTGACATTGCGTGCCGTCTCGATGAACTGGACCTTCTCGCCCTTGTCGATGGCCGCACGCGAACGCTCGATCAGGCGCACGTCCAGCGCACGCTCCAGGCCGTGGTCCTGGGTCTCGACGTGGTACCGGGCGATCTCGGCCGGCACGGTCGGCTGGTGGAAGATGCGGCTGAAGTCCAGGCCGCGGGCCTTCCAGTGCTCGATGCCCTTCTTCATGTCGAGCAGGTCGGCACGGCCGATCAACTCGTCGAAGGTGCGGATGCCCAGCTGGGCCATGATGGACCGCGCTTCCTCGGCGACGAAGAAGAAGTAGTTCACCACGTGCTCGGGCTTGCCCTGGAACTTGCGGCGCAGCACCGGGTCCTGCGTGGCCACGCCCACCGGGCAGGTGTTCAGGTGGCACTTGCGCATCATGATGCAGCCCTCCACCACCAGCGGCGCGGTGGCGAAGCCGAACTCGTCGGCGCCCAGCAGCGCACCGATCACCACATCGCGGCCGGTCTTCATCTGGCCGTCGGCCTGCACGCGGATGCGGCTGCGCAGGCGGTTGAGCACCAGCGTCTGCTGCGTCTCGGCCAGGCCGATTTCCCACGGGCTGCCCGCGTGTTTGATGGACGACCAGGGCGAGGCGCCGGTGCCACCGTCGTGGCCGGCGATCACCACGTGGTCGGCCTTGCACTTGGCCACGCCCGCGGCGATGGTGCCCACGCCCACCTCGGACACCAGCTTGACGCTGATGCTGGCGTGCGGCGCCACGTTCTTCAGGTCGTGGATCAGCTGGGCCAGGTCTTCGATGGAGTAGATGTCGTGGTGCGGCGGCGGGCTGATGAGGCCCACGCCGGGCACGCTGTAGCGAAGCTTGCCGATGTAGTCTGACACCTTGCCGCCGGGCAGCTGGCCGCCCTCGCCGGGCTTGGCGCCCTGGGCCATCTTGATCTGCACCTGATCGGCGCTCTGCAGGTACTCGGCCGTGACGCCAAAGCGGCCCGAAGCCACCTGCTTGATCTTCGAGCGCAGGCTGTCGCCGTCTTCCAGCGGCAGGTCGACCTCGACGACGTCCTCGCCGATGATGGACTTGAGCGTCTCGCCCTTGGTGATCTTGATGCCCTTGAGCTCGTTGCGATAGCGGCGCTCGTCCTCGCCGCCCTCGCCGGTGTTGCTCTTGCCGCCGATGCGGTTCATGGCGACGGCCAGCGTGGCGTGCGCCTCGGTGGAGATGGAGCCGAGCGACATGGCGCCGGTGGCGAAGCGCTTGACGATCTCGCTGGCCGGCTCGACCTGGTCGAGCGGGATGGCCTTCGCGGGATCGACCTTGAACTCGAACAGGCCGCGCAGCGTCATGTGGCGGCGGCTCTGGT
>CAZKGD010000116.1:0-8193 GCA_964552215.1 uncultured Caldimonas sp.
CCAGCTGCGCCTGCGCAACCTGGGCGGCATCATCATCATCGACTTCATCGACATGGTGCGCGAAGAGCACCAGGACGCGGTGTTGTCGGAACTGCGCCGTCAGCTTGCGAGAGACCGCGTGAAGATGACGGTCAGCGGTTTCACCCAACTGGGCCTGGTGGAGATGACGCGCAAGCGCACCCGCGAGTCGCTGGCCCACATGCTGTGCGAACCTTGTCCCACCTGCCAGGGCAAGGGGTCCGTCAAGACGCCGCGCAGTGTGTGCTACGACATCCTGCGCGAGATCCTGCGCGAAGCACGCCAGTTCAACCCCAAGGAATTCCGCGTCGTGGCGAGCGCAGCCGTGGTCGAGATGCTGCTCGACGAGGAGAGCCAGCACCTCGCGGGGCTGAGCGACTTCATCGGCAAGCCGATCTCGCTGCGCACCGAGCCCACGCTCTCGCCCGAACAGTACGACATCGTGCTGCTCTGAGGTGAGGCAGGCTCAGGCCTTGGCCCGGGGGACCCGGCCCATCAGGTAGAACTCGTCATTGGGCCGTAGGTTGATCAGGTTGGCCATGCGGTTGGACAGGCCGAAGAGGGCGGTGATGGCGCCGATGTCCCAGATGTCTTCGTCCGAGAAGCCATGCGAGCGCAACGCTTCAAAGTCGGCCTCCACCACCTCGTGCGAGCGCAGGCAGACCTTGAGCGCGAAGTCGAGCATCGCTTGCTGGCGCGGGCTCACGTCGGCCTTGCGGTGGTTCACGGCGACCTGGTCGGCCAGCAGGGGCTGTTTCTCGTAGATGCGCAGGATGGCCCCGTGGGCCACCACGCAGTACAGGCAGTGGTTGGCCCCACTCGTGGCCACCACGATCATTTCCTTTTCGCCCTTGGAAAGCCCCGACTCGCGCAGCATCAGGGCATCGTGATAGGCGAGGAAAGCCCGGCACTCGTCCGGGCGGTGGGCCAGCGCCAGGAAGACGTTGGGTACGAAACCGGCCTTTTCTTGCACTTCGAGGAAGCGTTGGCGCAGGTCGTCCGGCACGTCCACCAGGGAGGGGACCGGATAGCGGCTGATGGGGGCAGGCGTCATGGCAGGGGCGAGGGAAGAAGACCGGATTTCATTATCCCGGCCCCGGCCGAGGGCGGCTGGTTTAGTTCTGTTTCATCTCCCGGCGTCCCGCCCGCGCCTTCGCGGCGACAATATTCGACTTGGTCTGCACGGAACCTGTCAGCGCGATCCGGCTCACAGACGTTGACCGATGGGTCAGCCGTGCCCGGCAGTCGACGGTGCGCTCCAAGACAACAAGACAGAGGAGTTAGATGACGATGTGGTCCCGACGTTCCTTCATGGCCCTCCCGGCCGCAGCAGCGGCCTGGCCGGCCGTGGCGCAGTTCCGGGTCGACATTTCGGGCGTGGGCGCAACCCAATTCCCCATCGCTGTCGTGGCCTTCGACGGCGAGGCCGGTCGCACCCAGCAGGTGTCGGCCATCGTGCGGGCCGACCTGGAGCGATCCGGCCAGTTCCGCATGGTGCCGACCGACGGAGCCGTCCTCAACGAGCGCGCCAGCCCGGTGCTGACGGCCTGGCGCACCCGCGGCGCCGACGCCCTGGTGGCAGGCAGCATCACCCGCCTGGCTGATGGCCGGGTCGATGTTCGCTTCAAGCTCTGGGACGCGGTGCGTGGCCAGGATCTCGGCGGGGAAGCCCATGCGGTGGCCGATGCCGACCTGCGCCTGGCGGCCCACCGCATCGCCGATTACGTCTACGAAAAACTCACCGGGGAACGGGGCGTCTTTGCCACGCGCATCGCCTACGTGACCCAGGCGGCGCAGCGCTACACCCTGTGGGTGGCCGATTCCGACGGAGAAGGGGCGCAGGTGGCACTGGCGAGTGCCGAACCGATCATCTCGCCGGCCTGGTCGCCCGATGGGCGGGAGTTGGCGTATGTCTCCTTCGAGACCCGCAAACCGGTCGTCTACGGCCAGGACGTGGCCTCTGGCCAGCGTCGAGCGATCGCCAGCTACAAGGGGTCGAACAGTGCGCCAGCATGGTCTCCGGACGGCCAGCAGATCGCTGCCGTGCTGACCCGCGACGGCCTGTCGCAGATCTACGCGATGAACCGCAGCGGCAACAACCTGCGCCGGCTGACCACCAGCGCCGGCATCGACACAGAGCCGGCTTTCACGCCGGATGGCCGCAGCCTCTACTTCGTGAGCGACCGGGGCGGCAGTCCCCAGATCTACCGCATGCCGGCAGCCGGTGGGTCCGCCGAGCGGGTCACGTTCAGTGGCAGCTACAACATCAGCCCGACCATCAGCCCCGACGGGCGGTGGATGGCCTATGTCACGCGTGATGGCGGCGCCTTCCGTTTGCAGCTCATGGAGCTGGCCTCCGGCGCCGTGAGCACGCTCACCGCCACGGCCCACGACGAGAGCCCGAGCTTTGCGCCCAACAGCCGGCTCATCATCTACGCCACTCGCGTCAACGGCCGCAACGTCCTGATGACCACCACGCTGGATGGCCGTATCAAGGCCACCCTGTTGTCCAACAGAGGCGACGTGCGGGAGCCCGCCTGGGGCCCGTACGGCCGATGAACTGCTTTCCCCTTCCAGGCGTGTTTGTCGCGCCGCTGATCCACCTCCAACACTTGCATTCGGAGAAAACATGATGAACCTGCGTTCCCTGGTCACCCTGGGTGGTACCGTGCTGCTGGCAGCCGCACTCTCGGCCTGCGGCTCGAACGTCAAGCTCGACGAGACGCCGCCGGTGGAGTCGCGCACCGCCACGCCGGTGGGCTCCGGCCAGCCGCAATCCCAGGTCTCGACCGTCACGGCCCCCGGTGGTGCCGCCAGCTCCCTCGATGCGGCCAACCAGTTGGCGCGCGTCGTCTACTTCGATTTCGACAGCTATGTGCTCAAGGACGAGTTCCGTCCCACGGTGGCTGGATACGCCCGCTTGCTGACGGCCGACCCCCAGCGTCGCCTGATGATCGAAGGCCACACCGATGAGCGCGGCGGCAGCGAATACAACCTGGCCCTCGGCCAGAAGCGTGCCGAGGCTGTCCGCCGCGCCCTGGAACTGCTGGGCGTGCGCGAGAACCAGCTGGAGGCCGTGAGCTACGGCAAAGAGCGCCCGGCCATGGCGGGGTCCAACGAAGAAGCGTGGGCCAAGAACCGTCGGGCCGAACTGATCCTGCGCTGATCCTGCGAGAATTCATCCATGCGGACACTCCTGAGCCGACATCGCTTGTGGCCCGCCCTGGGGGCCTGGGCGACCGTCGCTGCCCTGTGGACGCCGACCGGCGCCCATGCCCTGTTCGGCGACGATGAGGCCCGTCGTGCCATCCTCGACCTGCGCCAGCGTTTCGAGCAGACCAGTGAGGCGCAGCGGACCGAGCAGGCTCGCGCCGCCGAGCAGTTCGACCAGCTGCGCCGCAGCCTGCTGGAGCTCAATTCCCAGCTGGAGCTCATGCGCGGCGAGATCGCCCGGCTGCGGGGCCGAAACGAGGAACTGACGCGCGAGATCGCCGAGTTGCAGCGCCGCCAGACCGATATCGTTCAAGGAGTGGAAGAGCGCATTCGCCAGATCGAACCTCAGAAGGCGGTGGTCGACGGCAAGGAGATCCTCGTGCGCCCCGAGGAGCGGCGCGACTACGAGGCGGCGCTCGACATCTTCCGCAAGGGTGATTTCAACAACGCGGCCGCGGCCTTCGACTCCTTCCAGCGCCGCTACCCCGGTAGCGGCTACTCGGAATCGGTGCTCTACTGGCTGGGCAACGCTCACTATGGGCGGCGCGACTACAAGGAGGCGCTGGTGGCCTTCCGCCAGCTGGTCACCGCGGCACCCAATCACCCGCGGGCGCCCGAAGCCTGGCTGTCGATCGCGATGTGTCAGATCGAACTGAAGGACCGTCCCGGGGCGCGCCGCACCCTCGAAGATCTCATCAAGAACCATCCGCAGTCGGAAGCGGCCAGAGAGGCGCGCGAGCGCCTGAACGCCCTCAAGTAAGAGCGGACTTGCGCGACGGGCACCGGCACGCCCATGCGGGCCCGTGCCTACAATCGCGCCCATGCAAGACATCGACGTTTCAGCCCTCACCACCCAGGTGCTGTGGGTGGCCTTCGGCTTGGCCGTGATCTTTGGCGCCATTGCGCAACGCACCCACTTCTGCACGATGGGAGCGGTGTCGGACATCGTCACGATGGGCGACTGGACCCGCATGCGCATGTGGGTCATGGCCATGGGTGTGGCCATCATCGGCTTCAACGCCATGGTCTCGGTCGGCTGGGTGTCGGCCTCCAACACCATCTATGCCTCTCCCCGCCTCATCTGGCTCTCTGCGCTGGTGGGTGGGGCGATGTTTGGCTTTGGCATGGTGCTCGCCTCCGGTTGCGGCGGCAAGACGCTGGTGCGCATCGGGGCGGGCAACCTCAAGTCCCTGGTCGTCTTCGTGGTCCTGGGTGTGGCGGCCTTTGCGACATTGCGGGGCATCACCGGCATGCTGCGCGTCAACACCGTGGACACCGTCGCCCTCCAGTTCGATGGCCCGCAAGACCTCCCCAGCCTGGTGAGCGCGGCCACCGGCTGGGGCCTGCCGGCCACCGCCCTGGGTCTGGGGCTGCTGATCGGGGGGGCTTGCCTCGCCTGGTCCTGGGCCCGGCCCGAAGGACGCAGCGGCAACACCCTGCTGGCGGGTTTGGGCACAGGCGCAGTGATCCTCGGCGTGTGGTGGGTTTCCGGGCGTCTGGGTTTTGTGGCCGAGCATCCGCAAACCCTGGAGGCCACATTCCTGGCCACCAACTCGCAGCGCATGGAGTCCCTGAGCTTCGTCGCGCCCTATGCCTACACCCTGGACTGGCTCATCTACTTCAGCGATGCGAGCAAGGTGCTCACGCTGGGCATCGTCACCAGTGTGGGGGTGATCCTGGGATCGGCCGTCTATGCGCTGGTCACCCGCAGCTTCCGCTGGGAGGGCTTCCGCGATGCCGAGGACACCGCGAATCACCTCGTGGGCGCCGTGCTGATGGGGGTGGGCGGTGTCACGGCCATGGGGTGCACGGTCGGCCAGGGACTGTCCGGGCTGTCCACGCTCTCGGTGGGCAGCTTCCTGGCCCTGGCGGGCATCCTGGCCGGCGCCTGGCTGGCCTTCAAGTACCAGATGTGGCGCCTCGAGCGCATGGTCTGAGCGACATGGACCTGCGCGACCTCTCCTCCGTCACCGAGGCACCCGACCTGGAGCGCCGCTTTGGCGGGCTTCGGCGACTCTATGGCGATGCAGGGTATGAGCGCCTGCGCGCGGCCCGCGTGGCGGTCGTGGGTGTCGGGGGGGTGGGCTCGTGGGCGGCGGAGGCCCTTGCGCGCAGCGGCGTGGCCTCGCTCACCCTGGTCGACCTGGACCACGTGGCCGAATCGAACATCAACCGGCAGGTGCAGGCTGTTGGTGCCAGCGTGGGCCAGGCCAAGGTGCTGGCCCTGCGAGATCGCATCGCCGACATCCACCCGGGCTGCGAGGTGTGGCCGGTCGAGGCCTTCGCCGAGCCCGACAACTGGCCCGGACTCCTGGGCGGGCGGCCCGTGGATGCCGTGATCGACTGCTGTGATCAGGCCCGCGCGAAGCTGGCCCTGGCACGTTGGGCCCTGGCACAGCGAGGCCTTGTCCATGTGTGTGTGGGTGCGGCTGGAGGCAAGCGCCATGCCCACCAGGTGCAGCTCGACGATCTGAGTGCCACCACCTACGACCCCCTGCTGGCCTCGTTGAGGCAGCGGTTGCGCAAGGAGGCCGGGGCACCGAGGCAAGGACGCATCGGCCTGCCCTGCGTGTACTCGCGCGAGCCGGTGATGCGTCCCGACGCGTCCTGCGGCACCGATGGCAGCCTGAACTGCCACGGTTACGGCTCGGTGGTGTCGGTGACGGCCACCTTCGGGCTCGTGGCGGCCGGCGCCGTTCTGGACGCGCTGGCACAAGGCCCTGGAGGGCCTTGATCGGCACGCTCAAAGTTGTCTATAATCGAAGGCTTTCCGGGTCGTTAGCTCAGTTGGTAGAGCAGCGGACTTTTAATCCGTTGGTCGCAGGTTCGAATCCTGCACGACCCACCACCTTGGCCCTGGCCGGGCGTGGTCCGACCGGAAATCGGGCTCTTAGCTCAGTTGGTAGAGCAGCGGACTCTTAATCCGTAGGTCGAGTGTTCGAGTCACTCAGGGCCCACCAGATTGCCTGAAGATGCCGTCGTGCGCGCAAGCGTCGACGGCGTTTTCCTTTCCGGGGGGCGCTTGCGGGTGGAACTGCAGGTGCAGCCCGTGCCTCTAAAGGCAACGCAATTGTTCCGCCAGGAGTGACACGATGACATCGATCCACGGGCTGAAACCCGCAGCGCTGGGTGTGGGTGTGCTGCTGCTGGCCGGCTGCGCGGGCTATGCGCCCGGTCCACTGGCCTCGGGAGCAACCGAAGCCGAGGTGGTGGCCCGGATGGGGGCGCCCACAGGCGATCACGTCGGGCCGGACGGCCAGCGCCGCCTGGAATTTGCCCGCGGTCCCTATGGACGCCACACCTACATGGTGGATCTGGACGGGCAGGGCCGGATGCGCTCATGGGAGCAGGTGCTCACCGAGACCCGTTTCAATGCCGTGCCCGTGGGCGCCAGCCGTGCTGAGGTCCTGTACGGCCTGGGTCGTCCGTCCGAGGTGATCTCGATTCCCCGACGCAATGAGCTGGTCTGGTCCTACCGCTACGAATCGCCCTTCTGCCAGTGGTTCCAGGTGAGTCTCGACCGCACCTCGGGTCAGGTGACCTCGACCGGCTACGGTGTCGACCCCCTGTGCGACGGGGATGAAGACTACCCGGCTTGACCCGGGCATGGCGCACGGCCACACTGCCAGCCCATGATCATGCTCTACGGCATTCCCAACTGCGACACCGTCAAGAAGGCCCGCCGCTGGCTGGATGAGCACGGCGTTGCCTACACCTTCCACGACTTCAAGAAGCAGGGTGTGCCGCCGGCGCGGCTCGACCAGTGGATCCACGCCGTGGGCGCGGCGCGGCTGGTGAACCGACAGGGCACCACCTGGCGCAAGCTCGATGCGACGGCCCAGGCTGCAGCAGCGTCCGACGCCGGAGCGCGTGCGCTGATGCTGGCCCAGCCCAGTGTGATCAAGCGGCCCGTGATCGAGGCGGGCGAGCGCGTGCTGGTGGGCTTTGACGAGGCCAGCTACACCAGCCTGGCCCGTTGACCGTCCTCAGGCCGCCAGCAACTGGCGCAGCACGTAGGGCAGGATGCCGCCGTGCTGGTAGTAGTCCACCTCGATGGGCGTGTCGATGCGCAGCGTCACCGTCACCTCCTGGCGGCTGCCATCGCCGCGGCGAATGACCAAGGTCACATCGGCCTGCGGCTTGAGTTCGCCGCCGATCACCACGTCGATCACTTCGTCGCCCTGGAGCCCCAGGCTTTCCCAGGAATCGCTGCCCTTGAACTGCAGGGGCAGCACGCCCATGCCCACCAGGTTGGAGCGGTGGATGCGCTCGAAGCTGCGCGCCACCACGGCCTTGATGCCCAGCAGCTGCGTGCCCTTGGCCGCCCAGTCGCGGCTGGAGCCGGTGCCGTACTCCTCGCCGGCGAAGATGACCGTGGGCGTGCCCTGGGCGATGTACTTCATCGCGGCGTCGTAGATGAACATCTTCTCGCCGCCCGGCTGGAAGAGCGTCACCCCGCCTTCTTCGCGCGAGCCGTCCTCGCGCGGCGGAATCATCAGGTTCTTGATGCGCACGTTGGCGAAGGTGCCGCGCATCATCACCTCGTGGTTGCCGCGGCGCGAGCCGTAGCTGTTGAAGTCGGCCTTGAGCACGTTGTGGGCCTTGAGCCACTGGCCCGCGGGCGAGGACTCCTTGATCGAGCCGGCCGGCGAGATGTGGTCGGTGGTGATCGAGTCACCGAACAGGGCCATGATGCGCGCGCCCTTCACGCCCGGGTCGCTGGCCTGCGGCTGGGCGGTGAAGCCCTGGAAGAAGGGCGGCTCGGCGATGTAGGTGGAGGTGGGCCAGTCGTAGACCTGGCCCTTCACGCCCTCGATCTGGTTCCACAGCTTGCCGGGCTTGGTCTTGACCTTCTCGTAGTTCTCCTTGAAGGCCTTGCGGTCCATCGCGAACTTCATCAGCGTGTAGATCTCGGTGGTGGCCGGATCATTATAAAAGAGGTAGACGTCACGCCCACCCTTG
>CAZKGD010000117.1:0-8075 GCA_964552215.1 uncultured Caldimonas sp.
GGCCTCGTCGCTGTTGCCGGGGTCCATCTGGTAGACCTTCTTGTTGCTCTTGCCCAGGTTGGCTGCCGAGCCCACGGCATCGCGGAAGGGGCCGTAGAAGGCCGAGGCGTACTTGGCGCTGTAGGCCATGATGCGGGTGTGGATGAGCCCGCGCGCCTCCAGCGCCTGGCGGATCGCACCGATGCGGCCATCCATCATGTCCGAGGGCGCGACGATGTCCACGCCCGCCTCGGCCTGCACCAGGGCCTGCTTGACCAGGACCTCGACCGTCTCGTCGTTGAGGATGTAGCCGGTGTCGTCGAGCAGTCCGTCCTGGCCGTGGCTGGTGAAGGGGTCGAGTGCAACATCGGTCATCACCGCCAGTTCAGGGAAACGGCGTTTGAGCTCGCGCACCACGCGCGGCACCAGGCCCTCTGCGTTCAGCGCTTCACGGCCGTCCGGCGTCTTCAGGGCCGGTTCGATCACGGGGAACAACGCCATCGCCGGGACGCCCAGCATCAGGCAGCGCTCGGCCACAGGGAGCAGGCGGTCCAGGCTGAGGCGCTGCACGCCGGGCATCGAGGCCACGTCCTGGGTCTGTCCCTGCCCATCCAGCACGAACACCGGGTAGATGAGGTCATCGGTGTGCAGAGCGTGTTCGCGCACCAGGCGGCGGGTCGCATCGTCGCGGCGCAGACGGCGGGGACGGGCCGCCGGAAAGGAAGCGGGAAAGGCCAAGGCGAAATCCTGTAACAAGCGTTTGAAAGCGTGAAAAGCTGGTGTTTTCCATGCCCCAGTGGAACACTGGGCCGCCCCAGCCTGTCACGGATCTGTGATAAGCTCACATGTGAATGATACGTCGCAAGGCGTTCATTCCCTGCTTTTCCTCCCTGAGCAGGTGCCTTACCGTGATGACAGCGTTAAGGCTTTGAAGCCCCAGTCCCCGACTGGGGCTCTTTCTTTTGCGCGTCGCTATCATGCCGCGCATGCTCTACGCCGTCATCAAGTCCCTGCACATCGTCTTCGTGGTCAGCTGGTTCGCCGGACTGTTCTACCTGCCACGCATCTTCGTGAACCTGGCGATGGTGAGCCCGGACAGCCACGCCGAACGCGAGCGCCTGCTGCTGATGGCGCGCAAGCTCTACCGCTTCATGTCGCTGCTGATGATCCCGGCGCTGGGCTTCGGGGTGTGGCTGTGGCTGGGCTATGGCGTGGGGCGCGGACCGGGCAGCGGCTGGATGCATGCCAAGCTGGCCATCGTCGTGGC
Source organism: uncultured Caldimonas sp. (assembly GCA_964552215.1). Lineage (GTDB taxonomy): Bacteria > Pseudomonadota > Gammaproteobacteria > Burkholderiales > Burkholderiaceae_C > Caldimonas. Next base: position 1,247 of record CAZKGD010000117.1, read on the forward strand.
CCTGATCGGCTACCACCACTACTGCCGCCGGCTGCTGCGCGATTTCGAACAACTGCAGGCCTCGGCGCGATCCCATGTCTGGTACCGCTGGTTCAACGAGGTGCCCGTGATCGCCCTGCTGGTGGCCGTGCTGCTGGTGGTGCTCAAGCCGTTCTGAGCGGCACGGACCCCGCATGGGCCGACATCGCAGCTCGCTGGTGCCACTGGCCCTGCTGTACGGGGCCCTGATCGTCTATGCGAGCCTCTACCCCTTCCGGGGCTGGACCCCTTCTGGCCAGCCCCTGTGGGCCTTCGTTCTGGAGCCCTGGCCACGGTGGTGGACAGCCTTCGACCTGATCTCGAACCTGCTGGGCTACATGCCGCTCGGCGCCCTGGTCGCCGGCGCTGCCCTGCGCGGCGAGTGGCCGCGTTCGCGGGCCTTCGGGGCCGCACTGGCCGTGGGCATGGCGCTGTCCGGCACCCTGGAGACGCTGCAGAATTTCCTGCCCGCGCGTGTGCCGTCGAACCTCGACTGGGGGCTGAACGTGCTTGGCGCGGCCGGCGGGGCGCTCTGCATGCTCGGCCTGCACGCCCTGGGGCTGCTGGCGCGAGCCCAGTGGCTGCGCGAGCGCTGGTTCATCGACCGCAGCGCCGTCGGCCTCACGCTGCTGCTGCTGTGGCCGGCCGCCCTGCTCTTTCCAACGCCGGCGCCCCTGGGCGTGGGCCAGGTCGCCGACCGGGTGGACGATTTCATCGAGCAGATCCTTCAAGGCACAGCCATCGAAGGCTGGGTTCACGCCCCGGTGGCCGCGACGGTGGCCCGTTTGCCGGCGGTGACCGAACTGGTGGTGGTGGCCCTGGGGGTGCTGGCGCCCTGCCTGCTCGCGTTCGCCATCAGCCCCCCGCGCTGGCCGCGCCTGGTCCTGGTGGCGGGCGCGGCACTGCTCGGCTTTGCCACGACCACCCTGTCCACGGCGCTCAGCTACGGCCCCCAGCACGCCCTGGCCTGGATCACGCCGGCCACCCCCTTGGGCCTGGCCGTGGGGGTCATCACTGCCGTGGTACTGGCGCCACTGCCCATGCGTGCCGCCGCCGCGATCGGCCTGGTGGTGCTCACGGCCCTGGCCGGCTTCGTCAACGACGCTCCTTCCGATCCCTACCATGCCCAGAGCCTGGCCGCCTGGGAGCAGGGGCGCTTCATCCGCTTCCATGGCCTGGCCCAATGGGTGGGGTGGCTGTGGCCCTACGTGGTGCTCGCCTACCTCATCGCGCGAGTGGCCTCGCGCGATCGACCGCAGGGGGCGCCGTAAAATCGCTTGATGAGCTATTACGAGCGCCACATCTTCTTCTGCCTGAATCAGCGCGACAACGGCGAAGCCTGCTGCGCCAGCCAGGGCGCCGAAGCGGCCTTCAACCACTGCAAGTCGCGCGTGAAGGCCGCCGGGCTGGCCGGCGCGGGCAAGGTGCGGGTCAACCGCGCCGGCTGCCTCGACCGCTGCGCCGGCGGGCCCGTGGCGGTGGTGTATCCCGAGGCGGTCTGGTACACCTTCGTGGACGAGGCCGACATCGACGAGATCGTCGAATCACATCTGAAGCACGGTCAGGTCGTCGAGCGCCTGGTGCTGGCGTCCCATATCGGTCGATGAACGCCCAGACCGAGAAGCTCGTGATCGCCGGCCCGGCCGGTGCGCTCGAATGCGCGCTGGACGCGCCCGCCGGGGACAGCCAGGGCCTGGCCGTCGTGGCCCACCCGCACCCGCTGCACGGGGGCACGATGGACAACAAGGTGGTCCAGACCGTGGCACGGGCCTTCGTGCAACGTGGCTGGCGCGTCGTGCGTTTCAATTTCCGCGGCGTGGGTCACTCGGCCGGCGCCTGGGATGCCGGCCGCGGCGAGGTGGAGGACCTGCTCGCCGTCGTGGCCCATTTCCGCCAGGATGGGGAACCTTTGGCCCTGGCCGGATTCTCTTTTGGAGCCTTCGTGGCCTCGCACGCTGCGCAGCGACTGGGCGGCGACCTGGCGCACCTGGTGCTGGTGGGGCCGGCCACCGGCAACTTCGAGGTGGCCCCCGTGCCTGCCCACACCGTGGTGATCCACGGCGAGCACGACGACGTGGTGCCGCTGCAATCCACGCTCGACTGGGCCCGCCCCCAAGGTTTGGCCGTGGTGGTGGTGCCGGGCGTGGGGCACTTTTTTCATGGACAGCTGCCGCTGTTGAAGACCCTGGTGCTGCGCGCCCTGGCCTGAGCCAAGGCGCCTGCCCGCAACCGATTCCGCATCGATGAAACGACTGTTTGCTTCCCTGCTGGCCGCCTGCGCGACGGCCTGGTCCACACTGCCTGCCACCGCCCAGCCGCTGCCGCCACCCGAGGTGGCCGCCAGGTCCTACGTGCTGCTGGACATGAACAGCAACCAGGTGCTGGCCTCGCGCGAGCCCGATGTGCAATCGGACCCGGCCTCGCTGACCAAGCTGATGACGGCCTATGTGACCTTCGGCGCCATCCGCGACAAGCGCCTGGCGATGGAGCAGGACCTGCCGGTCTCGGTGCGCGCCTGGAACGAGCGCAAGGGCGGCGCCTCGGTGATGTTCATCGAGCCGCGCATGCGTGTGAAAGTGGAAGACCTGCTCAAGGGCATGATCGTGCAGTCAGGCAACGATGCGTCGGTCGCCCTGGCCGAAGGCGTGGCCGGCAGCGTGGAAGCCTTTGTCGAGCTGATGAACCGTGAGGCCCAGCGCATGGGCCTGAAGAACACCCGCTTCGCCAACGTGACCGGCATGACCGAGCCCGGCCACCACAGCACCGCGCGCGACCTCTCGGTGCTGGCCTCGCGGCTGATCACCGACTTCCCCGAGTACTACACGATGTACTCGATGCGCGAGTTCCGCTTCAACAACATCACCCAGCCCAACCGCAACCTGCTGCTGCGCCGCGACCCCAGTGTGGACGGTCTCAAGACCGGCTACACCGAGGCGGCGGGCTACTGCCTCATCGCCTCGGCGCAGCGCGATTTCCCCAATGGCAAGCGCCGCCTGCTGAGCGTGGTGCTCAACACCACCTCGATGGAGGCGCGCGCCAATGAAAGCCAGCGCCTGCTCAACTGGGGCTTCCAGGCCTTCGACACCCTGCGCCTCTTCGAGGGCGGCCAGCCGGTGGTCGAGCCGCAGGTGTGGAAGGGCAAGTCTGCCAAGGCCAAGCTGGGGGCGGCCGGCCCGCTGTTCGTGACCGTGCCGCGCGGTGAAGGTGACAAGGTCACCACCAAGATCGAACGCGTGGACCCGCTGGTGGCTCCGCTCACCCAGGGTCAGGCCGTGGGCCGCATCAAGGTCACGCTGGGCGACACCGTGATCGCCGAGACCCCGCTCGTGGTCCAGGAGGCCGTGCCCGAGGCCGGCATCTTCGGCCGTGCCTGGGATGCCATCCGCCTGTGGATCCAGTAAGCTGACCCCCACTTTCGAGCCGTCACGAAGGACCTGACCATGCACGCCCTGCCCGACACCCTCTGCTACCTGAACGGCGAGTACCAGCGCCTGTGCGACGCCAAGGTGTCGGTGCTGGACCGCGGCTTCATCTTCGGCGACGGCTGCTACGAGGTGGTGCCAGTCTACGGCCAGCGCCTGTTCCGCTTCGAGGAACACCTGGCGCGGCTGGAGCGCTCGCTGGCCAAGCTGCGCATCCCCAACCCGCACTCGCGCATGGAGTGGCTGGAGCGCATGCGCAAGCTGATTGCCGACCACCATGCCCAGACCGGCGCGACCGACCAGCTCGTCTACCTGCAGCTCACGCGCGGCGTCGCCCTGCGTGACCACGTGATGCCGCCGGACATCGCGCCCACCGTCTTCATGATGGTCAGCACGATGAAGCCGGCCTCGCCCGAGCAGCGTCATGCCGGGGTGGCCTGCACGACCGCGCGTGACTTCCGCTGGGAGCGCGGCGACATCAAGTCGATCTCGCTGCTGGGCAACGTGCTGGCCCGCCAGATGTCGGCCGACCAGGGCGCCATGGAGACCATCATGTTCCGCGATGGCCACCTCACCGAAGCCTCGGCCAGCAACGTGTGGATCGTGCACGAGGGCGCGGTGCTGGGTGCCCCTCGCAGCGAGCATGTGCTGGAAGGCATCCGCTACGGCCTGATCGCCGAACTCTGCGAGGAACTGGGCATCGGCTTCAACCTGCGCCCCATCAGCGAGGCCGAGGTGTTCGCCGCCGACGAGATCATGCTGTCCTCGGCCACCAAGGAAGTGCTGCCGGTCACCCGCCTGGACGGCGAACCGGTGGGCCATGGGGCTGGAAAAGGCAAACCCGGCCCCATCTATGCACGACTGTACGAGGCCTACCAACGGGCCAAGATGGAGCAGTCGATATGAGTTTCCCGGACATCCCCGCCGATCAATCCTTGATCGAATACCCCAGCGCCTTCCCCATCAAGGTGATGGGGGCCAACGTCGATGGATTCGCCGCGGCGATCGCCGAACTGGCCCTGCAGTACGACCCGGGCTTCGATCCGGCGACGATGGAAATGCGCCCCAGCAAAGGCGCCAACTACCTGGGCCTGACGCTCACGGTCACGGCCACCAGCCGAGAGCAACTCGACGCGCTCTACCGCGCGCTGACCTCCCACCCGATGGTGAAGGTGGTGCTCTAGGCACCGACACGCCTCACAGGGCCTGCCCCTTCAGCACCTCGTCCATCTCTTTCACCTTGTAGGGCGCTGCCTCGTCGCCATTCGCGGCAGCGGCGTCGTACCAGTAGCGCGCCAGGCGAGCGTCCTTGGGCACGCCCAGGCCCTTTTCGTACATCGAGCCCAGCAAGTACTGGGCGCCCATCTCGCCCTGCAAGGCAGCGCGCCGGTACCACTCGGCCGCCAGCGCCGAATCCTGGGGCACGCCGCGGCCCAGGTAGTAGGCCGTGCCGGCGGCCACCTGGGCGTCCACATGACCGTGCTCGGCAGCCTTCAGGTACCACTGCACCGAGCGCACGTGGTCGGGCCGCCCGGTCAGGCCCCGTTCATAGATCTCGCCCAGCGCATGCTCCGAGCGCACGAAGCCTTGGGCAGCCGACGCCTCCAGCAGTTCCAGCGCCTTGTTCAGGCTGGACTGGGCCGCCTCGCGCCGCACGTGCATCATCGCCAGGTTGTAGCGGCCCACCGGGCTGCCCTGTTCGGCCAGGGCTGTGAAGCGGCGCTCGGCCTCGGGCCAGCGGCCCGCCTGGTGCTCGACCAGCGCCTGGTCGATGTCGCGCCGCTCTTGAAGGTAGCGCTGCAGTCCCTCGGGCGTGACGAAGACCCCGCCAGGCAAGGGGGCCGGCTGCGCCCAGGCACCGCCCAGCAGGCCCAGGCCCACGGCGGCCGCCAGGCCCTGTACTCGTCCGCGCATCCAACGTCGCCAGGCTCGCATGGGTTTGCTCCGAAGTTCCACCTTGCACAGGCGGCATCGCGCTTGGAGTGGCGGCGGCCGCACCGAGTTTCGCCGGGCCGCACGGATCACCCTGGGGCTTTCCCGCCCCGCTAGACTGGCGGGCATGGAGATCCGTTGGCTCGGGCGTGTCGAGTATGCGCCCACCGTCCAGGCCATGCAGGCCTACACCGAAAACCGCTCGCCGGACACCCCCGACGAGCTGTGGCTGTGCGAACACCCGCCGGTCTACACCCTGGGTCTGGCCGGCCGGACCGAACACCTGCTGAACCCCCGCGACATTCCCGTGGTGCCCACCAACCGGGGCGGCCAGGTCACCTACCACGGCCCTGGGCAAGTGGTCGCTTACCCACTGGTGGACCTGCGCCGGCTGGGCATCTATGTGAAGGAATATGTGCACCGGCTGGAGCAGGCGGTGATCCAGACGCTGGAGGGCTTTGGCGTGACGGGTCACCGCGTGACGGGCGCGCCGGGGATCTATTTGAACCTGGCCGACCCTCTCGGACATGCCCGTTTGCCCCCCGACCGGCCCGACCCCTTCGCCGGCCTGGGCAAGATCGCTGCCCTGGGGATCAAGGTCAGCCAGCACCGCACTTACCATGGGGTGGCCCTGAACGTGGCGATGGACCTGAGCCCTTACGAAGGCATCAACCCTTGCGGCTACGCCGGCCTGCGCAGCATCGACTTGGCTACACTCGGGGTTTCCACCGACTGGGACACGGTGGCGGCCCGCCTGGGCGAACGCCTGCAGGCCCACCTGAGTCCCTGACCCCCAGCCTGCCGGCTGAGACGGAGCATCCGCGCATGTCCACCCCGAACGTCGTCCACGAGGCCCAGCCCACCGGCGCCTATGACGCCACGGCCAAGCAGAAGGCCCAGGCCAAGACCGCGCGCATTCCCATCAAGATCGTGCCGGCCGAAACCCTCAAGAAGCCGGACTGGATCCGCGTGAAGGCCGGCTCGCCCAGCACGCGCTTCTACGAGATCAAGCAGATCCTGCGCGAGCACAAGCTGCACACGGTGTGCGAGGAAGCCTCCTGCCCCAACATCGGCGAATGCTTCGGCAAGGGCACGGCCACCTTCATGATCATGGGTGACAAGTGCACCCGCCGCTGCCCCTTCTGCGACGTCGGCCACGGCCGCCCCGACCCGCTCGATGCGGACGAGCCGCTGAACCTGGCCAAGACGATCGCCGCGCTCAAGCTCAAGTACGTGGTGATCACGAGTGTCGACCGCGACGACTTGCGCGACGGTGGCGCAGCCCACTTCGTGGACTGCATCCGCCGCACGCGCGAACTGTCGCCCGAGACCCGCATCGAGATCCTCACGCCCGATTTCCGCGGCCGCATGGACCGTGCGCTCGAGATCCTCAAGGCCGCGCCGCCCGACGTGATGAACCACAACCTCGAGACGGTGCCGCGCCTGTACAAGGAAGC
>CAZKGD010000118.1:0-7969 GCA_964552215.1 uncultured Caldimonas sp.
CCACCGGCGTGAAGAGCAAGGCCATGACCAGCCCCTGCGGCAAGATCCGCATCCCCATCAACGAGGAAGGCAACGAGAAGGCCGGCCAGATCCAGGAATACCTCGACCGCTACCGCGGCGAGGGCATCCAGCACATCGCCCTGGGCTCGACCAACCTCTACGACACCGTGGATGCCCTGCAGATGGCCGGCGTGAAGCTGCTGTCCACCAGCGCCACCTATTACGAACTGCTGCCCAAGCGCATCCCCGACCATGGCGAAGACCTCGAAGGCCTGAAGGCCCGCAACATCCTGGTCGATGGTGCCCACGGTGAACTGCTGCTGCAGATCTTCAGCGAGAACCAGCTCGGCCCCATCTTCTTCGAGTTCATCCAGCGCAAGGGCAACCAGGGTTTCGGCGAGGGCAACTTCAAGGCCCTCTTCGAAACCATGGAGCTCGACCAGATGCGCCGCGGCGTGCTCAAGACCGACACCACCACCGCCTGAGCCCACGAGGACCGCGCCATGCCCGACACCGCCGTCGACTTTCACAGTGGCATCAACCAGGGCGTGGCGCCCGTCACCTACGGCGAGGGCGAACGCCCGCCGCGCGGTGACTACGCCCGCGCCCGCGCCGACTACACCTGCGAGCAGGACTGGGCCGCCTACACCCCGGCCCAGCACGACCTCTACCGCCGCCTCTACGAACGCCAGGCCGCGCAGCTGCCGGGCCTGGCCTGCCAGGAGTTCATCGAGGCCGTCGCCCACCTGGGTGCGTCCGACCGCATCCCGCGCTTCGACGAGCTCAGCGAGCGCCTGATGCGTGCCACCGGCTGGCAGGTGGTGGCCGTGCCCGGCCTCATCCCCGAAGAGGCCTTCTTCAAGCTGCTGTCCGAGCGCCGCTTCCCCGTCACCGAATGGATCCGAGAGCCCGAGGAGTTCGATTACGTCGTCGAGCCGGACGTTTTCCATGACCTCTTCGGCCACGTGCCCCTGCTCTTCAACCCGGTCTTCGCCGACTACATGCAGGCCTACGGCGCCGGCGGTCTGAAAGCCAGCCGGCTGGACGCCTGCGAACTGCTGGCGCGCCTGTACTGGTACACGGTGGAGTTCGGCCTCATCGCCACATCCGAAGGCTTGCGTGCCTACGGTGCGGGCATCCTGTCCTCGGCCGGCGAGCTGCGCCACAGCGTGACCTCGCCCGAGCCCAAGCGCGTGGGCTTCGAACTTGAACGCATCATGCGCACCCGCTACAAGATCGACAGCTACCAGACCACCTACTTCGTGATCGACAGCTTCGACCAGCTCTTCGAGGCCACCGCGCCCGACTTCACGCCGATCTACGCGCGCGTGCGTCAGCTTCCCACGCTGGAAGCCGGTGAGTTGCTGCCCGGCGAGGCCATCCGCGCGGTCTGAGGCTCTGCGTCGAGCCAGCGCATCGCCTCGTCCCAGACGGCGGGATGAAAGGCCATGTGCACATGCGCCGTGCCCTTGATGTGGCGGTTGTCCGCCCCCGGCAGCGTCGCCGTCGAGGCCGGAAAGACGATGTTGTCGCAGTGCCCGTAGAAGCAGGTGAAGCGCGCGTAGCGTGACGGCGGCTCCTCGCGCGCCAGGGCCTCCACCCAGTCGCTGCGCAGGCGCATCTGCCGGGTGTTGGGCATCTGGCCGAAGCGGCCCAGCCAGGTGCCATGGTGGGGCGTGCCGATGGTGATCACGCGATGCACCCGCGCATCGGCCTGGAAGCGTCGCAGCCAGGCCCGCGCCGCCAGCCCGCCCATGCTGTGGCACACCAGCACCGGGGGCAGTCCGGTGCGCTGCTCCAGCGTTTGCACCGCGGCGTCGATGGTGTCGGCATAGGCCTCGATGGAGCCGAACACGGGCTCCAGGTTGACGGCCACGAAGGGACGGCCCTGCGCCTGCAGTCGGCGCAACCAGGGCGTCCAGAGTCCTCGGTTGCAGACAAAACCATGGATGAAGACGATGCCGCGCTGCCCCGGCCGGCCCGGCACGTCCGGCACGGCATCCCACCGAAAGGGCTGGCGCCAGCAGAACACCCCCGGCGCGGTCGTCACCTCACCCCACCAGGCGCGCAGCAACTGGCCGGCCGACGCCCTGGGAGCCGGGTCGTCGCGGTGCACCCAGGCCACAAGCGCGAACTCCAGTGCCATGAAGGCCGCGTAGACGGCGAGCACCAGCAAGGCCCCCACCGGCATCCAGGCCGGATGCCCCTGGTGCCATGCCACCACCGCCCAGCCCAGTGCCAGGGCCACCAGCCCCAGCGTCATCGCCTGCTGCAGCCGCGCCAGCATGCCGCTCAGGCCAGCACCGGCGTGCGGCCGGTCAGGCGCTGCGCCAGCCCCGTGGCCATCCGGTTGGCAAAACCGTACACCGACAGCTGTGGATTCGCGCCGATGCTGGTGGGAAAGATCGACCCGTCGATCACGCTGAGGTTCTCCAGCTGCCAGTGCTGCCCATCCGGCCGCACCACCCCCAGGGTGTCGCGGCCCGCCATGGCGCAACCGCCCATCACGTGCGCACTCACCACGCGCGTCAGCAGCGGCTTCATCGGCAGCGTCGTCAGTGCCTCGCGTGCCTCCTGCCAAGTCGTGTAGGGCCGTGCCATCTCGTGCACCGGCACCACCTGGCGAGCGCCAGCCGCGAACTGGATCTCGGCCATGCTCAGCAAGGCGCGGCGGGCGCCATCCATCACGAAGTCGTTGAGCGGGTAATCGAGCACTGGCGAGCCATCGCCGCGCAGGCTCACCCGCCCGCCGGGCGACTGTTCGTGAAAGCCATCCCGCAGCAAGGCCAGCAGCGCCTGCGCGTGGGCGAACTGCTCGAGCAGCTCTGCCTGCGAGGGGCCGAATCCCGACAGCGTGGTCGCGAACACCACCGGGTGCAGCGGCGGCGCCTCGAGCTTGTAGCCCATGGGGCCGTCGATCGGCTGGCTGTCGAGGTAGTGGTCGGTGTAGATCGTCTGCGGCGCCCCCTGCCAGCCTTCCACGCGCTGCTCGAACTGCGCCGCCGAGATCACCACCGGGTGCAGGAAGGTGCGCCGGCCCAGCAGCCCGTGAGGATCAGGCGCCTGCGATCGCAGCAACAAGGCCGGCGAATTGATCGCACCACCCGCCACCACATAGTGCTTCGCCACGATGCGCGTGGGAGACCCTGGCGCCACATCGCCGCTGGCCTGCACCGGCACGCACACGAGCGCCGACACCTGGCCCTTGGTGTGCTCGAAGCGCTGCGCACGCGTCTCCACCAGCAGGCGTGCGCCCCGATCCAGCGCGGCCGGGATGGTGGTCACCAGCATCGACTGCTTGGCGTTCGTCGGGCAGCCCATGCCGCACGAGCCCAGGTTCCAGCAGTCCTTCACGTTGCGCAGGATCGCCGGGGCCGCAATGCCCAGCTTGGCGGCGCCGCGTCGCAGCAGGTCGTTGTTCTCGTTCGGCGGCACCAGCCACGCCCCGATGTGCAGGCGGCGTTCGGCCTGGGCGAACCAGGGGCTCATGGCCTGCGGGTCCGCCTCGGGCAGCGCGAAATGCTGCTGCCAGTGGGTCAGCGTGGCATCCGGCGTCCGGAAGGAACTCGTCCAGTTGACCGTGGTGGACCCACCCACGCAGCGCCCTTGCAGGATGTTGATGGCCTTGTCGGCCGTCTTGCGCGCCGCACTCTCCTGGTAGAGCTGCGGGTAGGCCTCACTCTCGCGCTGGCGAAAGTCGCGGCTGCTTCTGAGCGGCCCCTCCTCGACGATCACCACGTCCAGCCCGGCCTGCGTCAGCAGTTCAGCGGTGGTCCCCGCCCCCGCACCGCTGCCCACGATGACCACGTCGCAGTCCACGCGCTCGGGCCGGGACCCGTGGGGGCCACCCGATACGCGCCAGCCGCGGGCAAGACCTTCGGCAACAGGATCAGGCTGCTGGCTCATCGAGGCATGTCCTCACACATCGGCCGGGCCGGGATACCCCATCCCGACCCAGGCCTGCGGTTCCGAAAAATACGTGCCGTTCGTCAGATCACGCAAGGCGTGGTAGGCCTGCTGACGCAGGCTCAGCGACGACAGGCGCATGTCCTGCAGCGCTTCGCGGATCTCTTCCACCGTGGCCTCGGGCCAATCCGCCGACAGCCCCACCAGCCAGCGCCGGCCGGGGGGCGCCGCCATCAGGCCCAGCAACTGCGACAACTCATCGCGCGTCGCAGCGGGGAGCCCCGCGATGAAGGCTTCCAGTCCATCGATCTGCGCTGACACGGCCCGCGCCCGATCCTGCTCCTGTGCCGGCAGGCTGCGATCCAGGATAGCTTCGCTCAGGCGGTGCAGGGCCACACGAACGCCCGGCGCGATGCGCCCATCCTGAAGTCCGGGCCGGAGCCACACGACCGTACCTCCGACGACGGCCATCACGAGCGCGGTGCCCAGGCCCAGCTTGAGGAAGCTTCTGCGTTGCATGGCGAGGGAGTGTTGCACCATCGGCATGCCTTCGGCTAGGGAAGGCCCACTATTCCACCCCCCGGCAAACCCCGAGAATGCCCCCATGCGATACGAGGCCGAAGACATCCTTCGCGAACTGCGCGAGGTGTCGTTCCAGCGCAGCCTGCGCGCCCGCGATGAAGCGCTCGGTGAGCGCGTCGATTCCTTGAAGCGCTACCAGCAGGAGCGCTTTCAGATCACCTATGCCGACCTGCTGGCCAGCCCCCGACACGGCCCGGCGGCGCGCTTCTTTCTCAACGAACTCTACGGACCTGGTGACTTCAGTCTGCGCGATGCCCAGTTCGCCCGCATCGTTCCCACCCTGGTGAAGCTCTTTCCCCAGGGCATCGTCGAGACAGTGGTCCGGTTGGCGCGCGTCCATGCACTGTCGGAGCGCTTGGACACCCGCATGGCGCAGGCGCTGCAGAGCCCACGGCTCGACCCCGGCGCCTACGTGCAGGCCTGGCAGGCTTGCGGCGAACCCGACCAGCGCCGCTTGCAGCTGGCGCTGACGCTTGCCGTCGGTCGCTCCCTCGACAGCTATGCCCGCAAGCCCATGCTGCGGGCCAGCCTGCACATGATGCGGGGCCCAGCCAAGGCTGCTGGACTCGCCGACCTGCAGCAATTCCTCGAATCCGGGTTTGACACCTTCCAGGCCATGCGCGGCGCCCAGGAGTTCCTGGGCTGCATCGAGGCCCGCGAAACCGAACTGATGGACCGCCTGTTCGCGCCAGATGCTGTCGCCAAGGCGACAAGCGATGTCCGTGCGAACGATCGTGCGTTAGTGCAATTACCGTTGGCGTGAGGCGCCGGGTCGGCGAAGAATGGGGGCAGTCCCCTGACCTGGAGTCACCGTGTCTGCCGTTTCTGTTGCGCTCGAGACCAAGCCCTGGCTGAACAATTACCCGCCGGGCGTTCCCGCCGATGTCGATATCGACGTCTACCAGTCCCTGCCGGACCTGCTGGAAGAGGCCTTCCGCAAGCATGCGTCACGCCGCGCTGCGATGTGCATGGACGTGGCCATCACCTACCGCGACATCGACGAGATGTCCGCCGCCCTCGGCGCATGGCTGCAAGCCAAGGGGCTCCAGCGCGGAGACCGCGTCGCCCTGATGATGCCCAACATCCCTCAGTACACCGTGGCCATCGCGGCGGTGCTGCGCGCAGGCTTTGCCGTGGTGAACGTCAACCCGCTCTACACGCCCCGCGAGCTCGAGCACCAGCTCAAGGATTCGGGCGCCAAGGCCATCGTCATCCTCGAGAACTTCGCGACCACGCTGCAGGAGGTCATCGACCGCACCCAGGTGCAGCATGTGGTGCTCGCCTCGATGGGCGACATGCTGGGCTTCTGGAAGGGCCTGGTCATCAACTTCGTCGTGCGCCATGTGCGCAAGATGGTGCCCGAGTTCAAGCTGCCCATCGATGCAGGTCGCACCGTGACCCGCTTCAACATGGCCTTGGCCGAAGGCCACCGCATGAGCCTGCAGCGCCCCCCCATGACGCCTGACGACGTGGCCTTCCTGCAATACACCGGCGGGACCACCGGCGTGTCCAAGGGCGCCACGCTCTCCCATCGCAACGTCATCGCCAACATCCTGCAGACCGAGGCCTGGTTCAAGCCCATGCTCGACAAGCTCGGCGACAAGCCTTTGACGGTGGTCTGCGCCCTGCCGCTCTATCACATCTTCGCGCTGACCATCTGCTACATGATGGGCGCCCGGCTGGGTTCGATGAACCTGCTCATTCCCAACCCCCGTGACATTCCCGGCTTCATCAAGACCCTCCAGAAGCACCGCGTCAACATGTTCCCCGCGGTCAACACCCTGTTCAACGCCCTGGCCAACGATCCCGAGTTCGCACGCCTCGACTTCTCCGAGCTGGTCGTCAGCAACGGCGGCGGCATGGCGGTGCAGCAGGCCACGGCCGAGAAGTGGCTCAAGATCACCGGTTGTCCGGTGGTCGAGGGTTACGGTCTGTCCGAAACATCGCCAGTGGCGACCAGCAACCGCCTGGACCTCAAGGAGTTCACCGGCACCATCGGCTTGCCCATCCCTTCCACCGACATCGCGATCCGCGACGACGACGGGCGCGACCTCCCATTTGGAGAGCCCGGCGAGATCTGCATCCGGGGACCTCAGGTGATGGTGGGGTACTGGAACCGCCCCGACGAAACCGCCAAAGTCATGACCCCGGATGGTTTCTTCCGCTCTGGCGACGTGGGCGTGATGGACGAGCGCGGCTACGTCAAGATCGTCGATCGCAAGAAGGACATGATCCTGGTGTCCGGCTTCAATGTCTATCCGAACGAGATTGAGCAAGTCGTGAACCTCCACCCCGGCGTTCTCGAGTGCGCCGCGGTCGGCGTGCCCGACGCGAAATCCGGCGAGGCCGTGAAGCTTTTCGTCGTCAAGAAGGACCCGACGCTCGCAGAAGAAGACCTGGTCGAGTACTGCAAGGAAAACTTCACCGCTTACAAGCGGCCGAAGTACATCGAGTTCCGCGACGACCTGCCCAAGACCAACGTCGGCAAGATCCTGCGCCGCGAACTGCGCGGCTGACGCCCTGCACCACATGCCCACGCCAGGGTGGCCCACCGACGTCCATGTCCTCGAGCGAGGCTGGCTGTCGTCGAACAACATCCTGTTGTTTGACGAGCCACGGAACACCGCGGTCCTGGTGGACACCGGCTACCTCAGCCACGCCGAGCAGACCCTGGCCCTGGTGGATCAGGCCCTTGGTGATCGGATGTTGGTGTCCATCGTCAACACCCACCTTCATTCCGATCACTGCGGCGGCAATGCAGCCTTCCAGGAGCGATACGGCGTGCCCATCCAGGTGCCTGCCGCGGAGTTCGACGCCGCGAAGGCCTGGGATGAAACTCGCCTGAGCTTCAAGGCAACCGGCCAGCGCTGCGCCCGGTTCACACCATCGCGCGCCCTGTCTCCTGGGGACACCATCGAGATAGGCCAGCGCCGTTGGTACGTCCTGGGAGCACCGGGCCACGACCCTCACGCCTTGATGCTCTTTGATGCCCAGGAGGGCCTGCTGATTGCGGCGGATGCGCTCTGGGGGAACGGCTTCGGTGTGGTTTTTCCAGAGCTGACCGGCGAACCCGGCTTCGAGGAAGTGCGCGCCACCCTGAAGCTGATCCGAAGCCTTGGGGCCCGCCAGGTCATCCCCGGTCATGGCCCAGTGTTTTCGGACGTGGATGCGGCCCTGGATCGTGCCGAGGCCCGGCTGGACAGCTTTGAGCACGACCCCCTCCACCACGCCTGGTACGCGGCCAAGGTGCTGGTCAAGTTCCATATGCTGGAGGTGCGTCGGCTTTCACAAGCCGACCTGCTGCAGTGGCTCGATCGGACGCCTTATTTCGGCCTCGTGTACCAGCGGCACTTTGTCCAGCAGCCATGGCCCGCCTGGAAAGCGGACGTGCTGGAGACCTTGCTGAAGTCCGGTGCGCTGAGGCGAGATGGCGATCTCATTCTCGACGCTTAAAAAAACGAACCCCCACCGCCTTTGGAGG
>CAZKGD010000119.1:0-7879 GCA_964552215.1 uncultured Caldimonas sp.
GAGCACAAGTTCGTCCTGTTCATTTCTCGGGGGCGCCGGGACCATCAAACAGCGCGTGGCATGGAAACAAAACTCCTCCCAGCGCAGCGGGAGCGGGGGCAGGATCTCCTACGGAACCTACGCGGCTTTGAGAACATCACTGACACGCCTGCGGTCCAGCAGAGCTTTGAACAATTGGGCCTGGCTCCTGGGCTGGCCATCGCAGGGACCTTCCCCGCCGATCTTTACACCGAGGAAGCTAAAGCCGAGAAAGCAGCTGCCGGCGCTGAAGTCGCAAAGCTGATTCAAAACTGGGCCGAGGAGAGGCGCCGCGAGATGGAAGACTCCAGAATTTTTCTTAGCCACAAGGGTGTGAATAAACCGCTCATCGAGCGTGTTGATCGCGCTTTGCGCCTCTTGAACATGAAGACATGGTTTGATCGAGATGATCTAGCCGCTGGTGACCCGCTATTGCGCGGCGTGGACAATGCCTTTGCGCACTGCGGAGCTGCGGTATTTTTTGTCTCCGGCGAGTACGTGGATGCCGGAGTCATCCGAAAAGAAGTCGATCGTGCCTTGCATGAAGCTGCCATGCGCGGAGATGCTTTTCGGATTATCCCGCTAGTTCTTGCGCAGCATGGTGGCACAGATGAGCGGGTGCCCTCACCGCTTCAAACGCTTGTCTGGAAAACGGTAGATGACGTAGACATTGTTCCAACTATCTTGCGCGGCTTGCCGGCATTTATGCAGGCGCAGATTAAGTACACCCAGCCTAAGTAGCTGGCTGCGAACTCAGGTTGGTCATCACAGGGGACTCCCATGGGCATTACCACGATCATGGGACATCTGGACCGCGTCAAGACAGATCTGTGCTTTCGCACAATCAAGAACCTTCGCAATCAAGGTGTCACTGTCGCTGAGCTTCGCGCACAATGCCAGAAACGCGGTTGGTTCTGTGTTGAGCAGCCAGACCGTATCCTGATCGCGAAAAGCGCGGCTGCGCACATGCGTGCGCTAGCTAATGCAGCTAACAGCGACATGCACTACGATCCGAACGAACTCTCAGAGTCTGAGCTTGTGCCAGAGGGCGCAAAGCAAACTGTGACCGTGAATCGCTATGAGCGTAGCGCTTCAGCAAGGATAGCTTGTATTGAACGCTGGGGTCTGGACTGCTCCGTGTGCGGTTTCAACTTTGAGGCCGAGTTCGGAACGCGGGGTGCCGGCTACATTCATGTGCATCACCTCAAACCGCTTGGCGAAATTGGTGCTGAGTACCAACTCGATCCAGTGAATGACCTTCGGCCAGTCTGCCCGAACTGCCACGCGATGCTGCATGCATCAACGCCTGCGGCGTCGATTGAGGAACTGAAAGAGATTCGGCGCAGTTGTGACGGCTAGCCCTTCACAGGGACTTCCCTCTAAATCAATCGATTGGGTTCCTGCGTCGGCCCAGATGTTAACCGAGAGCATGCAACTCACTCATGACCCCGGTGCTTGAAGAACTCATAGAAAGGCCCCATACCGGCCCCTCGTCAACCCCGCCTGAAATCCACCCCAGCCGGCCGCCCCGGCAGATTCAGGCTCGCCGTGGCCGCCGGGGTGCGCGCGATCACCTCGCCGTGGCGGATGACCGCCAGCCGTGTGGCGCGCAGGCGGATGGCTTCGACGGGGTCGTGGGCTTGGAGCAGCACGAGGTCGGCGCGGCAGCCGGGGGCGAGGCCGTAGGCGTCGAGGCCAAGAATCTGCGCCGGGGTGGTGGTCACGGCCTCGAAGCATTGGCGCATGGCCGCCTGGCTGGTCATCTGCGCCACGTGCAGGCCCATGTGGGCCACGTCGAGCATGTCGGCGCTGCCCAGGCCGTACCAGGGGTCCATCACGCAGTCGTGGCCGAAGGCCACGGGCACGCCGGCGGCGAGCAGCTCGGGCACGCGGGTCATGCCGCGGCGCTTGGGGTAGGTGTCGTGGCGGCCTTGCAGGGTGATGTTGATGAGCGGGTTGGCCACGGCCGACACGCCCGCTTCGGCAATGAGCGGGATGAGCTTGGAGACGTAGTAGTTGTCCATGGAATGCATGGACGTGAGGTGCGAGCCGGTGACACGGCCGTGCAGACCCAGGCGCTGGGCGTGGTAGGCCAGGGTCTCGATGTGGCGGCTCATCGGGTCGTCGGTTTCGTCGCAGTGCATGTCCACACGCAGGCCGCGCTTGGCCGCGATCTCGCACAGCAGGCGCACGGATTCGGCCCCGTCGGCCATGGTGCGCTCGAAGTGGGGGATGCCGCCCACCACGTCCACGCCCATGTCGAGCGCCCGTTCGAGCTGGGCCAGCGCGCCGGGCGAACGCAGCACGCCGTCTTGCGGGAAGGCGACGAGCTGCAGGTCGAGGTAGGGCTTCACGCGCTGCTTCACGTGCAGCAGGGCTTCCACGGCCAGCAGGCGGGGGTCGCACACGTCCACGTGCGAGCGGATGGCCAGCAGCCCGCGGGCCACGGCCCAGTCGCAGTAGGCCAGCGCACGCTCGACGATGGCCTCCTGCGTGAGCTGGGGCTTGAGCTCGCCCCACAGCGCGATGCCTTCGAGCAGGGTGCCCGACTGGTTCACGCGCGGCAAGCCGTAGCTGAGCGTGGAGTCCATGTGGAAATGGGCATCGACGAAGGGCGGCGAGACGAGCTGGCCGGCGGCGTCGATTTCTTGTGGGGCGCTGGCCGCCAGCGCCGGCTGCACGGCCACGATGCGGCCGGCCTGGATGCCGATGTCCTGCCCGCGGCGGCCGTCGGGCAGGCTGCAGTGGCGGATGACGAGGTCGAGCATGGTCAGCGTTCTCCCTTGCGGTAGGGCTTCATCAGGGCCTGAGGATAGGCCGCGCGCCGCGCCATGACCACCAGGGCCAGGATGGACAGCGCGTAGGGCAGCATCAGGTACAGCTGATACGGCAGGCCGCCCCCGCCGCCTTGCTGCAGACGCAGTTGCAGCGCATCGAATGCGGCAAAGAGCACGGCGCCCAGCAGGGCCTTGCCCGGGCGCCAGGAGGCAAACACCACCAGGGCCACGCAGATCCAGCCGCGGCCGTTGATCATGTTGAGGAAGAAGGAATTGAAGGCCGACAAGGTGAGGAAGGCGCCCGCCAGGCCCATCAGGCCCGAGCCCACCACCACCGCGCCGAAGCGCACCGCCCCCACGCGGATGCCCTGCCCTTCGGCGGCCTGCGGGTTTTCGCCCACCATGCGCACGGCCAGGCCCAGGGGCGTGCGGTACAGCGCATAGGCCACCAGCGGCACCAGCAGCAGCGCCAGCAGCGTGAAGGCGGTCTGCGCGGCCAGCACGGGGCCGATGATCGGCAGGCCCTGCAGCCCCGCCAGGGGCGCAAAGGGCGTGATGGTGGGCGGGGTGGACACGGTGGGGAAGCTCACGCGGTAGGCGTAGTAGGCCAGGCTGGTGGCCAGCATCGTCACGCCCAGGCCCGACACATGCTGCGACAGCGCCAGGTTCACCGTGAGGAACGCATGCAGCGCGCCGAACACCATGCCGGCCGCCCCCGCCGCGACCACGCCGCCCCACAGCGAGGCCCCCTGGTACACCGCCAGCCAGCCCACGAAGGCGCCGGCCACCATGATGCCTTCGATGCCCAGGTTGAGCACGCCCGCGCGTTCGCACAGCAGCACGCCCAGGGTGCCCAGGATGAGCGGCGTGGCCACGCGCAGGGTGGCGATCCAGAACGGGGCCGAGGTGAGGATGTCGAGGAGATCGCTCATGCCCTTCCCCACCGGATGCGGTAGCGCGCGAAGAGCGCGGCCACCAGCATGGACACCAGCGACACCGCGACGATGACGTCGGCCAGGTAGGTGGGCACGGCCATGGCGCGGCTCATGCTGTCGGCGCCCACCAGCACGCTGGCCACGAAGAGCGCCGAGAGCACCACGCCCAGCGGGTGCAGCCCGGCCAGCATGGCGATCACGATGCCCGAGTAGCCGTAGCCGGGCGACATGTCGAGCGTGAGGTAGCCCGCACGCCCTGCCACCTCGCCCACGCCGGCCAGGCCCGCCAGCGCCCCCGACAGCAGCGCCGTGCCCAGCACCACGCGCGTGACAGGCAGGCCCGCAAAGGCCGCCGCGCGGGCGTTGGCGCCCACCGCCCGCATCGACAGGCCGAAGCGCGTGTAGCGCTGCAGCGCCCACACCGCCACGGCCAGGCCCAGCGCCAGCAGCAGGCCGGAGTGCACGCGGGTGCGTTCGATCAGGCGGGAGAACTCCAGCTCGGGCAGCAGGGCCACGCTTTGCGGCCAGCCCAGGGCCAGCGGGTCTTTCATGGGGCCGTCGAGCATCATCGACACGAAGAGCAGCGCGATGAAGTTGAGCAGCAGCGTGGTGACCACCTCGTCCACGCCCAGGCGCATCTTCAGCCAGGCGGGGCCCAGCAGCAGCAGGGCCCCCGCCACGGCGCCGGCCAGCATCATCGTGGCAAAGAGCAGCGGCAGCGGCAGGCCCAGCGCGCCGCCGGCATGGTCGCCACCGATGGCCACGGCCGCCAGGGCACCCAGGTAGAGCTGGCCTTCGGCGCCGATGTTGAACAGCCGAGCACGGAAGGCCACCGCCACGGCCAGGCCGGTGAGGATGAGCGGCGTGGCGCGGGTGAGGGTTTCGGTGAGCGCAAAGCGCGAGCCCCAGGCGCCTTCGAAGAGGCGCACATAGGCCAACCCCACCGGTGCCCCCGCCCAGGCCACCAGGCCCGCGCAGGCCAGCAGCGTGAAGGCGATGGCCGCAAAGGGGGCCCCCAGGAGCCAGGCGCGCGACAGCTCGGCGCGCGCTTCAAGCCGCATGGGCGCCCTCGTCGGTGGTTCCGGCCATCGCCAAGCCGATGGCACGCAGGTCCCAGGCCTCGGTGGGGCGGGGTGCCCTCAGGCGGCCGTGGGCCATCACGCCGATGCGGTCGGCCAGCGCAAAGAGTTCGTCCAGGTCTTCGGAGATGAGCAGCACGGCCGCACCCTGCGCCGCGGCATCGAGCAGGCATTGGTGCACATAGGCCACCGCGCCGACGTCGAGGCCCCAGGTGGGCTGGTTGGCCACCACGAGCACGGGTGCCGCGCTGCCGCGTACGCCCAGAGCCCGGCCGAGGATGAGCTTCTGAAGGTTGCCGCCCGAGAGCCGGCGCGCCGGCACCTCGGGGCCGCCGCCGCGCACGTCGAAGCGGCGCAGCAGCTCGGTGGTGTAGGCGCGCGCGGCCTGCTCGCGCACCAGGCCGTGGCGCGAGAAGCTGGCCTGGTGCAGGCGTTCGGCCACGGCGTTTTCCCACAAGGGCAGGTCGCCCACCGCGCCCACGGCGTGGCGGTCTTCGGGCACGCGGGCCACGCCGGCATCGACCCAGTCGCGCGCCCGGGCGCGCATCACGCGGCCCGACAAGGCCACCTGGCCGCGATGGGCACTGAGCAGGCCGCACAGCAGGTCGGCCAGGGCCGCCTGGCCATTGCCCGACACGCCCGCGATGCCCACCACTTCGCCGCTGTGCACGGTGAGGTCGAGTTCGCTCAGCAATGTGCGGCCGCGGGCATCGCGCACCTCCACGGCATCGAGGCGCAGCACCTCGGGGCCCACGTTGCGGCGCGCACGCTCGGGCAGGTTCACCACCCGGCCCACCATCAGCTCAGCCAGCTCGGCGCGCGTGGCCTGTGCCGCCTCGCGCGTGGCCACGAGGCGGCCGCCGCGCAGCACGGCGATGCGGTCGGACACCCGCCGCACCTCGTCGAGCTTGTGGCTGATGAAGACGATGGACAGGCCCTCGGCCACGAGCTGGCGCAGCGTGGCAAACAGCGACTCGCTTTCCTGCGGCGTGAGCACGGCGGTGGGCTCATCGAGGATGAGGATGCGGGCGCCGCGCACCAGGGCCTTGAGGATCTCGACACGCTGGCGCTCGCCCACCGAGAGCTCGCCCACGCGGGCGTCGGGGTCCACCTTCAGGCCGAAGCGCTGCGCCGTGGCCAGCAGCCGCTCGCGCATGGCCCGCGCGCGTGACCAGGGCTGCCACAGCGGCTCGGTGCCCAGCAGCACGTTGTCGAGCACGCTGAGGTTGTCGGCCAGCGTGAAGTGCTGGTGCACCATGCCGATGCCGGCCGCCAGCGCCGCCTTGGGTGCCCCCGGCGGCAGCGGCTGGCCGAAGGCCTCGATGTGGCCGGCGTCGGCCAGGTAGTGCCCGAAGAGGATGGACACCAGCGTGCTCTTGCCGGCCCCGTTTTCGCCCAGCAGGGCGAGCACCTCGCCGCGGGCCAGCTCGAGCGAGATGTGGTCGTTGGCCACCAGCGCGCCGAAGCGCTTGGTGATGCCCGTCAGCCGCAGGACTGTGTCAGCCATCGATCAACGCGTGGATTTCGGTTCGGTGTCGTTCACCTTCACCGTGAACTTGCCGTCGAGGATGGCTTTTTCCTTGGCGCGCACCTTGGCCATCAGGTCGGCCGGCACCTTGGACTCAAAGGTGCCGAGCTTGGACAGCTCCGAGCCCTTGTACTTCATCATCGAGTATTGGCCGTAGTCTTCCGCAGTGAACTTGCCGGCCTTGACCTGGGCGATGGCACGGTCCACGGTGGGCTCCATGTTCCACAGTGCCGAGGCGATGACGGTGTCGGGGTACTGCGGCTGGGTGTCGATCACGTTGCCGATGGCGAGCTTGCCGCGTTCCTTGGCCGCATCGCTCACGCCGAAGCGTTCGGCATGAAGGATGTCGGCGCCCTTGTCGATCATCGCGAAGGCCGCTTCCTTGGCCTTGGGCGGGTCGAACCACGAGCCGATGAAGGTGACGGTGAACTGCACCTTGGGGTTGATCTCGCGCGCGCCGTCCATGAAGGCATGCATCAGGCGGTTCACCTCGGGGATGGGGTAGCCGCCCACCATGCCGATCTGGTTCGTCTTGGTCATGCCACCGGCGATCATGCCGGTGAGGTAGGCGGGCTCCTGGATGTAGTTGTCGAAGACCGAGAAGTTGGGCGCCTGCTGCTTGCCCGACGAGCCCATCAGGTAGGCGGTCTTGGGGTAGTCGCGCGCCACGCGGCGGGCGGCAGCCTCCACCCCGAAGACCTCGCCGATGATGAGCTGGTGGCCGGCTTCGGAGTACTGGCGCATCACGCGCTCGTAGTCGGCATTGGCGACGTTTTCCGAGAAGACGTAGTCGATCTCGCCGCGCGCCTTGGCCGCATTGAGCGCCTTGTGGATGCGCGACACCCATTGCTGCTCGACCGGCACGGTGTAGATGCCGGCCACCTTGAGCCTGGCCTGGGCCAAGGCCGGCAGGTGCAACAGGCCGGCCGACAGCGCGAGGCTGGTGCCGAGCAGGAGACGACGGGACAGGGTCATGGCAGTTCCTTTCGATGCAGAGATCAGGGAGCAGGAAGAAGATCGATCAGACCGTCAGGGTCAGGGTCCGTGGGCCACGAGGCCGCAGCCGCGCAGCACCAGGGTCAGCACGTGCTCGGTGGCACGGTCGAGGTCGCGCGCGCGCAGGCGCTCGACGCCCAGCACCGCGCACACCTGGGGCTCGAAGTCGGCATAGGTCTGGGTGGCGGCCCAGATCGTGAAGAAGAGATGGGTGCTGTCCACCGGCGCCATGCGGCCGGCGGCGATCCAGCCGTCGATGACCGCCGCCTTTTCGCGCACCAGGGCGCGCAGGTCGCTGCGCAGCACCTCGCGCAGCTCGGCCGCGCCGTGGATGAGTTCGTTGGCAAACACGCGCGAGGCATCGGGCCGTTCGGCGCTCAGGCGCATCTTGTGACGGATGTAGGCCGACAGCGCCTGCGCCGGGTCGGCCTCGGGCACCAGGGCCTCGGTGCCCACCAGCCAGGTGGCCAGGATGTCGTCCAGCACGGCGCGGTACACCGCCTGCTTGGTGCGGAAGTAGTAGTGCAGGTTGGCCTTGGGCAGGCC
>CAZKGD010000120.1:0-7829 GCA_964552215.1 uncultured Caldimonas sp.
ATGTCGGCATGCTTGCTTTCGCCGGGACCGTTGACGATGCAGCCCATCACGGCCACCTTCATCGCTTCGACGCCGGGGTAACGGTGCTTCCACACCGGCATCTGCGCGCGCAGGAAGTCGTCGATCTGCTTGGCGAGCTCCTGGAACACCGTGCTGGTGGTGCGTCCGCACCCGGGACAGGCCGTGACGCTCGGCACGAAGACGCGCAGCCCCAGGGCCTGCAGGATCTCCATGGCCACCACCACCTCCTGGGTGCGCGACTCGCCCGGCTGGGGTGTGAGCGACACGCGGATGGTGTCACCGATACCCTCCTGGAGCAGCACCGACAGGGCCGCTGCCGAGGCGACGGTGCCCTTGGTGCCCATGCCCGCCTCGGTCAGGCCCAGGTGCAGCGGATAATCGCATCGCGCGGCGAGCGCCCGGTAGACGCTGATGAGGTCCTGCACGCCGCTGACCTTGCAGGACAGGATGATCTGTTCCGGGGCCATGCCCAACGCCTCGGCCCGCCGCGCCGACTCGATGGCCGAGGTGACGAGCGCCTGGTACATGACCTGTTTGGCGTCCCAGGGCCGCGCGCGCCGGGCGTTCTCGTCCATCAGTTCGGCGAGGAGTTCCTGGTCGAGGCTGCCCCAGTTCACGCCGATACGCACCGGTCGGTCGTGCTTGAGCGCGACTTCGATCATCTGGGCGAACTGCCGGTCGCGCTTGTCGCCCTTGCCCACGTTGCCCGGGTTGATGCGGTACTTCGACAGGGTTTCGGCGCAGCCCGGGAACTCGGTCAGGAGCTTGTGGCCGTTGTAGTGGAAGTCCCCCACCAGCGGCACGTCGATCCCCATGCGATCGAGATGCTCCCGAATGGCTGGTACCGCCTGCGCCGCCTCGGGCGTGTTCACGGTGATGCGCACCACCTCGGAGCCCGCCAGCGCCAGCTCCTTCACCTGGATGGCCGTCTCGATGACATCCACGGTGTCGGTATTCGTCATGGACTGGACGCGCACAGGTGCGTCTCCCCCGACGGTGACCACGCGCGAGCCCCAGACCACCCGGGCCTGGCGCGAGCGACGCAGGGCGGGCCGGGCGGCCTCGATCGGGGCGGGATCCCCCAGAATGTCAGGTGACGAATTCATGAGCTTCACCGGATGTCGAAACGAGCCACGTTCTCGCGGCGGAAGGGCCTGGTGTCGAAGACCTCGCCTCTCACGCGGAGTTCGGTGGCCTCGGCATTTCCGATGCGCACCCGCATGGGAAAAGCACCATCCAGCGCGAGCTCTTCGCCAGGGGTCAGCAATCGCGACACCAGGGTGCGGCCATTGGCGTCCTGGACCTCGACCCAGCTCTCGGCGGTGGTCCGGACGAGCACCGGCGACGGGTCGATCACAGGTCCGGGAGACGTTCCCACCCCCGGCTGCGCGTCGGCCACGGCGGGGCCGTCCGCGACGGCAGCCTCGCTGGCGGGCAGGGCCGGTGCTGCAGCCGCAGTCGACGGGTCGATCGGCACCACCTCGACCGCCACGCCTGGCGCGGAGGCCTCGGGACTCCGCCCCATCAGGGACAGCCAGGTGGAGCCGGGCACCCACCACAGCACGAGCGCACCCACCACCAGGAGCAGCGGTCCCCACAGCGCCGGTCGGCGCAGCCACCCGAGGCTGGCCAGCGTGTCTCGCCCATCCGACGGGTCACGGAAGGGCTGATTCAGCCCTCGCGACACCTGTTCGAGCTGGGACACCGAACCTGGTGCCGGCAACAAGGCCAGTACGGGCGCCGGGTCGATCTTGAGCGAGCGGCAAACGGTCTGTGCGAGCGCCCGCGCGAAGGTGGCGTCCGGCAATTCGTCGAAGCGATCCGCCTCCAGGGCCTCCAGTTTGCGCACGGACACCTTGATCGATGCCGCCAACGCCGCGATGTGGACTCCCTGGGCCGTACGAGCAGCCCGGATCATCTGCCCGGGGCTCGGCGTACCGGGAGCAGGCGTCTGGAGCTCCTCAGTCATCGAAGCGCCCTCGCTCGAAATTTGCGGCCTCGCGCGACTGGGGGAAGCGCTGGAGCAACTCGCGCCCCAACTCGCTGACGCCGCCTCGATTGCCCAGGCGGTGCTCGATGCGGGCTGCCAGCCAGAGCGTTTCCGCGTTCACCAGTTCCGGGGTGGCATTCACTCGCCGCACGTAGAAACGCGCGCGCTCATACTCGCCCTGACGGTACAGCACGAGCGCGAGATTCATGGCCGCCACCGGGTTCCCCGGATCCATCTGATAGGCCCGCGACAGCGTCTTTTCCGCCTCGCCGAGCAGCCCGGCATTGCCCTGGCATACCCCCTTCGTGACCAGGGTTCGCGGCACTTCGCGGTAGCCCGGCACCTCCATGGCCCGGTTGAACTGGGTAAAGGCCTCGGCGTAGCGGCGGCGCTGGCAAAGGAACCAGCCGTAGTTGTGGATCGCGTTGGCGTCGGCGGCATCTTGTTGCAGCGCGATGCGGAAACTCTCCTCGGCCTGCGCGTCCTGACCCAGCGCAGCATGGATCAATCCCAAGAGATTATGTGCACCCGGAAGGTTCGGTTGCAAGGCCAGGGCCTGTCGCACCTCGGCAAGCGCGGTGGCGTTCTGCCCCTGTCCGAAGTAGGCGACGGCCAGGTCGAAGCGAATGCGCGCACGCCGCTGCACTTCAGACTCGTCGGCACGCCCTGCCTGGCTGGTGGAGCCGCCTGCGGACGGCGCCGTCGAGGCGCAACCTGCGAAGAGCACGGACAGGCCCAGCAGGGCCACCCACCACCAACCGATCGGGCGCTTGCGCACGCTCATGAACTTGTCTCCTTGGCCGATGCCGCCCCCGGAGCGGGGCGGGCATGGATGCGAATGGGCTGCCGGGTCAGTCGGCGCTGGACGTCGGTGCGGTCCTGCACCTCGCCCGCCAACTGCCCACAGGCCGCGTCGATGTCGTCACCCCGCGTCTTGCGCACGGTGGTGACCAGGCCGGCATCGGCCAGGATCTGGGCAAAGGCCTGCACACGCTCGCGGGGAGAGCGTTTCAGGCCGGATGCCGGAAAGGGATTGAAGGGAATCAGGTTGAACTTGCAGCGAACATGCCCCCGCACCAGGGCGATGAGCTGACGAGCGCGCTCGTCGGTGTCATTCACCCCGTCGAGCATGCAGTACTCGAAGGTGATGAAGTCGCGTGGAGCGGACTCCAAGTAGCGGTTGCAGGCATCCAGCAATTCCTGCAGCGGGTACTTGCGATTGAGAGGGACCAGCTCGTCGCGCAGGGCATCGTTGGGGGCATGCAGCGACACCGCCAGAGCCACCGGACAGTCCTGGCGCAGGCGATCCATCATGGGCACCACACCAGACGTGGACACGGTCACGCGCCGCCGCGACAGGCCGTAGCCGTGGTCATCGAGCATGACCCTCAACGCTGGCACCAGCGCGTTGTAGTTCTGCAGCGGCTCCCCCATGCCCATCATCACGACATTCGTGATGGCGCGCTCGCCCGGGCTGAGTGCCAGGCGTTGGCGCAGGTGGTGTTCGGCGAACCAGAGCTGAGCCAGGATCTCGCCCGTGGTGAGATTGCGGCTGAAGCCCTGGTGCCCTGTGGAGCAGAACCGGCAGCCGACGGCGCAGCCGGCCTGAGACGACACGCACAGCGTGCCGCGATCATCTTCAGGAATGAAGACCGCTTCGACGGCGTCGCCGCCGCCCACGTCGAACAGCCACTTGATCGTGCCGTCGGTAGAGGCCTGCTCCGTGAGGACTGCCAGCGGGCGCACCTCGGCCGCAGTCGCGAGCTTGTCACGCAAGGACTTGGCCAGATCGCTCATCTGGGCAAAGTCGGCCGCGCCCTTCTGATGGATCCAGCGGAAGAGCTGGACGGCGCGGAAGCGCTTCTCGCCCAGCCCTTCGCAGTAGGCGGCCAACCCGTCCAGATCGAAGTCGAGGAGGTTGACTGCCATGGGCATGCCTCGGAAGAGGATGCGAACGCTGCAGCCGCAATCAGCGGCTGTAGACGTTCATGCCGGGGAAGAAGAAAGCTACTTCCACAGCGGCGGTTTCGGGCGCGTCGGAGCCGTGCACGGCATTGGCATCGATGCTGTCGGCGAAGTCAGCGCGGATGGTGCCCTTGTCGGCCTTCTTCGGGTCGGTGGCGCCCATCAGCTCGCGGTTCTTGGCGATGGCGCCTTCCCCTTCAAGCACCTGGATCATCACGGGACCGGAGATCATGAACTCGACCAGGTCCTTGAAGAAGGGACGCGCCTTGTGCACGGCGTAAAAGGCCTCGGCCTCGCCACGCGACAGATGCACCATCTTGGCCGCGATGATCTTGAGGCCTGCGCCTTCAAAGCGGCTGTAGATCTGGCCGATCACATTCTTGGCCACGGCATCGGGTTTGATGATCGACAGGGTGCGTTCGATCGCCATGAAATTTCTCCTGAATCAAGGACTTGGCAAAACCTTGGATTGTAGCCCTTGAGTTGATGAAAGAGGCCGGGCCTGTGGTGCCCCGACCCCGGAAACTGTACGGAGTTGGAGCTCAGCGGCCACGGCCTCCCCGCTTGCCGCCGCCGCCGCCCCCTCCTCCACCGCCACCGGGCCCACGTCCGCCGCCCTTGCCGCGGCGGAAGAAGGCATCGGCGCCGATGTAGCCCACGCTGGTCTGCATCGGATCGGGCTGGCGGGGAGCACCCTGCTTCGCCTTGGTCGATTGGGCAAAGCGCTTGTCATAGGTCTGCTCCAGCGGATCGGGGCCGCCGGGCCGCGGCCCCTGGGGCCCGCGCCCCCCCGGGGCGCTCCGCCCAGGTCCCTGCCCCTGCCCACCACTGCCCTGGCGCTTGCCCGGCTTGCCCTTGCCGCCGCCCTGAGGGCCACCGCGGGGCTGATCGGTGCCGGTGAGGCGGCGAATGGTGCGCACATCCTGGTCACCCAGTTCCACCCACACCCCGCGCTTGAGGCCGCGGGGCAGCACCAGGCTGCCGTAGCGGATGCGGATCAGGCGGCTGACCGTGAGGCCCACGGCGTCGAAGAGTCTGCGCACCTCGCGGTTGCGTCCCTCGGTGATCACCACGCGGTACCAGCGATTGACACCTTCGCCGCCGCCGTCCTCGATGGACTTGAAGCTGGCGGGCTGGCCGTCGATCTTCACCCCGTCGAGCAGCTTCTGCCGCGCCTCGGGTTCCAGCGTGCCCAGCACCCGCACCGCGTACTCGCGCTCAACGCCGAAGCGCGGATGCATGAGCTGGTTGGCCAGTTCGCCGGAGCTGGTGAACAGCAGCAGGCCTTCGGTGTTGAGGTCCAGCCGCCCCACCGACTGCCACTTGCCCTGCTTGAGCTTGGGCAGGCGACGGAACACCGTCGGCCGGTTCTGGGGGTCGTCATGCGAGACCACCTCGCCAGCCGGCTTGTGATAGGCCAGCACCCGCGGAGCCGGCGGTGCGATCTGCACGCGGATGGGCTTGCCGTTGACGCGCACCTGGTCGCCAAAAGAGATGCGCTGGCCGATGTGGGCCGGCTCGCCGTTCACCGAAATGCGCCCCTCCAGGATGAGCTGTTCCATGTCGCGGCGCGAGCCGATGCCCGCCTGCGCCAGGACCTTGTGCAGCTTGGGCGCATCAGGCTCAGGCGCCAGCACGCGCTTGGTCGCGGCCTCGATCTCTTCCTCACCGGCGGGTTCGACCTCGGCATCGAACTGCCCCTCGATCACCGCGTTGAAGCGTTCGGCCACCTCACGCTGCGCTGCCGGATGGGGGGCGCGGGGCGCCTCGGCCCCCTTGCGCGCAGCGCCGTCGCCGCGCTCCGCTGGGCGCGGGCCGGCGCCAGCCTCCCCACCATCGCCGCGTTCGCCCCGTTCACCGCGTCGGCCACGGCGATTGCGCCGACGGCGACCGGCGCCGGCAGCCTCGTCACCCGCAGGCTCCCCGCCCCCATCGGCCGTCGCCTGGCCGGGCGATGCGGTCGCACGCTCCGACACCTCCGGGGAGCTCTCCAGGGCCGCATCCACCGGGCCCGCCTCGGCGGCAGGAGACGCTGACTCCGCCGCGTCGCCCGCGACGGGCTTGCGCTTTCGGGGCGTCTTGCGCGCTGCAGGCGCAGGCTGCGAGGCCTCGTCCGCAACGGCTTCCCCGGGGACCGCAGGCGCCGCTTCAACGGCTTCCAGCTTGGGCTTGCGCGGACTGCGCCGCTTGGCCTTCGCTGGCACCTCACTCGACGGTTCGCCCTGCGGCGTACCCATCTCGGGGTCGGGGGACGGGGTATCGTTGACGTCAGGATTCATGGCGAGGGGGGGTCTCAGCGTCGTTGGAGGAGTTCACCAGGTCTTCGGCCGGCTGCGCCGGCTCGGCAGGCAAGAGATCGTCGGCGGGCTCGGGAGTTTCAGCTGCATCTGCCTGTGCGTCTGCGGCTTCGGCCGCGTCAGCCGCCGAAGCGGTCTCAACCTCGTCGGGCTCGTCGGGTTCGGGGTGATCAGCCACCTCGTCGAGCAGCGACGATTGCTGCGGCATCGCCAGGGCCTGCACGGCCTCGACCGCCGCCCCGCCCTCAAGGGCGGGCAGCTGATCCAGCGAGGCCAGCCCCATGTCGTCGAGGAACTGCTTCGTGGTCGCATACAGCGCCGGGCGCCCAGGCGCTTCGCGGTAGCCGATGGCATCGATCCAGCCCCGATCTTCGAGCTGCTTGATGATCTGGCTGCTGACGGTCACGCCGCGGATGTCCTCGATGTCGCCACGCGTGACCGGTTGGCGGTAGGCGATGATGGCCAGGGTTTCCATCGTGGCCCGCGAGTACTTCGGGGGCTTTTCCGGGTTGAGCCGGTCGAGATAGTCGCGCATCTCGGGGCGGCTCTGGAAACGCCAGCCGGTGGACACCGCCACGAGCTCAACGCCGCGGCCCTCCCAGTCGCGCGCCAGCTCATCGAGCAGGCTGCGCAGGGTGTCAGCCCCCAGCTCCTCGTTGAAGAGCGCACGCATGTCGCGCAGCGGCAAGGGCTGGTGTGCGCAGATCAGCGCGGTCTCGAGGACGCGCTTTGCATCCTGTGTGTTCATTGGCCGTGTGTCGTCCTCATCCGGGACCGCGCGATCGGCATGAGCCTCGGCCGACGCGACGGACGAGCCGCAACGCGGGGAACGGGATCAGGCCTTGTCATCGCCGCGGGGATCGCCACGCCGGGTGCGTGGCCGCCCTCCTCGCCCGGCACTCGCCCTGGGATTGCCAGGGGGGCTGCGGGCGGCGGTGCTTGTGTCTGGAGCGCATTGTAGCGCCCACCGCACGTCGACCGTGGTCAGGACACCACGGTCTGCCAGGCCTGCGAGAAATCCGCCGGCGGGGGCGCCTCGAACAGCAAGGAGCGCCCGTCATCCGGGTGGTCCAGCCGCAGCCGCCAGGCGTGCAGGGCCTGGCGGTGCAGGCCCAAGGCGTCGTGCCCGCCGTAGAGGCTGTCAGCCACGAGCGGGAACCCCCGGGACGACAGATGCACCCGGATCTGATGGGTGCGACCGGTGTGCAGGATGCAGCGCACTGCCGTGTAACCGTTCCGCGTGGCGACCACCTCCACATCGGTGCGAGCCGGCCTGCCACCTGGCACCACGGCCATGCGCACCCGCGACCGGGGATCGCGCGCAATCGGGGCTTCGATCTGCGCCAGCAGCGCCGGCTGAAGGACTTCGCCGTGCACCAGCGCCAGGTACTCCCGGTGCACGCTCCGTGCTGCGATGGCACGGGTCAGCGCGGTGACGGCTTCGAGCGTCTTGCCCACCACCATCAGGCCGCTGGTGTCCTTGTCGAGGCGGTGCACGATGCCCGCACGCGGCAGTTCGGCGGCGCGCCCATGATGCGCCAACAAGGCGTTCAGCA
>CAZKGD010000121.1:0-7791 GCA_964552215.1 uncultured Caldimonas sp.
CGCACGATGGCCACCTCGATCACCAGGTCGTAGAAGCAGCGCGGCTGCAGGCGCGGCAGCATGCTCATCTGCGCCCGGCTCTCGATCTGGAAGACGCCCACGGTGTCGGCCCGGCAGATCATGTCGTAGGTGGCCGGGTCCTCGGCGGGGATGTCCTGCATCTCAAAGACCTGCCCCTTGCGCTGCCCGATGAAGGCCAGCGCCTTGCGGATCGCGGTGAGCATGCCCAGCGCCAGCACGTCCACCTTGAGCAGGCCCACCGCATCCAGGTCGTCCTTGTCCCACTCGATCACCGTGCGGTCGGGCATGCTCGCGTTCTCGATGGGCACCATGCGGCACAGCGGCCCGCGCGTGAGCACAAAGCCGCCCGTGTGCTGCGACAGATGACGAGGAAAACCCAGCACCTGGCCCACCAGTCGGAGCAGCTGCTGCACCGCCAGGTCCGCCGGATCCAGCCCCACCTCGCGCAGCCGCTCCAGGGCGATGGCCTTGCCGTCCCACCACTGGTGGTTGGCGCACAAGCGGTCGAGCAGCTCCAGCTCAAAGCCAAGCGCCTTGCCCACGTCACGCATCGCGCTCTTGGGCCGGTAGGTGATGACGGTGGCCGTGAGCGCGGCCCGGTCGCGGCCGTACTTGCGGTAGAGGTACTGGATCACCTCCTCGCGGCGCTCGTGCTCGAAGTCGATGTCGATGTCCGGCGGCTCGTTGCGCTCCTTGCTGATGAAGCGCTCGAAGAGCACCGACATGCGCGCCGGGTCGACCTCGGTCACTCCCAGGCAGTAGCACACCACCGAGTTCGCCGCGCTCCCGCGGCCCTGGCAAAGGATGTGCTGCGACCTCGCAAAGTTCACGATGTCGGCCACCGTCAAGAAGTAGTGCTCGTAGCGCAGCTCGGCGATGAGCTCCAGCTCATGCTCGATCTGGGCCTGCACCTTGGCCGGCATGCCCTGCGGCCAGCGCCGCCCGGCGCCCTCGTAGGTGAGGCGGCGCAGGTAGGACGAGGGTGTCTCCCCCGCGGGCACCACCTCGTCGGGGTAGTGGTAGCGCAGCTCATCGAGCGAGAAGTGGCACAGGCTGGCCACCCGCAGCGTCTCGGCCAGGAGGGCTTCCGGATAGGTCTGCGCCAGGCGCAGCCGGGTGCGCAGGTGGCGCTCGGCGTTGGGCTGCAGGTCCAGCCCGCACTCGGTGAGCGGCCGGCCCAGCCGGGTGGCCGTGAGCACGTCTTGCAAGGCCTTGCGCGAGCGCACGTGCAGGTGCACGTCGCCCACCGCCACCAGCGGCAAGGCGCTGAGCTCGGCGAGCTCGCGCAGCTGGTACAGCCAGGCCTCGTCGTCCAGCTGACGCAGCAGGTTCACCCCGATCCAGCACCGTCCCGTGAAATGCGTGAGCAGCCACGGCACCCGCTCCACCAGCTCGGCTTGCGCCGCCCCGCGGGTCGGCACCGCGATGACCAGGCAGTGGTCCAGGGCGGCCCCATCGACCTCGGCCTGGGTCAGCCGGTAGCGGCCCTTCTCGGACGCGCGACGCAGCCGGGTGATGAATTCACACAGGTGGCCATAGCCCTGGAAGTCCTGGGCCAGCACCACCAGCGTCCAGGGCGCATCGGCCAGCGTGAACTGGCTGCCCACGATCAACGGCAGGCCGGCGGCCTTGGCGGCCACGTGGGCGCGCACCATGCCCGCCATCGAACACTCGTCCGTCAAGGCCAGGGCGGCGTAGCCCAGCTGCTGGGCGCGCTCGACCAGCTCTTCCGGATGGCTCGCCCCACGCAGGAAGGAGAAATTCGACAGGCACTGCAGCTCGGCATAGGCCGGCGGCCCCAGTGCGGAGGAGGAAGGTGTGGGGTTGCTCATGGCCTTGGCTCAAGCAAACACCCCGTGCAGGTACCAGGCCGTCTCGTCCTCGGCCAGGCGTTCCTGGAAGACCCACAGCACCCCGGCGTGTTCGCTCAGGGCCACCCAGTAGTCGCGCTGGACGTGCCGGGTCAGGGCTGTCGGCGCGCCGTCCCCCGAGGGCTCCACCGCCACCCGGTCCCACCAGCCGCCCTCGACCCGGTGCGGGCCGGCCAGCAGCTGCAGCACGCCCTGGTACATCGGCCGGTGCCCGCGCAGGGCCAGGCGCAGTGGCTCGGGCAGCACCCAGGTGGGCTGCGGCAGTTCGCAGCGTCGGACCTTACGACGGGAGGTGGCCGACGCCTTGGCGGCCAGGGCCGGGTCCACCGGCTGCCAGTGCTGCATCCACTCGACCCGGTGGTCCTCGCAGAGCACCGGGCGCAGCACCCGCTGCGGGCCCAGCCGGGCGGCGATGCGCTCCAGCGTCTCGCGCAGCGAGGCGCCCTGGTGCACGGCATCGGGCAGGAGCGAGGCGCTCTGGTGGTCCAGCGGCAGCACCTCGTCGGCCCGCAGGCGCAGCTCGCCCACGGGCGCCAGCAAGGCGGTGCGGTTCAGGTGTTCGTTGAGCAAGCGGGCCAGGTGCTCGACCTGGCGGGTGGGCTCGCCCGTGCGCAGCGTGAGTTCACCCCCGTCGCCGGCGTCCTTGGCGCGCATCGCATCGTGGGACCACAGCAGGGTCAAGACGGTCACCCCCAGGTGCCGGGCTGCCAGCCAGCCGGCCATCTGCAGCAGCAGGCGCCGGGCACCAAACATCATGGCCGGCGCATGCTCCACGCGCGAGGGCAGTTCCAGCCGGGCCAGGAAGTGCTCGGGCAGTTGCTCCCAGCGGTAGGTCTCCGCTCGCAAGCCATAGGCCTGGTCCAGGGCCGCCAGCAGCTGCGCATCAAAACGCCGGCTCACCCCGCCCCGCGGCAGGCGACGCAGGTCGCCCAGGGTGCGGCAACCCAGGCGCGCGAGCGTGGGCCGGTGGGGGGCCACCGCACTGAGCACCTCCATCGGCAAGGGGTCGAGCAACTCTGGCAGCGCACGGGTCAGGCCGCTCTCGACACCGGCGCGGGCCAGGGCCAAGGCCCCCAGGCCCGTGGGCGCCCAGCTCACCAGGCCCACGCCCAGCTCGGGCGCTTCGCTCAGCAGGCGCTCGCGCAGCCGTCGCTTGCCCCCGAAGAGACGCAGGCTCGCCGCCAGCTCGACCAGCACCGCCTCATCGAGCCGGGCCACCCGCGGGCTGAACTGCAGCGCCCAGGTGGCCAGGCCTTGCAGCAGCGACTCCAGGGCGTCCGGGCCCGCGGCGCCCAGCTCAGACGGCGCCGGTGGCCACGCCAGCGGGAACGGCAGGTCGGGTCTCAAGGCTGCCCAGTACATCATCGGCAGACTCCTTGGTGGGTCGCCCGGCCATCAGGCGGCTGGGGCGGCGCAAACGGGGGGTGAGGATGGACGCCAGGCCCCCGGGCACCGAGGGCAGCTCGATCCAGCCCTCGTGTTGGGGACCCCGCCGCTTGAGCACATGCACCTGCAGCACCCAGTCCAGCCCATAGCTCAGCAGCAGGCGCAAGGGGGCAGGCGAGGCTTCGTGCTGGGCGCCCTGGGGGCGGAACAGAAACACCGGGCCCTGATGGCCCTGGGCCAGCACCTGCAGCCGGCGCAGTTGCTCCGGCCGCGCCTGGGGCAACCAGGCCAGCACGGCCCCGCAGGCGGCGCTCTTGAGCAGTTGTTCGACCACCCACAGCCGCTCCGAGGGCGTCTCGGCCTGGATCCACACGAGGTGGTCGGCTTCCAGGCCCACGTGGCGAAGACCGGGCAGGTGCGGCGTCTTGGGCGGGCCGACCACGGCCACCTGCTGCTTCGCCGCCACCACCGAGCGCAGCACCGGACCCACCAGGCGCCACTCCGCCACCGACGGCTGGGCCTGCAGGATCTCGGTGAGCTGGTGCCCGGGCCAGCCCCGGCCCGGCAGCGCTTCGTCCAGCGCCGGCCAGCCCGTGGGCAGCACATGGGTCAGCGGGGTGCCCAGGTCGCTGCCGCGCCAGACGGCCGCCTCCACCGCGGGCGGCAGCGCGGCGGGCGGCGGACTTGGATGAACGGTGGGCACAGCGGGGCCCTCAACAGGCGGCGACAAGACCCCCTGCCGGACGGAAGCGGCATGCATGATGTAAACCTCAAGACTGTACAAATATACAGTACCCGATTCCCCCCAGGTCTGTGAAGAGGTGGAGCGCTTAGAGTGGGGGCACTGGGGAAACGCCATGTGCTCGAACTACCAACCCGTCACGCGCAGCGACCGGCTGCTGGCCTACTTCGGTGTGGAGCGTGCCCGCGACGAGCCGCCGCACGATGTCTTCCCGCTGGGCCTGGCGCCCTTCATCCGCAAGGCGCCCACCGGCGAAGGGCGCGTGGCCGAGGACGGCTGCTTCGGCTTGCTGCCGCACTTCGCCAAGGAGTTGCAGTACGGCCGGCGCACCTACAACGCGCGCTCGGAAACCGTGGCGCAGCTGCCGAGCTTCCGCACCTCGTGGAAGAAGGGCATGCGCTGCATCGTCCCGGCCGAGGCGATCTACGAGCCGAACTACGAGTCGGGCAAGTCGGTGCGCTGGCGCATTGCGCTGCCCAACCAAACGCCGATGGGAATTGCCGGCATCTACTGGCCCTGGCGGGCACCGGACGGGCGAGAGCTATTCACGTTTGCGATGCTTACGGTCAATGCGGATGGGCATCCGGTGATGCAGCGATTCCACCGGCCAGAGGATGAGAAGCGGATGGTGGTGATCCTGCACCCGGAGGACTATGACCGGTGGCTGGCGTGCAATGTGGAGGAGGCAGCGAGCTTCTTGAAGCGCTGGGAGGGGGCATTGGAAGCGTCACCGCAGCCCTTGCC
The DNA here is from genome assembly GCA_964552215.1 of uncultured Caldimonas sp. Classification (GTDB taxonomy): domain Bacteria; phylum Pseudomonadota; class Gammaproteobacteria; order Burkholderiales; family Burkholderiaceae_C; genus Caldimonas. The sequence goes on from CAZKGD010000121.1 coordinate 4,765, forward strand.
GCCGCGGGCGCCCAGGGCGGTGAGTGGGAGGGTGGTGAGGCCGCCTGAGGGGCCTGAGCGAGGGGAGTCGGAGGGATTGTTTGATTGAGTGATGGGAGGCCGGACTCGTGCAGGAGCCGCATTGCAGCGGTTGCGGCCGGTCACCGCTGCGGCTTGGGCGCTCCGTGCGTGTCATGCAGCGGTCATCGGAACTGCGCCGATCACACCTGCTCAACGGCCGCTCAGGAAGGTGCAGCTGACCTCGCGAGCGTCGAGGCCCATCGAAGAAGCCAGGACGACCGCTTTCCTACATCGCCGAACTGGTACTCCCGACCCATTGCGGACCTTCGCCATGGGTTGACCCGGGGCTGCGGCCGGGCCACGGTGGGGCACACTCCCTGGACATGCGCACCCACGTCGACGCCTATCACGAGAAGTTGCTGCAGTTCTGGACAGAGCATCAAGGCTGCGGCCTTCCTGGCCTTGAGAACGTGCCGCATCTGGGGCAGCACCGGCGCCTGGTTGACGGCACGTTCCTCGAAGGGCCAATACAGGTGCTGTTCGTGGGAATCAACCCGTCGTTTGATAGGCAAGCACTAGAGAAGCATTGGAGGGCTGCCGTCGCTCCTCATCACCCGAGCCTGGGCGAGTTTGAGAGTGGCATCAAGTGGAAGCCGGATCGACGTGCCGATGAGCTTAAAGAGATGTGCGAAGCTCTTTGTCGGCTCGACCACCACTCTCGAAAGGTCTGGGACCGGTATTACCAGCCAATCGAGCAGTTGGCGGCGGAGGCCGGAGCGAAGTGGTGGCACCACGTCGACCTGTTGCCACTGAGAGTACACAAGCAGAAGGTTCTGGCCGCAGGCTTGCGAAAGAGCGTCGATGCTCTTGACTGGTCCACACAGCTGCATAGCCTCGTTGGCCTGACCACTGAGCTGATATCAGCCTGGCAACCGCGGGTCGTTGTCGTGCTGAACGCGTTAGCCAGCACCACCCTCGAGGCCCGACTCGAGCTGCGGCTGCAGCACAACGGACATCGATATCAGACTAGGGACCACTCCCACCCGCTGAGCGGTGCCACGTTCCTGCTAGGGTCTCAACTCAGTGGGGGCGCCACGTCAGCCCCAGCCTTCAATCGACTGCGCGCTGACCTTCGCGATCTGCTTCGTGGCGGGAACGGCCTTGATGGCGGAGACGTGCCGCGGGTGCTTTCGCCGCCGCCGTCTTAGGCAGGCAACTGCATCCCCCGCAATCGACCCTGGGCAGTTGGACAGCCGAACAACGGTCGTTCGTGAGCGTCGGCTTCTGGCCTGGCCTGGCAGTTCGCTGGGAAGCCAGGAAGCTGCCGCTCGGCAAGGCCTGGTGTCCCTTCCGAACGGGTCAGCGCTCAGACAAAGGGGCGACAGGTCTGCTCCAGAGCGCATTCTGAGGGTCCCTCAACTCGATGGGAGACCATCATGGGAACCACAGACAACCCCATTCATCGCGAGCCTTGGAACAAGGGCAAGCTCGTCGGGCAGAAGGCGCCGTTCAAACCCAAGGACATCTGGGCGCTGCGCGTCCGCCTCCAGATGGAGGGACGGGTGCGCGAACTCGCCCTGTTCAACCTCGGCATCGACAGCAAGCTGCGCGGCTGCGACCTTGTCGCGCTCAGGGTCCGGGACGTGTGTCATGGTGACCAGGTGGCGACGCGCGCCGTCGTCATGCAGCACAAGACGCAGCGACCGGTCCAGTTCGAGATCACGCAGGCTGCCCGTGACGCCTTGCAGGCCTGGATCAAGCAGGCTGGGCTCAAGTCCGAGGACTTCCTGTTCCCGAGCCGACTGCACAGCTCACCCCATCTGGGAACCCGACAGTACGCTCGCATCCTCGGGCATTGGGTCGATGAGCTCGGCCTAGACCGCGCCGAGTACGGGACACACTCGATGCGCAGGACCAAGGCAACGCTGATCTACCGGCGCACAAAGAACCTGCGGGCCGTTCAACTGCTACTCGGGCATTCCAAGCTCGAGTCGACCGTGAGATACCTCGGCGTCGAGGTTGATGACGCCCTCGAGATCTCCGAGCAGACGGAAATCTGAAGCGCTCGACGGCGGCCGGCGTCCGCGTGAGGTGGGGCCGGCCGCCCCGAGCGGCGGCTCCCTGGTGCTAGGGAGAATTGAAGGATTCGGCCAGGAGTGGTCAGTCGGGGAGGCCCGCTTTGTGCGCCGACGGCCCCCTCTTCTGGGGGTGCTGCGGCGGCCGCTGGATCAGGCAAAGTGCGTCCTGAGGACGTTGTGCCGGTTGTATGGAGCTTAGAAATGTACAAAGATCCAGGCAAGGCTCGAAAACTCAGGCTGTGCGCGGCCTGCCGGCCGATCGACACGTCGGAGCTAGGGATCAGGCTCCAGGTTATCCATCACTTTTGATCTCTAAAGCACGTTGGGCAGCACAGGACAATCACCGTGCACTCCACCAAGTCTGAAGTTACTCTCCGCCTCATGACCGAGGCGGACTTGGGCATGCTTCACGACTGGCTCAACCGTCCACACATCGTCGAGTGGTGGGGTGGAGAGGAAGCACGCCCCAGCTTGGAGGAGGTCCGGCTGCACTATCTGCCGCGCGTCCTTGCTGAAGAAGCCGTGACACCGTATATCGCAATGCTGGGGAACGAGCCTATCGGGTTTGCGCAGTCTTACATCGCCATGGGCAGTGGTGATGGCTGGTGGGAAGACGAGAGTGACCCAGGCGTTCGAGGAATCGACCAATCTCTTGCAAACCCGACGGACTTGAACAAGGGTCTCGGGACTGCGCTTGTGCGGGCGCTGGTGCGGCAGCTCTTCTCTGATCCTGCCGTGACCAAGATTCAAACGGACCCGGCACCGGAGAACCATCGAGCCATCCGCTGCTATGAGAAGGCGGGCTTTGTGCAGCAAGGCCGCATCACAACGCCGGATGGACCGGCCATCTACATGGTCCAAACCCGGCAAGCGTACGAGGCGGCGCGAGGTGCTGCCTCTCAAGAAACTCCCCGCAAGTGACTGAGGCACAAGGACTTTTTCAGGCTGC
>CAZKGD010000122.1:0-7790 GCA_964552215.1 uncultured Caldimonas sp.
CGGGCGTGGAAACCACCACCGGCCCGCTGGGCCAGGGCATCACCAACGCCGTGGGTCTGGCCCTGGCCGAGAAACTGCTGGCCACCGAGTTCAACCGCGATGGCCACACCATCGTTGACCACCACACCTACGCTTTCCTGGGCGACGGCTGCCTGATGGAAGGCATCAGCCACGAGGCCTGCGCCCTGGCCGGGGCCTGGAAGCTCAACAAGCTGATCGCCCTGTACGACGACAACGGCATCTCCATCGACGGCCAGGTCACGCCCTGGTTCATCGACAACACCGCCCTGCGTTTCGTGGCCTATGGCTGGAACGTGATCGGGCCGGTCGACGGCCATGACGTGGCCGCTGTCGATGAAGCCATTGCCAAGGCCAAGCAGTCGGCCGACAAGCCTTCGCTCATCATCTGCAAGACCACCATCGGCAAGGGCTCGCCCAACCGCGCCGGCACGGCCAAGGCCCACGGTGAGGCCCTGGGCGCCGACGAGATCAAGCTCACCCGCGAGGCGCTGGGCTGGTCGCATGAACCCTTCGTGATCCCGGCCGAGGCTTATGCCGCCTGGAATGCCAAGGCTGCCGGCGCCGCCGCCCAGGCCGAATGGCAGCAGCGCTTTGCCGCCTACGAGGCCGCCCACCCCGCACTGGCCGCCGAGTTCAAGCGCCGCATGGCCGGTGCGTTGCCCAAGAACTTCGCCGAAGTGGCCGTGCAGGCCATCGTGGCCGCCCACGAGAAGGCCGAAACCGTGGCCAGCCGCAAGGCCAGCCAGCTCGCCCTGGAAGCCTTCACCGCTGCGCTGCCCGAGCTGCTGGGCGGCAGCGCCGACCTTACCGGCTCCAACCTCACCAACACCAAGAGCACGCCGGCCCTGCGCTTCGGCCGTGAGGGCCAGGTGGTGACCACCGAGGACGGCAAGATCGGCCGCCACATCAACTACGGCGTGCGCGAGTTCGGCATGGCCGCCATCATGAACGGCGTGGCCCTGCACGGCGGCTACATCCCCTACGGCGGCACCTTCCTGACCTTCAGCGACTACAGCCGCAACGCCATCCGCATGGCCGCGCTGATGAAGCAGCGCGTGATCCACGTCTTCACGCACGACTCCATCGGTCTCGGCGAAGACGGCCCCACCCACCAGTCGGTCGAGCACGCCGCGTCGCTGCGCCTGATCCCCAACCTCGACGTCTGGCGCCCGGCCGACACCGCCGAAACCGTGGTGGCCTGGACCATGGCCATCGGCAACACCACGCGCCCCAGCGCGCTGCTGCTGAGCCGCCAGAACCTGCCTTACGCCCCGAAGACCACCTTCGACGACATCACCAAGGGCGCCTACGTGCTGGCCGACCCGGCCGAAGTGGGCCTGAAGAAGAAGCCCCAGGCGGTGATCATCGCCACCGGCTCCGAGGTGCAGCTCGCCCTGCACGCCCAGGCGGCGCTGGCCAAGGACGGCATCGCGGTGCGCGTGGTGTCCATGCCCTCGACGACGACCTTCGACCGCCAGGACGTGGCCTACAAGGCCGAGGTGCTGCCCGCCGGCCTGCCGCGCATTGCGGTGGAGGCCGGCGTCACCGACGGCTGGTGGAAGTACGGCTGCGCCGCGGTGGTGGGCATCGACACCTACGGCGAATCGGCCCCGGCCGGCGTGCTGTTCAAGCACTTCGGCTTCACGCCCGAGAACGTCGCCGACACGGTGCGCGCCGTGCTTGGCCGCTGAGTTCCAGTTTCTTCCCGACTTTTCTTCCAGGAGAGAGCAGACATGACCATCAAGATCGGCATCAACGGCTTCGGGCGCATCGGGCGCATGGTGTTCCGCGCAGCGGTGAAGAACTTCAAGGACATCGAGGTGGTCGCGATCAACGACCTGCTCGAGCCCGACTACCTGGCCTACATGCTGCAGTACGACTCGGTGCACGGCCGCTTCGACGGCGAGGTGGCCGTCGAGGGCAACACCCTCATCGTCAACGGCAAGAAGATCCGCCTGACCGCCGTGAAGGACCCCGCCGAGCTGAAGTGGGGCGAGGTCGGTGCCGACATCGTGGTGGAATCGACCGGCCTGTTCCTCACCAAGGAAACCGCCGAGAAGCACCTGGCCGCCGGCGCCAAGAAGGTCATCATGTCGGCCCCGTCGAAGGACGACACCCCGATGTTCGTCTATGGCGTGAACGACAAGACCTACAAGGGTGAGGCCATCATCTCCAACGCCTCGTGCACCACCAACTGCCTGGCCCCGCTGGCCAAGGTGCTGAATGACAAGTGGGGCATCAAGCGCGGCCTGATGACCACCGTGCACGCTGCCACCGCCACGCAGAAGACCGTGGACGGCCCGTCGAACAAGGACTGGCGCGGCGGCCGCGGCATCCTCGAGAACATCATCCCCTCCAGCACGGGCGCGGCCAAGGCCGTGGGCGTGGTGATCCCCGAGCTGAACAAGAAGCTCACCGGCATGTCCTTCCGCGTGCCCACCTCCGACGTGTCGGTGGTGGACCTGACCGTCGAACTCGTCAAGGAAGCCAGCTACAAGGACATCTGCGCCGAAATGAAGGCCCAGAGCGAAGGCGCCCTGAAGGGCGTGCTGGGCTACACCGACGACAAGGTGGTGGCCACCGACTTCCGTGGCGATGCCCGCACCTCCATCTTCGACGCCGAAGCCGGCATTGCGCTGGACAGCACCTTCGTCAAGCTGGTGGCCTGGTACGACAACGAGTGGGGCTACTCCAACAAGGTGCTGGAGATGGCCCGCGTGGTGGCGGCGAAGTAAGCGTCGTCTGCTGCAGGCACCGGGGCTCCTGTGGGAGCCCCTTTTTCATGGGGTCTCAGGTGCGCGCGCCGGCGCCATTGGCACAGGGCGAGGCCCGCCGTCCCTGCAGTCGCGGCGCCAGGGCCTCCAGGCGGCTTTGCAGTTCGGCGCTGGCGGCGGGGACGCGCACCTGCACGCGCACGGCGGCGGCAGTGATCGTGATCACCCGCGCGGCCCTCACACCGCGATCGGCCAGTTCCAGCGCCCGGCTCTCGGCGCTCTCGCGCGAAGTGAAACGGCCAAGCGAGAGCCCGGGCTCCAGCTCGGGCGAGCTGCGGATTTCCTCGCTTCGGATGCCCGCGCTGCGCAGCTCTTCCTGGCGGCGCAGCAGGGCGTCGCGGTTGGGGTACTTGCCCAGGTAGATCAGGAAGACGCCGCCGCGCTCCTCTCGGCGGGCCGCCCAGTCGGCGCCCCGGAGTGCATCGGTGAACACCGCTTGCACCGCGGCGTACTCAGACTCGGTGTAGGGCCCGATCTCCAGGCAGGCGAGGGCGGCCACGGCGGGCGCGGCACTGGCGGGGGCCGCTGACACGGGTGAGGCCGCCGGCTCCACGGGGGGCGCCGGGACGGCTGCCGGAGACGGTGCAGGGGGCCTCGAGCCGTTGAACTGCACGATGTCCGGTCGCACCTGGCGCTCCAGCCGCTCGGGCTCGCGCTGGGTGGGCGAGGCCGACACCAGCCCGCTCAGGTGGCCGGCGGTCCAGGCGTAGTAGCCCAGGTTGGCCAGCAGCAGCACGAGCACGGCCAATCTCAGCATGGGCGCACACTCACTTCGCCGCTGTCCAGGCGATGCGGGCCGCGCGCATCGCGCAGCAGCAGGGCGCCGTCCTCATCGACGCCCTGGGCGCGGGCCTCGGCCAGGTCGGGCCGGGTGGTGACGACGGCCCGGTCGCGCAACAGGTCGCGCGCCTCGAAGCGCCGCGCGAAGGCCGCAAAGCCGCGCAGCTCGAAGAGCTTGAGGGCGCCCACCAGGGCGGTGGCGGCCAGGGTCAGTGTCGCAGGTGCGGTGGCTGCGTCGTCGAGCTGGCGCATCCAGGCCACCGGGTTGCGCGGGTCGGGCAGGGTGGGGGGCGCCTCGATGTTCAACCCCACCCCCACCACCACCTGGCGGCTGAGGCCCGCATGGCCCTGGGTCTCGATCAGGATGCCGCCCAGCTTGCCGGCCGGCGCGCCATGGGCATCGACCGTCCAGAGGTCGTTGGGCCATTTGATGCGAAGCTGCGGGTGCAGCGCCTCGGCCAGGGCCACGCCCACGGCCAGCGACAGCCCGCCCCAGCGCTGCGGCGCCATCGGCAGGCCCAGCGAGAAGGTGAGCGAGGCGCCGGGCGCCGACTGCCAGGGGCGTCCCTGGCGGCCCCGGCCGGCGTTCTGCCGCTCGGCGACCAGCAGGCAGGGGGCGGTGTCACCCTGGCGGGCCCGCTCCAGCAGCCGGGTGTTGGTGGAATCGACCTCGGCCAGCACCTCCACGCTCAAGCCCGGCAGCTGGGGCTCGAGCCGTTCCCAGAGGTCTTCGGCGGGCCAGGCGAGGGGGGTCATCGTTTCGGCGCGAGCATCGTGCGGCGGCAGTTCGGCGCGCCGCAGCGGCACTCGTATTCCTTCTTGAGCTTCGGGGTGTAGCGCTCGTCGATGATGAGGCCGTAGTCGTAGAAGAGCTCTTCGCCCGGCGCGATGTCGCGCAGCGCCTTGATGAAGACCCGGCCGTCCACCTCGTCGGCCTCGCAGTTGGGGTCGCAAGCGTGGTTGATCCAGCGCGCCGCATTGCCACCGTACTTCGCATCGATCACATGGCCGTCATCGATGTGGAAGTAGAAGGTGTGGTGCGGGTCGGTGGGGTCGTGCGGGTGCCGGCGCAGGGCTTCGGGCCAGGTGATGACCTCGCCCTTGTACTCGATCACGCGCTCGCCGGCCCGGATGGGGGCCACCGCGAACACCCCCTTGCCGTGCACCCCGGAGCGGCGCACCTGGATGCGCCGGCCGCCGGCCGACTCGGCAGCAGGGCCCCTGGCGGCGCCGGGGGAACGGGAGGCACGTGCTTGCGTCATGGTCGAGTTTGGGTACATTGAAATTGAGCGCGCGCGTGTGCGTGCGCGCACGCGCGTGAGAGAGCGGCATTGTAGGGGCCGCCGCGAGCGTGCCCATGACACCCCGGTGAAGCCGAGCTTCACCCCGACCCTGGATCCATCGAGCCCATGAGCAAAGCCCTGGTCATCGCCGAGAAGCCGTCTGTCGCGCAGGACATCGTGCGCGCCCTGACGCCGTCGAGCGGCAAATTCGAGAAGCACGACGAATACTTCGAGAACGAGCACTACATCGTCAGTTCGGCCGTGGGCCACCTGGTGGAGATCAAGGCGCCCGAGGAATACGACGTCAAGCGCGGCAAGTGGAGCTTTGCCCACCTGCCGGTGATCCCGCCCCACTTCGACCTCAACCCCATCGACAAGAGCAAGGGCCGTCTCAACGCCCTGGTCAAGCTCATCCGGCGCAAGGACGTCACCGAACTCATCAACGCCTGCGATGCGGGGCGCGAGGGGGAGCTGATCTTCCGCCTCATCGTGCAATACGCCGGCACCGCCAAGGCGGCCATCCACAAGCCGGTGAAGCGCCTGTGGCTGCAGAGCATGACCCCCCAGGCCATCCGCGAGGGCTTCGAGCAGCTGCGCAGCGACGATGAGATGCGTGGCCTGTCGGAGGCCGCGCGCAGCCGCAGCGAGGCCGACTGGCTGGTGGGCATCAACGGCACCCGCGCGATGACGGCCTTCAATTCACGCGACGGCGGCTTCTTCCTCACCACCGTGGGCCGGGTGCAGACGCCCACGCTGTCCATCGTCGTCGAGCGTGAGGAGAAGATCCGCAAGTTCGTGCCGCGTGACTACTGGGAGGTGCGCGCCACCTTTGCGGCCCAGACGGGCACTTACGAGGGCAAGTGGTTCGACCCGGCCTGGAAGAAGAACGAGGCCGACCCCGAACTGCGCGCCGACCGCCTGTGGACGGCGGCCGAGGCCGAGGCCATTGCCGAGGCGGTGCGCGGCCAGGCCGGCACCGTCACCGAAGAAGCCAAGCCCAGCACCCAGAGCAGCCCGCTGCTCTATGACCTCACCACCTTGCAGCGTGAGGCCAACTCGCGCTTCGGCTTCTCGGCCAAGACCACGCTGGGCCTGGCCCAGGCGCTGTACGAGAAGCACAAGGTGCTGACCTACCCGCGAACCGACTCGCGCGCCCTGCCCGAGGACTACCTCGGCGTGGTCAAGCAGACCATGCAGATGATCGCCAGCGAGGACCTGCCGGGCCCCTTGCGCGAGCTGGCGCCGCACGCGGCCAAGGCGATCAAGGAGGGATACGTCAAACCCAACAAGCGCGTCTTCGACAACACCAAGGTGTCGGACCACTTCGCGATCATTCCCACGCTGCAGGCCCCCAAGAGCCTCACCGAGGCCGAGGCGAAGCTGTATGACATGGTGGTCAAGCGTTTCCTGGCGGTGTTCTACCCTGCCGCCGAGTACCTCGTCACCACGCGCATCACCACCGTGAAGGCGAAGGACAAGGCCCACAGCTTCCAGACCAACGGCAAGGTGCTGGTCAAGCCGGGCTGGCTGGCGGTGTACGGCAAGGAGGCCCAGGAAGACGACGCCAACCTCGTGGCGGTGACGCCGGGCGAGACCGTGCGCACCGAGGACGTGGCGATCAACGCCACCAAGACCCGCCCGCCGGCGCGCTACACCGAAGCCACGCTGCTGTCGGCCATGGAGGGCGCCGGCAAGCTGGTGGATGACGAGGAACTCAAGGCCGCGATGCAGGAGAAGGGCCTGGGCACGCCGGCCACGCGCGCGGCCATCATCGAAGGGCTGATCCTCGAGAAGTACATGGTGCGCGAGGGCCGTGAGCTGATCCCCACCGCCAAGGCCTTCCAGCTCATGACCCTGCTGCGCGGCCTGGACGTGGAAGACCTCACCAAGCCCGAACTCACCGGCAACTGGGAGTTCCAGCTCGCGCAGATGGAAAAGGGCAAGCTCTCGCGCGACGCCTTCATGGCCGAGATCGCCGCGATGACCCAGCGCATCGTGCAGAAGGCCAAGGAATACGACCGCGACACCATTCCCGGCGACTACGCCACGCTCAAGACCCCGTGCCCCAACTGTGGTGGCGTGGTGAAGGAGAACTACCGCCGCTTCACCTGCACCGGCAAGACCGGGGACGAAGAGGGCTGCGGCTTTTCGATCAGCAAGATCCCCGGCGGGCGCAGCTTCGAGCTGCACGAGGTCGAGGACTTCATCGCCCACCGCAAGATCGGCCCGCTGGAAGGCTTCCGTTCGAAAGCCGGCTGGCCTTTCACGGCCGAGCTCAAGCTCGCCTTCGACGACGAGATCAAGAACTACAAGCTCGAGTTCGACTTCGGCGACGATGCCAAGAAGGCCGAGGACGGCGAGCCGGTGGACTTCAGCGGCCAGGAATCGCTGGGCGCCTGCCCCAAGTGCAAGGGTCATGTGTACGAGCACGGCACCAGCTATGTCTGTGAACACGCGGTGGGCTCGCACATCACCTGCGACTTCAAGAGCGGCAAGATCATCCTGCAGCAGCCGGTGGCACGCGAGCAGATGAGCAAGCTGCTGGCCACCGGCAAGACCGACCTGCTGGAGAACTTCGTCTCCAACAAGACCCGCCGCAAGTTCAAGGCCTTCCTGGCCTGGGACAAGAAGGAAGGCAAGGTCGGCTTCGAGTTCGAGCCGCGCGCGCCCAGGGCGCCGGCCGCCAAGAAGGCCGCCGCGAAGAAGGTGGCGGCCAAGGAATGACCCCCGCCGTCTTCCTCAAGCTCCTCGCCATCTTCACCGTCGTCACGATCGGCTGGCTGGCCGGGCGGGCGAAGTTCTTCGGGGGCGGCGAGACGGCGCGGGCGCTGTCGAACGCCGCCTTCTACCTGTTCGCGCCGGCGCTGCTGTTCCGCACCACCGCGCGCATCGACTTCGCCACCCTGCCCTGGGCGGTGATCGTGGCCTATTT
>CAZKGD010000123.1:0-7615 GCA_964552215.1 uncultured Caldimonas sp.
AGTGCGGCCTGCCCAAGCTGATGGCGCTCGAGCTGTTCAAGCCCTTCATCTTCTCGCGACTGGAGGCGATGGGCATCGCCACCACCATCAAGGCCGCGAAGAAGGAAGTGGAAGCCGGCACACCGGTGGTGTGGGACATCCTGGAAGAGGTGATCAAGGAGCACCCCGTCCTGCTGAACCGTGCCCCGACGCTGCACCGCCTGGGCATCCAGGCGTTCGAGCCGGTGCTGATCGAAGGCAAGGCGATCCAGCTGCATCCGCTGGTCTGCGCCGCGTTCAACGCCGACTTCGACGGCGACCAGATGGCCGTGCACGTGCCGCTGTCGATCGAAGCGCAGATGGAAGCCCGCGCGCTGATGCTGGCTTCCAACAACGTGCTCTTCCCGGCTTCGGGCGAACCCTCCATCGTGCCGTCGCAGGACGTGGTGCTGGGCCTGTACTACGCCACGCGCGAGCGCACCAACGGCAAGGGCGAAGGCATGGTCTTCCGCGACGTGGCCGAAGTGCAGCGCGCCCTGGACAACGGTGTGGTCGAGCTCACCGCGAAGATCAGTGTGCGCCTGCCGGACTACGCCAAGGACAAGGTCACCGGTGCTTTCGTGGCCGAGACCAAGCTGGTCGAGACCACGGTCGGCCGTGCGCTGCTGTCCGAGATCCTGCCCAAGGGCCTGCCGTTCGCCAACATCAACAAGGCGCTGAAGAAGAAGGAGATCTCCAAGCTGATCAATGCCTCCTTCCGCCGCTGCGGCCTGAAGGAGACGGTGGTCTTCGCGGACAAGCTGTTGCAGTCGGGCTTCCGCCTCGCCACGCGCGCAGGCATCTCGATCGCCATCGACGACATGCTGGTCCCCAAGGAGAAGCATGCCCTGATCGAGCGCGCCGAGAAGGAGGTCAAGGAGATCGAGCAGCAATACGTCTCGGGTCTCGTGACCGCTGGTGAGCGCTACAACAAGGTCGTGGACATCTGGGGCAAGACCGGCGACGAGGTGGGCAAGGTCATGATGGCCCAGCTCTCCAAGGAGAAGGTCGTCGACCGCAACGGCAACACCGTCGACCAGGAGTCGTTCAACTCCATCTACATGATGGCCGACTCCGGCGCGCGCGGCTCCGCGGCGCAGATCCGCCAGCTGGCCGGCATGCGCGGCCTGATGGCCAAGCCCGATGGCTCCATCATCGAGACGCCCATCACGGCGAACTTCCGTGAAGGCCTGAACGTGCTGCAGTACTTCAACTCCACCCACGGCGCCCGCAAGGGCCTGGCGGACACGGCGTTGAAGACGGCGAACTCCGGCTACCTGACCCGCCGTCTGGTGGACGTCACCCAGGACCTGGTGGTCACCGAGGACGATTGCGGCACCACCAACGGCATCGCGATGCGCGCCCTGGTCGAGGGCGGCGAGGTGATCGAGTCGCTGCGCGATCGCATCCTGGGCCGTATCCCGGCCTATGACGTGGTCCACCCCGAGACCCAGGAAGTCCTGATCAAGGCCGGCGAGATGCTGGACGAAGATGCCATGGACGTGCTGGAAGCTGCAGGGGTCGATGAGGTCAAGGTGCGCACGCCGCTGACCTGCGACACGCGCTTTGGTCTGTGCGCCAAGTGCTACGGCCGCGACCTGGGCCGCGGCGGCCTGGTCAACACCGGTGAGGCCGTGGGGGTGATTGCGGCCCAGTCGATCGGCGAACCGGGCACGCAGCTGACGATGCGGACCTTCCACATCGGCGGCGCCGCCACCCGTGCGGCCGTGGCCTCCAGCGTGGACGCCAAGTCCGACGGTATCGTGGGCTTCAACGCCACGATGCGTTACGTGACCAACAGCAAGGGCGAGCTGGTCGTGATCTCGCGTTCCGGCGAGATCGTCATCACCGACCCGCATGGTCGCGAACGCGAGCGCCACAAGGTGCCCTATGGCGCCACGCTGAACGTCAAGGCCGACCAGACCATCAAGGCCGGCACCATCCTGGGCAACTGGGATCCGCTGACCCGCCCCATCATCACCGAATTCGCCGGCCGGGCGAAGTTCGAGAACGTGGAAGAGGGCGTGACGGTGGCCAAGCAGGTCGACGAAGTGACCGGCCTGTCCACGCTGGTGGTCATCGACCCGAAGCGCCGCGGCTCCACCAAGGTGGTGCGTCCGCAGGTCAAGCTGGTGGACGCTGGTGGCAACGAGGTGAAGATCCCCGGCACCGACCACTCGGTGACCATCGGCTTCCCGGTCGGCTCGCTGATCCAGATCCGCGACGGCCAGGACCTGGCACCCGGTGAAGTGCTCGCCCGCATTCCGGTGGAAGGCCAGAAGACCCGCGACATCACCGGCGGTCTGCCGCGTGTGGCCGAGCTCTTCGAAGCCCGTTCCCCCAAGGACAAGGGCACGCTCGCCGAAGTCACCGGCACGGTGTCCTTCGGCAAGGAGACCAAGGGCAAGGTGCGCCTGCAGATCACCGACCCGGACGGCAAGGTCTGGGAAGAACTCGTGCCCAAGGAGAAGAACATCCTCGTGCACGAAGGCCAGGTGGTCAACCGCGGCGAGCTCATCGTGGACGGCGCGGCCGACCCGCAGGACATCCTGCGCCTGCTTGGCATCGAGGAACTGGCCCGCTACATCGTCGACGAAGTGCAGGACGTCTACCGTCTGCAGGGTGTGAAGATCAACGACAAGCACATCGAGGTGATCGTTCGCCAGATGCTGCGCCGTGTCCAGATCGTCAACCCGGGTGACACGCACTACATCGCTGGCGAGCAGGTCGAGCGCTCCGAGCTGCTGGACACCAACGACCGCATGATGGCCGCGGGCAAGATGATCGCCACGCACAGCGATGTGCTGCTGGGTATCACCAAGGCCTCGCTGTCGACGGACTCCTTCATCTCGGCGGCCTCCTTCCAGGAGACCACCCGCGTGCTCACGGAGGCGGCCATCATGGGCAAGCGCGACGAGCTGCGCGGCCTGAAGGAAAACGTCATCGTCGGTCGCCTGATCCCGGCCGGCACCGGCCTCGCCTTCCATCAGGCCCGCAAGTCCAAGGAAGAAATGGACGAGCAGGAGCGTCGTGCCATCGCCATGCAGGAAGCCGAGGAACTGGCCGCTCTGCAACTGGCGCAGGTGGATGCGGCCAGCGAGGAAGGCCCGCAGGGCGAGTGATCACCCCCGGGATTTCCTCTCAACAAAGGCGGCTTCGGCCGCCTTTTTTCATGGGCGTCTCGCTTGTACCCTCGCCGTCACCCCTGCTGACTATCATGGAAGCGAAGGAGACCGCCATGCGACCGCGCTGCCTCGCCCTCATCGCCCACGACGGCAAGAAGAACGACATGATCCACCTGGCCCAGGAGTTCCGCGACTTCCTGGGGCGCTGCCACCTCATCGCCACTGGCACTACCGGCTCGCGCCTGCAGGCCCAGGTGGGCCTGCCGGTGGAGTGCCTGCTCAGCGGTCCGCTCGGCGGAGACCTGCAGATCGGTGCGCGCCTTGCGATGGAGGAGGTCGATGCCGTGATCTTCCTGCGCGACCCGATGACCCCGCAGCCTCACGAACCGGACATCAATGCCCTGGTGCGGGCCTGCGATGTGCATGACGTGCCCTGCGCCACCAACCTGGCCAGTGCGCGGCTGATGCTGCGTCAGCTTGCGTCCCTGGTGCCCTGATCCGCTGCCCACTCGGACGGGGTCACCACCCGAAGCCCCGCTATCGACCAGGCGCGGCGCCCCAGCGCCAGCAAGGCCTTGTCCTTGGTCAGCAGCCATCGGGCCTGCTGGGCCATGGCCAGATCGATGAACACCTGATCGTCGGGGTCCGCGCACCGCAGGCCGCAGTCCGGGGGGTGGGGGCAGAGCCGGGCATGGCGTTGCCAGACGTCCCGCAGGCCCGCAGAGGGCCGGCGGGACACCACATTCTTGTAGGTGAGCACACGCTCCCACTCCGCCTGCATGCTCGCGGTCGCCAGCCAGGCCAGGGCGCCGTCCATCAAGGCGTGAACCCAGGGATGGGCGCTGGGGTCGTCGAAGACCAGCCAATCCAGCACCACATTGGTGTCGAGCACGACACGCGGGACGGGGGCGGACGAGGGGAGTGGCATGGGCCCGGAGCATAGCGTCAGGAAAGGGGTGCTGACTTGCGCGCCCCCTCGCTTACCCCTACAATGTCAGGCTTTTCGGCAGATTCTGCTGCGCTCTTTGCTGGGCGGCCCGCCGGGGTTTCGGGGGCCAGGCTTGTTCAGGGGGTTCGGCGTTCGGCCGGAATTCGTCCGAAACGTAACTTCAAACGGGAACAAGTTACCTATGCCCACCATCAACCAGCTCGTGCGCCATGGCCGTCAGGCCGAGGTCACGAAGTCCAAGTCGCCTGCGATGGAGAATTGTCCGCAGCGACGCGGCGTGTGCACCCGCGTGTACACCACCACCCCCAAGAAGCCGAACTCCGCACTGCGCAAGGTCGCCAAGGTGCGTCTGACGAACGGCTTCGAGGTCATTTCCTACATCGGCGGCGAGGGCCACAACCTGCAGGAGCACAGCGTGGTGCTCGTGCGTGGCGGCCGCGTGAAGGATCTGCCGGGCGTGCGCTACCACATCGTACGCGGCTCGCTCGACCTGCAGGGCGTCAAGGATCGCAAACAGGCGCGTTCGAAGTACGGCGCCAAGCGTCCTAAGAAGGCCTGATCAAAGAGTTGTCATGGTCGGGCCGTAAGGTCGGGCCGAGATTGTTGCGGCAATCTGCGGTTTGCCGAGTAAGTGGGCGCCCGCGATGGGTGTCCGAGGTGCCGGGTGAGTCCCGGGCCAACTGAAGCAGAGAAGGAAGTCATCATGCCTCGTCGTCGCGAAGTCCCCAAGCGCGAGATCCTGCCCGATCCGAAGTTCGGCAACGTCGATCTGTCCAAGTTCATGAACGTCATCATGGAGTCGGGCAAGAAGGCCGTGGCCGAGCGCATCATCTATGGTGCCCTCGAACAGGTCGAGAAGAAGTCCGGCAAGGATGCGCTGGAGGTGTTCCTCACCGCGCTGAACAACGTCAAGCCCATGGTCGAAGTGAAGTCCCGCCGTGTGGGCGGTGCGAACTACCAAGTTCCCGTGGAAGTTCGCCCCGTGCGCCGGATGGCCCTGGCCATGCGCTGGCTGAAGGAATCGGCGCGCAAGCGCAGCGAGAAGTCCATGGCCCAGCGCCTGGCCAACGAGCTGCTCGAGGCGGCCGAAGGCCGTGGCGGCGCCATGAAGAAGCGCGACGAGGTCCACCGCATGGCCGAGGCCAACAAGGCCTTCTCGCACTTCCGCTTCTAAGTAGAACCCGCCAACCAGCCCCGCGGCTGCCCCGGCCTGTCCATGAGACACGCGGGGCGGCCTTTGTATTTGGAGTGACATCATGTCCCGCAAGACCCCGATCGAGCGCTACCGCAACATTGGTATCTCCGCTCACATCGACGCCGGCAAAACCACCACCACCGAGCGCATCCTGTTCTACACGGGTGTGAACCACAAGATCGGTGAGGTGCACGACGGCGCCGCCACCATGGACTGGATGGAGCAGGAGCAGGAGCGGGGCATCACCATCACCTCGGCGGCCACGACCTGCTTCTGGAAGGGCATGGACCTGTCCTACCCCGAGCACCGCTTCAACATCATCGACACCCCGGGCCACGTGGACTTCACCATCGAGGTGGAGCGTTCCATGCGCGTGCTCGACGGCGCCTGCATGGTGTATTGCGCCGTGGGTGGCGTGCAGCCCCAGTCGGAAACCGTCTGGCGCCAGGCCAACAAGTACAAGGTGCCGCGTCTGGCCTTCGTGAACAAGATGGACCGCACCGGTGCCAACTTCTTCAAGGTCTACGACCAGATGCGCCTGCGCCTGAAGGCCAACCCCGTGCCGGTCGTGATCCCCATTGGCTCGGAAGAGAACTTCAAGGGCGTGGTCGACCTGCTCAAGATGAAAGCCATCATCTGGGACGAGGCTTCGCAAGGCATGAAGTTCGAGTACCACGAGGTGCCGGCGGAACTCGTTGCCTCCGCGAAGGAGTGGCGCGAGAAGATGGTCGAGGCCGCCGCCGAAGCCAGCGAAGAGCTGATGAACAAGTACCTCGAGGAGGGCGACCTCACCGAGGAAGAGATCAAGCTCGGCCTGCGCACGCGCACCATCTCCACCGAGATCCAGCCCATGCTGTGCGGCACCGCCTTCAAGAACAAGGGCGTGCAGCGCATGCTGGATGCGGTCATCGACTTCCTGCCCTCGCCCGTGGACATCCCCCCGGTGGCCGGCACGGACGATGACGACAAGGAAGTGACCCGCAAGGCCGACGACAACGAGAAGTTTGCTGCGCTCGCGTTCAAGCTGATGACCGACCCCTACGTCGGCCAGCTGACCTTCGTGCGCGTGTACTCGGGCGTGCTCAAGTCGGGCGACACCGTCTACAACCCCATCAAGGGCAAGAAGGAGCGCATCGGCCGGATCCTGCAGATGCATGCCAACCAGCGTGAGGAGATCAAGGAGATCCTGGCTGGCGACATCGCTGCCTGCGTCGGCCTGAAGGAAGTGACCACGGGCGAAACCCTGTGCGATCCGGATTCGATCATCACGCTCGAGAAGATGGTCTTCCCTGAGCCCGTGATCTCCCAGGCCGTCGAGCCCAAGACCAAGGCCGACCAGGAGAAGATGGGCATCGCGCTGCAGCGCCTGGCGTCCGAGGATCCGTCCTTCCGGGTGCGCACCGACGAAGAGTCCGGCCAGACCATCATCTCCGGCATGGGCGAACTGCACCTGGAGATCATCGTCGACCGCATGAAGCGCGAGTTCGGCGTGGAGGCCAACGTCGGCAAACCGCAGGTGGCTTACCGCGAAACCATCCGCAAGTCGGTGTCCGACGTGGAAGGCAAGTTCGTGCGCCAGTCGGGCGGCAAGGGCCAGTACGGTCACGTCGTGTTCACCGTCGAGCCGCAAGAGCCTGGCAAGGGCTTCGAGTTCGTCGATGCCATCAAGGGCGGCGTGGTGCCGCGTGAGTACATCCCGGCGGTGCAAAAGGGTGTGGAAGAAACCCTGCCCAACGGCGTGCTCGCGGGCTACCCTGTGGTGGACGTCAAGGTCACGCTGACCTTCGGTTCCTACCACGAAGTGGACTCGAGCGAAAACGCCTTCAAGATGGCCGCCTCGATCGGTTTCAAGGAAGCCTGCCGCAAGGCCAGCCCGGTGATCCTCGAGCCGATGATGGCCGTGGAAGTCGAGACGCCCGAGGACTATGCCGGCAACGTGATGGGCGACCTGTCCTCCCGTCGCGGCATGGTGCAAGGCATGGACGACATGCCTGGCGGGGGCAAGGTCATCAAGGCCGAAGTGCCGCTGTCCGAGATGTTCGGCTACTCGACCACGCTGCGCTCGATGTCGCAGGGTCGTGCGACTTACACGATGGAGTTCAAGCACTACGCCGAAGCGCCGAAGAACGTCGCCGACGCCATCGTCAGCGCACGCGCAAAGTAAAACCAGATGGTCTTCGGCGCCGCGCACGATGCGGTGGGCCTGCTGCCCGTGGCAGGCCTGGGCCGGAGACCTTAAACCTGCACGGGCATCGTTCTTTCCCGGAGAAGAGAAATGGCAAAAGGCAAGTTTGAGCGGACCAAGCCGCACGTGAACGTGGGGACGAT
>CAZKGD010000124.1:0-7584 GCA_964552215.1 uncultured Caldimonas sp.
CGTAGTGGAAGTGGGCCACGACGTAGTAGGTGTCCTGCAGCTGGATGTCGATCGGCGCCACCGACAGGATCAGGCCGGTGAAGCCCCCCATCGTGAACACGAAGATGAAGCCGACCGCGAACAGCATGGGCGTCTCGAAGGTCATTGAACCGCGCCACATGGTCGCAATCCAGTTGAAGACCTTCACGCCCGTGGGGACGGCGATCAGCATGGTCGCGTACATGAAGAAGAGCTGGCCGGTCACCGGCATGCCCGTCGTGAACATGTGGTGGGCCCACACGATGAACGACAGGATGGCGATCGATGCCGTGGCGTAGACCATCGAGGTGTAGCCGAACAGGCGCTTGCGGGCAAACGCCGGCACGATGTGGCTGATGATCCCGAAGGCCGGCAGGATCATGATGTAGACCTCGGGGTGGCCGAAGAACCAGAAGATGTGCTGGTACATCACCGGGTCGCCGCCGCCGGCCGGGTTGAAGAAGGCCGTGCCGAAATGGCGGTCGGTCAGGGTCATCGTGATGGCGCCGGCCAGCACGGGCATCACCGCGATCAGCAGGTAGGCGGTGATCAGCCAGGTCCAGCAGAACATCGGCATCTTCATCAGCGACATGCCGGGGGCGCGCATGTTGAGGATGGTCACGATGATGTTGATCGAGCCCATGATGGAGCTGGCGCCCAGGATGTGCATCGCGAAGATCGCGGCGTCCATCGAGGGTCCCATCTGCAGCGTGAGCGGGGCGTACAGCGTCCAGCCTGCGGCCGGTGCGCCGCCAGGCATGAAGAACGAAGCCACCAGGATGATGGCCGCGGGGATCATCAGCCAGAAGCTGAAGTTGTTCATCCGCGCGAAGGCCATGTCGGAGGCCCCGATCTGCAGCGGGATCATCCAGTTCGCGAAGCCCACGAACGCCGGCATGATGGCGCCGAACACCATGATCAGGCCGTGCATCGTGGTGAGCTGGTTGAAGAGCTCAGGGTTCACCACCTGCAGGCCAGGCTGGAAGAGTTCCGCGCGGATCAGCAGCGCAAGCACGCCGCCGACCATCAGCATCGCGAAGCTGAACAGCAGGTAGAGGGTGCCGATGTCCTTGTGGTTGGTGGCAAACACCCAGCGGCGCCAGCCATGGGGGTGGTCATGGGCATGGTCGTCGTGGGCGTGGCCGCCCGCTGCATGACCGTGGTTATCGAGAACGGCGCTCATGTTTCGTCGGTCCTTTCTTCAACTGCTCAGCGGGCGGCGGTGATTTCGGCTGGCTGCACCAGCGTGCCGGCCTTGTTCGACCAGCTGTTCTTCACATAGGTGATCACCGCGGCGATCTCGGTGTCGCTCAACTGCCTCCAGGCCGGCATCGCACCGTTGCCCGCGCCGTTGAGGAGGATGCCGATCTGCTTGCTCTTGTCAGCATCCAGCACGATGGGGGAACCATCGAGCGCCTTGATCGGGCCGGCACCCGAGCCGTCGGCCTTGTGGCAGGC
Organism: uncultured Caldimonas sp.; assembly: GCA_964552215.1. Taxonomy (GTDB): domain Bacteria; phylum Pseudomonadota; class Gammaproteobacteria; order Burkholderiales; family Burkholderiaceae_C; genus Caldimonas. Next base: position 1,477 of record CAZKGD010000124.1, read on the forward strand.
CGCGCAGTTGGCGGCGTAGACCTTCTCGCCACGGGCCACGAGGTCGGCCAGTTCCCACACCTTGGTCGGGTCGTCGGCCTTGGCCTGCATGAGCTTCTGCTGCTCCTCGACCCACTTCGTGTATTCCTCGTCGGTCACGACCTTGACGTGGATGGGCATGTAGGCGTGCTCCTTGCCGCACAGCTCGGCGCATTGGCCGTAGTAGTCGCCGGTCTTTTCGGCGCGGAACCAGGTGTCGCGCACGAAGCCGGGAATGGCATCCTGCTTGACACCGAAGGCCGGCACCATCCAGGCGTGGATCACGTCGTTGGCCGTCGTGATCACGCGGATCTTCTTGTTGACCGGCACGACCAGAGGGTTGTCCACCTTGAGCAGGTAGTCGTCACCAGCGGGCTGACCGGCATCGGACATCTGACGATGGGTGGCATCGAGCGTGGACAGGAACGAGACCCCCGCCCCCTCGCCGTTGATGTAGTCGTAGCCCCACTTCCACTGATAGCCGGTGGCCTTGACGGTGATGTCGGCGTTGGTGGTGTCCTTCATGGCCACCACCACCTTGGTGGCCGGCAAGGCCATGCCGATCACGATCAGGAAGGGCACGACGGTCCAGATGATCTCGACCGTGGTGCTCTCGTGGAAGCTGGCCGACTTGGCACCCAGCGACTTGCGGTGCTTCAGGATGGAGTAGAACATCACGGCAAAGACGCCGACGAAGATCACCAGGCAGATGATCAGCATCATCCAGTGCAGGAAGTGCTGCTCCTCGGCAATGCGCGTGACGGGCGGATGCAGGTTGAGCTGGTTGACGGCCGGGCCGCCGGGCAGGTTGTTGACGGAGGCCAGTGCTGCCGAGGAGGCCAGCCAGCCCCCCAGGCCGAGGCCCACACGTCCTGCCTGCTGCCAAAGAGCTTTCATGATCTTCATCGTGGTCATCTCAGTTTCCAAACCCCAGCTCATCCCTGCCCGTACGGGCCGCGCAGGGCTGCGCGCAATTCCTCGGCAAGTTGGGCGCGGTGCTGCGCACGCACATGTCGGCCAACGATCACCTCCCGCCCTGAGGCGGCCAGTTCGATCAGCGCAGTGGCCCCGCCGCTCTGGCCGATGCGCACATGCGCCGCATCGAAAGTGACGCGGCTCACGCGCCCGGCCACTTCCTGCTCGACTTCGACCCGACCACCGTCGATCACGATGCTTTCGCGATCGAGGGCATGTCGTGCGTACATCCACAGCGCCAACCCCACGCCGGCCATCTCGAGCCAGGCAAACGGCAACACCAGCCGGGCTCCCATGACCCAGAATCCCAGTCCGATGCCGAATGACACCACGCACAAGGCCGCATACATGCACAGCAGCTGTCGTGGTGTGAGGCAGCAGTTGCGTTTGAGGATCCAGCGGGCCCCGGTGTCGTCGGCAATGGCCGGCCCCTGAGGGGACCGGCGATTGCGAGGACTCCATGTCGAGGTGACCGCCGCCATAGGTGCTACTGCTCCACTCACCTGGTTCGGTGATGCGCCCGCGCACCAAGTCGCGATGGCACCTGCCCAACCAAACCTCGAGAGTTTAACTTACCGCAAAGACCCCTCACAACGGCGCTTGAGGACGATCAATGCGAGTGCGTGCGAATGACGTGCCCCGGCCGGCCTTCATGGGTCACCCGCGGCCCGGCGGAGGCGTACGGCGAACCATCGTTCGCATGTCGTCCAGGGATACGCTCGCCTGGCTGGCCACCCGCACGCGAGGCACAGGCTTGAAGGCATGCCCGTAGACGATTTCGAAGCTCAGCGCCCAGCGACCATCCTCGCGCCTGGGCAGGCGGCGCAGCCACTGGTCGCGCCATCGTGGGGTTCGCAGCCCGGCAAAGCGTTGCGGGTGGAGGTTGCGCCCCAGTTCGCGCAGTTCCGACAGCATGCGATGCGCATCGTCCCAGGTCAGCGTGAGCGTTTCCATGTCCATCACGGGATCGGCGAAACCGGCGTGCACCAACATGTCCCCCAGGTCATGCATGTCGACGAAATCCACACCGATGGGGCCATGACCTTGATCCGCAAACAAGGTGCGCAGTTCGCGCAAGGTGTCGGGCCCGAAGCAGGAAAACATCACGAATCCCTCGACGGCCAGGGCCCGGTGCCAGCGCAGCAGCACCTGCGTCGGGTCGACTGCCCAGTGCAGCATCATGTTGGACCACAGCAGCTGGGCCTCGCCCGCCGGTACAGCCTCCTCCACCCAGGCCGGCGATGGCCGCCAGAGCCGTGTCCACCAGGGTGAAGGTGCAGACGGGCTCGCACGTGCCGGTTCCACGGCCCGGATGCTGGCACGCGGGCAGGCCTGGCGCAGCACGGCGCCGCCGCCGCCGCGCTGGGCCCACCAGTCGAGAACCTGCGACGGAGGCTGCTTCACGATGGACAGGCGTTGCGCCATGCGTCGAGCCACCTCGCCGTGCAGCCAAGGCACACCGGTTTGCCGCCGCAGGAGCGATCGAAGGGCCGTTTCGTCCAGGGCCCGGCGGTGGGGCGACGTCGAGGGAGCAGCGGGTTCGGACATGCGCGGCAGTATATTGAGCCCCCATGTCCTTCTCCCGCCTGGTACTTGCTGCCGAACGCGTTGGCCGGTTGCTGCCCAGCCAATGTGCCGTCTGCCAGACCTGGCAGGACAGGCGCCTGTGCCTGCAGTGCCTGCAAAGGCACGGCCGCGACACGACACGCTGCGTGTCCTGCGCCATCGAGGTGCCACCAGGACAGAGCCGCTGCGGCCGCTGCATCGCTCATCCCCCGTCGTTCGTCCACACCGTGGCCGTCTGGACACATGCCTACCCTTGGCAGGGCTTGGTCGAGCACCTCAAGTTCCGCGACGGACTGGACCTGGCCGACACCCTGGCGAGGCATCTGGCCGAAGCCGTGTCGCGGGCGCGGCACCCTGCGGTGGATCTGGTCGTCCCGGTGCCCCTCTCGGTGGCACGCCTGCGCCAGCGGGGCTACAACCAGGCCTGGGAACTGGCGTGGCGCGCTGCGCGGATCATCGGTTCGGTTGCGCGCCATGACCTCGTGCACCGCCAGCGTGACACGGACACGCAGGTGGGGCTGGACTTTGCAGCACGCCAGCGCAACCTGCGCGGTGCGTTCGCCATCCCACGCGACGCGCGCGCACTGTTGCATGGTCGCCATGTGGCCGTCGTGGACGATGTGATGACCACGGGGGCCACGGCGGGCGCCGTGGCCGAAGCCTTGCGCGGCGCGGGGGCCCGGTCGGTGCAGGCCTGGGTGCTCACACGCACCCCGGCAGACTGAGGGAGTGCGCCCTGGACGACAATGCCGGCATGTTCCACATCGTCCTGGTCGAGCCCGAGATCCCGCCCAACACCGGCAACGTCATTCGACTCGCCGCCAACACCGGGTGCAGCCTCCACCTCATCGAACCCCTGGGCTTTTCGATGGAAGACCGGCTGATGCGCCGAGCCGGACTGGACTACCACGAGTACGCCACGGTCCAGCGCCATGCCCACTGGGACGCCTTCCTCGATCGCGCGGGGCCGCCCCCAGAGCGTCTCTTCGCGTTCACGACGCGGGGCAGCCACCTGCTGGGCGAGCAGCGCTGGCAGGCCGGCGACTGGCTGGTGTTCGGCTGCGAGACGAGGGGGCTGGATGCCGCCCTGCTCGAGCGTTTCCCGACGTCGCAGCGCGTGCGCCTGCCGATGCGGCCAGGCCAGCGCAGCCTGAACCTGAGCAACGCGGTCGCCGTGGCGGTGTTCGACGCCTGGCGGCAACTCGGCTATGAAGGCGGTGGCTGACCGGCCTGCGGCCCTCACTCGGGCTGGACACCTGCAGCCTGGATCACACGGCCCCAGCTCTCGCGCTCGCTGCGCATGAGGTTGGCCAAGGCCTGCGGTGCCGTCCCGGCCGCGCTGAAGTACTGGCCGAGCATCCTGGTGCGCACCTCGTCGCTCTTGATGATGCGCACGAGCTCGCTCGACACCCGGTCGATGACGGGCTTGGGCGTGCCCGCCGGCGCCAGCACGGCCTGCCAGGAGATGGCCTCGAAGCCGGCGTAGCCCAGCTCGACGAAAGTCGGCATCTCGGGCAGCGCGCTGCTGCGGCCCAGCGTGGTGACGCCCAGGGCCTTGAGCTTGCCGGCGCGCACCTGGCCCATGGCCAGGCCCGGTACCATGAAGCCGGCCTGCACCTGCCCGGCGAGGATGGCGTTCACCACGGCCGGGAAACCCTGGTAGGGCACATGCACGAGGTCGATGCCTGCGCGGGTCTTGAAGAGTTCCATGGCCAGGTGCGAGGCACTGCCGTTGCCCACCGACCCGTAGTTGAGCTTGCCGGGCTGGGCCTTGGCCACCCGCACGAAATCGGCCAGCGTCTCCACGCCCAGCTTCGGGTCGACCACCAGCACATTGGGACTCGTGGCGACCAGACTCACCGGCGCCAGCTCCTTCACCGGGTCGTAGGGCAGGCTCTTGCTGAGCATGGGGGCCGTCACCAGCGGGCCCTGGATGGTGAACAGGAAGGTGTAGCCGTCCGGCGCGGCCTTGGCCACCACCCCGGTCCCGATGTTACCGCCGGCGCCGGGTCGGTTGTCGATGACGACCGGCTGACCGAGGGCGGCTCCGAGCGGCTCGCTGACCATGCGGGCGATCAGGTCGGGTGAGGTCCCGGGTGGAAAGGGCACGACCATCCGGATGGGGCGCGCTGGCCAGGCCTGGGCCCGGGCTGGCCAGCTGCCGGCCAGCAGGCTCGCGGCGGCTGCGCCCAGGAGGTGTCGACGTTGCATGGCTTGTCTCCTTGTGGTGAAGCCTGGGCGCGGGCTCAGGCCGATGTTCTGAATTCTTCGGTGACGGCGCGCGACATCAGCAGGCGCACCGCTTCGGGTGCCGACAGGCGCGATTCGATCAGCTCGACCACCGCCGCGGCGATAGGCAGGTCCACCCCCACCTGACGGGCCCGGTCAACGACAGTGTGGGCGCTGTACACGCCTTCGGCCACGTGGCCGAGCTCCTGCAGGATCTGGGACAGGCCCTGGCCGCGTGCCAGTCGAAGCCCGACCTGACGGTTGCGAGAGAGGTCGCCCGTCGCGGTGAGCACCAGGTCGCCCAGGCCGGACAGGCCCATGAACGTCTCAGGGCGGGCGCCCAGCGCCAAGCCCAGGCGGGTCATCTCGGCCAGGCCGCGGGTGATGAGGGCGGCACGGGCGTTGAGCCCAAGCCCGAGGCCATCGCACACGCCGGTGGCGATGGCCAGCACGTTCTTCACGGCCCCCCCCACCTCGACGCCCACCGGGTCGGCCGACGGGTAGATGCGCAGGGCTTCGCCATGGAAGGCTTCCACGGCGGCCTCACGCAGGGCCTGATCGGCACTGGCCGCCACCAGGGCGGTGGGCTGCGACCGGGCCACCTCCTGCGCGAAGCTCGGCCCCGAGAGCACGCCCACGCGGGCCTGCGGGCAGACCTCGCGCGCCACCTCGTGGCCCAGCAGGCCGGTGCCGGCCTCGAAGCCCTTGCACAACCACCAGGCGCGCGCATCGCCTGGCAGTCGCGACAACATCTCGCGCAGTGCCGCCATGGGCGTGGCGATCACGATGAGGCCGTCGCGGGCATGGGCCAGGGCGGCATCGAAATCGGCTGTGAGCTCCAAGCCGGAGGGGAAGCCGGCATCCGGCAGATAGCGCGCGTTGCGACGCTCGGCGGCCAACGCGCCGGCCTGGGCGGCATCGCGTGCCCACAGCAGCGTGGGATGGCGCTGCGCCACGCTGATGGCCAGCGCCGTGCCCCAGGCGCCGGCACCGAGGATGCTGAGGTTCAGGGGCATCCAGGCACCCCTGCGCTCAGGCGCTGGTGATGATGGGCGAGCCGCCGCCGTTGCCCTGGGCCTGCGCCTGCTGGGCTTCGTACATGGCCTGGAAGTTCACTTCGGCCAGATGCACCGGCGGGAAGCCTGCCCGGGTGATGGTGTCGGCCACCACGGCGCGCAGATAGGGGTAGACGATCTGCGGGCAGGCAATGCCGATGATGGGGTTGACCTGCTCTTCGGGGATGTTGCGGATCTCGAAGATGCCGGCTTCCTTGGCCTCGACCAGGAAGAGCGTCTTGTCCTGGATCTTGGTGTGCACGGT
>CAZKGD010000125.1:0-7533 GCA_964552215.1 uncultured Caldimonas sp.
GGTCCAGGGTCTGGAAGATGCGGGCGATGGCCGTGCGCTTGTCCGGGTGGATGTGCTCCGGCCCCAGGGCCTCGATGAAGCCGGTGCGTTCCCACATCTCCAGCACCTGGGGGCGGGGGCGATGGAAGTGCAGGTCGCCCCCCATGGCGCGCCGCGCTGCCAGCTCGGACTGCCACAGCTCGGCACCGGCCAGGTCGATGAAGTTCATGCTCTTGGCCATGACCAGCAGGTGCTTGGGCGCATGGGGCGCCGTGCGCAGGTCATGGAGCGTATCCGCCACGTGCTGGGTGGCACCGAAGTAGATCGAGCCCTCCATGCGCAGCAGCTTGAGCTGGGGGCATTCGGGCAGACTGCCTTGCGGGTGGCCGTCCACCACTTCGAAGTGGCGGCCTTCTTCCATCGAGGTGAAGCCCATCGATCGCATCGCCGGCTTGGCCGTGCGTTGCAGGTAGCTCATGAGCGAGGCGATGGTGCCCAGCAGGATGGCCATCTCCAGCCGGATGCTCACCGTGGCCAGCAGCGTGAGGGCGGCAATGCCGAACTCGGTGCGGTTGAGCAGGTACAGGCGCCGCCAGCGAGGCAGGTCGAGCAGGCTCCAGGCCACCAGGAGCAGCAGCCCGGCGATGGCCGCCATCGGGATCAGCGCCAGCAGCGGCGCGCTGAAAGCCACCAGCCCCACCAGCAGCACAGCCGAGAACACGGCGGCCAGCGGCGTACGCGCACCGGCTTCGAGGTTGGGCACGGACCGGTTGAGCGACCCGCAACTCACATACGACGAGAAGAAGCCGCCGACCAAGTTCGACAGCCCCTGGCCCAGGAACTCCCGGTTGGTGTCGATGCGCTGACCTGATCGCTGCGCGACGGCCTTGGCGATCGAGATCGATTGGCCGAGTGCCACGATGGTGAGCGCCGCGGCCAGGCCCAGCAGTTCGGGCAGCTTCGTCCAGTCGACGGAGGGCACGGCAAAGGGCGGCCAGGGCGAGGGGATGGAGCCCACCACCGCGATGGGCTCCCAGCCCAGCGGGACGCCCTGGCGGTTCAGGGCCGTGGCGAGCAGGGTGCCGGCAGCCAGCCCGGCCAGGAGGGCCGGCCAGCGCGGGCTGAGCTGGCGCAGCACCACAGCCGTGGCCAAGGTGGTGAGGCCCACCGCCAGTGCCGTGACCTGCACGCTGCCCACATGACCGACCAGATGGCTCAGCACGGCCGGCGTACCCTGTCCCTCGACGGGGCCCAGGCCCAGCAGGTCGCGCATCGCGTGCAGGGCGATCAGCAGGGCCGCGCCGCTGGTGAAGCCCATCAGGGCGGCGGGCGAGATGAAGTTGGCAATCGCCCCCAGGCGCAGCGCACCCACCAGCGTCTGCATCAGACCCACCAGCACCGTCACCGCCAGGGCGAGCTGAATGTAGGCCGGGCTGCCGGCCACGGCCAGCGGTGTGAGCATCGCGAAAAGCGCCAGGGAGTTGGCATTCGTGGGGCCGGACATCACGTGCCGGCTGGAACCGAACAATGCCGCCACGATGCACGGCACGATGGCGGTGTAGAGCCCGTACTGCGGCGGCAGGCCCGCCAGCGTGGCGAAGGCGATGCCCTGGGGCAGCACCAGGACCGCGCCCAGCAGACCGGCCAGGACGTCGGCCCGCAGGCTCGCACGGTTCACATCGCGCACCCAGGGGCCGAACACACGGGTCAGGGTGGGGGCAACGTCGGGCAGGAAGGACAGGCTCATGGGGGCATTGCGTGACAAGGGCGATCATAGGCGTTGCAGGTGCGCTGCACCCATCCTTCGGGGGAGCCACGGGGAGGCTGCCTTCTGCTAGGGTACGGTCCGCCAGCGCTTCGTTGGCCATGGTTTCGGGGAGACTTCACGAATGAGGCAGCTGGACAATCTGATGCACCACCGCGCGGCTTGCTGGGCGCTAGCCGCTGGCGTGCTCCTGGCCGGATGCGGCGGCGGGGGCGGCGATCCCGGCGTGTCGCCTTTCCCCAGTTCCGGCGGCAGCAGCGGCATCCCGGCCTCCTCGCAGTCGGCAGGCCGTCTGGTGGATGACAGTTTGAGCGGGGATCAGCTCTCGCACTGGCAGCCCGCCACCTGCACGGCCGAGCGTCAGCGCCAGTGGGTGCGGTCCATCGTGCACGAGAAGCATCTGTTCTACCGTGAGGTGCCCAACATCAATCCGGCCACCTACACGCGCACGCCGCAGGACCTGTTCGCCGAACTCACCCGCTTCGGCATCCCGAACAACCGCGACCGTTTCAGTTTCGTGATCCCGCAGACCACGGCCACCGCCATCTTCGAGGCGGGCCAGGGTGTGGGCATCGGGGCCAGCTATGTCTATGACGCCGGCGGCCGCTTGCGTGTGGCCTATGTCGAGGCCGGCTCGCCAGCGGCGGGGCAGCTGGCCCGGGGCGCCCAGATCGTGTCCATCAACGGCGCGGCTGTGGGCAACAGTTTGAGTTCGGCCCAGGTGGAGGCGCTCTACCCCAGCGGCGCAGGTGGCCCCATCGCGCTGGAGGTGCGCGACACCCTCGGCGGCGCGGTGCGTTCGGTCAGCCTCGTCAACGCTGTCTATGCCATCACCCCGGTGCAGCTGGCCACGGTGCTGCCCGGCAACGTGGGCTATCTGCACTACACCGACTTCACCACGCCGGCCGGCCAGAACCAGCTGGCCGATGCCTTCGCGCAGTTCCAGACCGCAGGGGTCACCGACCTGGTCGTGGACCTGCGCTACAACGGCGGCGGATACCTGGCGATTGCCGCACAGCTGGGGCACATGGTGGCCGGCACCCGGGGCACCAACCGCACCTTCGAACGCCTGGTCTACAGCGACAAGCGCGCGCGGGAGAATCAATCCATCCCGTTCCTCACACAGCTTCGCAATCTGCCCGGCTTCACCAACCCGCGTGCCGGACAGACCGTGCCCTCGCTGAATCTCGCCCGCGTGTTCGTGCTCACCACCCGCGACAGCTGCTCGGCCAGCGAGTCCTTCATCAATGCCATGAAGGGCGTGGACGTGCAGGTGGTCCAGATCGGAGGCGCCACGTGCGGCAAGCCCTATGGCTTCACGGCGTATCCGAACTGCACCTTCGCCTACTTCCCGATCGAGTTCGAAGGGCGCAACGATCGCAACCAGAGCTTCCCCACCACCGGCATCGTGCCCACTTGCACGGTGGCCGACGACCTGGATGCGCCGTTGGGTCAGGCGGGAGAGGCGCTGCTGGATGCCGCACTGGCTTATCGCACCACGGGGCAATGCCCGGCGCAACCGACAGGGGTGACCGCGCAGTCCCGCCTGTCCTTGCCCGGCGTGATCCCAGGGTCGCCGGAGCCGGAGTCGCCCCGACGCATCAAGCTCGTCACGCCGTGACAAGCTTCACTAGGCAGACGCGGGCGGGCTCGCTATCGTGTGGGCCGCATCCGGACCCGACCTGACTGAACCGCCGTGTGGAGAGTGTGTTTCCTGACCAGCAGTCCCCGCCGACTGTCGTCAGCCGACAAGGGCCCCTGGCATCCCGACGAGCATCGCGTGCGCGAGTGGGCCCGGTGGTTCGGCCAGCGGGGCTACCGCGTGGCCGTGCAGCACAGCAGTGGTGATCTCTACGAAGGCAGCCGCCACATCGGCAACGTGACGGGCGGCCGCTTCAAGGGGTGAGCGCTATCCGACCTCGCGCCGCACATGGTCGGCCAGGGTCTCCAGCAATCTCGAGAGGTCCCGCTGCAGCCGCCCGAAGCCTTTGTTCGGCTCGCGTGTCGCCTCGTCCATGTAGAGCGGGCGGCGGATCTCGATCTGCAGGCTGTGGCGGCCGGCGCCCGGTTGGCCGATGCGACCGATGAGCTCCACGCCCTTGTAGGGGTCGTTGATCGCCACCGTGTAGCCGAAGCCGCGCAGCGTGCGCGCCACCAGGTCCACGAAGACCGGGTCGCAGGTGGTGCCGTCGCGGTCGCCCAGCACGAAGTCGGCCAGCGGCGTGCTCGAAACCTTGCCCAGGCGGGTGTAGGCATCGTTCGGCATCGAGTGCAGGTTCAGGTGCCACACCCGGCCGAAATCACGAAGCGCGGCGTCGATGCCGGCCTGCAGCGCGGCGTGATAGGGCCGCCAGCAGCGCTCGATGCGACCGCACACCTCGCTTACCGTGAGTCGACGGTCGTAGATCGGCGTGGCGGCGTCCATGCGGCTCCACACCAGGCCGTAGCCCAGGCGCGACTTCTCGCCCGGGGCCAGGGGTTCTGGCCAGGGGCTGTCGAGCAGGTCGGGGTCCAGATCGGCCAGCGACCGGTTCGGGTCGATGTAGGTGCGCGGGAAGTTGGCTGCGATCAGCGTGGCGCCGTATGCCGGGGCATCCGCCCACAGGGCGTCGATGTGGGTGTCTTCGCCCTGGCGCAGCCGCGCCAGGGGCACGGCGGCGCCGAACTCCGGCGGATACCAGGTGCCGCTGTGCGGCGAGTCGCACACCAACGGCAGGCGCGAGCCCACGGGCTCGCGCACCACCACCATCGGCGGTGGGGTCAGGGGATCGACGCGCATCAGTCCAGCTTGATGTTGGCCTTCTGGGCGATGCGGCGATAGCGCGCCATGGCTTCCTGGATCTGGGCAGCGAACTGCTCCGGCGTGCCGGCCATCGGGACGCCGGAGATCTCCTTCATCGTCGCCTGGAAGGCCGGGGTGGCCATGGCCTTGTGGGCGGCGGCGTTCAAGGTCTTGACCACCTCGGCAGGCGTGCCAGCAGGCGCCACAAGCCCGAACCAGCCCCCGTCGCGCATCTCGGTGAAGCCCAGCTCGACATAGGTCGGCACATCCGGCAGCGCGGGGCTGCGCTGCGGCGACAGCACTGCCAAGGCACGCAGCTTGCCGGCCTTCACGTTCGGCAGGGTCGAGGGCAGGTTGTCGGTCATGGCGTGCACCACACCGGCGAGTGCATCGCTGGCGGCCTGGCCGGCGCCCTTGTAGGGGATGTGCAGCAGCTCGATGCCCGACAGGTCCATGAAGTGCTCGATGTTCGCGTGGCCCAGCGAACCATTGCCCGGCGAGGCGAAGGTGTAGTGGCCCGGCTTGGCTTTGGCGAGCTTGATGAACTCGGTCATCGTCTGCGCCGGCACACTGGGGTGGACCACGAAGACGCTGGGCACGGACATCACGTTGACCACCGGGACGAAGTCCTTGACCGGGTCATAGGGCAGCTTGCTGTAGATCGCGGGGTTGGACCCATGCGTGCTCACCGTCGCCATGCCGATGGTGTAGCCATCGGGGCGCGACTTGGCCACACCGTCCATGCCGATGGCGCCACCGCCGCCGCCGCGGTTTTCCACCACCACGGCCTTGCCCAGGATGGGGGCCATCTGGTCCGCCAGCAGCCGGGCGACGATGTCGGTGGAGCCGCCAGGCGCAAAGGGCACGATCAGCTTGATCGGGCGCTCCGGGTACTGAGCGCGCGCAGCCAGCGGCAGGAGCAGGGAGGCGGCGGCCAGGCTGGCCAGCCAGAGTCGGCGTGAGGTCATGGTGGTCTGTGGTCCTGAAAACGTTGTGCAAGTCACACCCGAAGGCTGTCGTCGATTCTGGGGGGGCCCTCGCGCCGGAAAAAGCGACAAAATGGCCTGCTTTCATGAGCAACGCTCATAGTTGAAACCCCTGCATGCGCATCCGCTCCCCCTCGCTGCACGAACTCCACGCCCTCGCGGTCACGGCCGAACAGGGCAGCTTTTCGCGCGCGGCCGAGGTGCTGTGCGTGACGCAGGGGGCCATCAGCCGGGCGGTGGCGCGCCTGGAGGAGCATGTCGGCCAGCCCCTGCTGCGACGGCAGGGCCGCCGCAGTGAACTCACCGAGGCCGGCCGTACCTATCTCGCGCAGGTGGGCCCGTCCCTGCAGGCCATCGAGGCCGCCACCATCGAACTGCAGGCCCGCCGTGCGGTGGGTGCCCTGCGCATTTCGGTGCTGCCCACGCTGGCCAGCAAGTGGCTCATTCCCCGGCTGCCCGACTTCCAGGCGCGCCACCCGGGCGTCCAGCTCTCCTTCGCGCCGTACCGACGTGACGACCCCCTCGAGGATCCGCAGATCGACGCCTGGGTGCGCAACGGCGACGGACGCTGGCCAGCGCCGATCCTTTCCGATTACGTGGTGGGCCGCGACATCGTGCCCATCTGCCGACCGCGGGACCTCGAAGGAACGCAAGCCCTGCGCGAGCCGGCCGACCTGCTGGTGCGGCCCTTGCTCTTCCACACCAACTATCCCGACAACTGGGCCTACTGGTTCGCCGCGGTCGGTGTGCAGGCGCCGCCGCTGCGGCCGGCGGCCGACTTCGACCAGGTGGCCATGCTGGTGCAGGCCGTCATCGCCGGGCTCGGGGTCGCCGTGGTGCAGCGCTGCCTGATCGAGGACGACCTGGCCGCCGGCCGCATCGTCGTGCCCTTCGAGCGGCCGGTCCTCAACCAGCGGGGCTACTTCCTGTGCTACCCGCGCGGGCGGCGCGACCATCGGCCACCGGCGATCTTCCGCGACTGGTTGCTGGATCAGGCGCATGGCACGCCGGGCTGAGCCTCAGGCCCGGCGCCCCCCGGTGCAACGACGGTGGCCCGCCAGATCGCGGCGGCTGTCCACCGCTTCGAAGCCGGCCTGGCGCAGCAGGGCCTGCACGGCGTCGGCCTGGTCGTGGCCATGCTCGAGCAGCAGCCAGGCGCCGGATCGCAGATGGCGGATGGCGCCCGTGACGATCGTGCGGATGGCGTCCAGCCCGTCGGGCCCGGAGGTGAGCGCCAGCAGCGGCTCGTGCGCGAGGTCGGCCAGATGCGGGTCGCCCTCGGCGATGTAGGGCGGGTTGCTCACGACGAGATCAAAAGGCGCTTCACCCTCCGGCAGGGCCTGCCACCACGAGCCCTGCAGGCCGCGCAGGCTGAGGCCCAGCCGTGTCGCATTCGACATCGCCACCGCCAGCGCCTGCACGCTGAAGTCCACTGCGCTCACCGCCGCATCGGGCCGGGCCCGGGCCACCGCCAGGGCGATCGCCCCGCTGCCGGTACCCAGATCGAGCACGCGCGGCGCAGTGCGGCCCTCCAGGGCCTCCAGGGCCCACTCCACCAGCACCTCGGTGTCGGGCCGCGGTACCAGCACCTCGGGGCCCACCTGCAGCATCAGGCCGTGGAATTCCTTGCGCCCGAGCAGGTAGGCCACCGGCTCGCCCGCCCGGCGCCGCCGCAGCAAGGCCTGGTAGCGCTGGTGCTGCGGTTCGTCGATCCGGTCGGTGTCGTGCGCCCTCAACCAGGCGCGGGCCTCGCGTTCGCACAGCCCCAGCACCTCGGCCAGCAGCAGCTGCGCATCGAGCCGGTCCACGCCCAGCGCCGCCGCCGCCTGCAGGGCCTGCGCGACCGTTGTCATTCGATGCCCATTTCCTGCAGCTGCTCGGCGGCCAGTTCGGCCTCGCGGGCGCCACGCAGCGCCCCGACCACGTCGTCCAGGTCGCCCTCCATCACCGCGCCCAGCTTGTAGAGCGTGAGGTTGATGCGGTGGTCGGTGAGCCGGCCCTGCGGGAAGTTGTAGGTGCGG
>CAZKGD010000126.1:0-7469 GCA_964552215.1 uncultured Caldimonas sp.
GCCACCTACATCGGCTGGCTGATGCACCGCACCTGGGGCGGCATCGTGGCGGGGGCGCTCTTCGTGCTGCCGTCGCTCTTCATCCTGATCGGGTTGAGCTGGGTCTACCTGCGCTTTGGCGATGTGCCGGTGGTGGCGGGCCTCTTCTACGGCATCAAGCCGGCGGTGACGGCGCTGGTGCTGCATGCTGCCCACCGTATCGGCACGCGCGCCTTGAAGAACGGGTGGATGTGGGGCATCGCGGCCGCGGCCTTCGTGGCCATCTTCGCCGGGGGCGTGCCCTTCCCGGCCATTGTGATCGCGGCGGCCCTGGTGGGCTGGTTCGGCGCGCGCCGCTGGCCGGCAGTCTTTGCGCTGGGCGGCGGCCATGGTACGGCCCAGGCGGGCTACGGCCCGGCGCTGATCGACGACCACACCCCGCCGCCCGCGCATGTGCGCTTCTCGCGGGCTCACCTGGCCAAGGTGCTGGCCGCGGGCCTGGGGCTGTGGGGGGCCGCGATGGCCGGGCTCATCGCCGTGCAGGGCTGGGACAGCACGCTCGCGCAGATGGGCTGGTTCTTCACCAAGGCGGCGCTCGTGACCTTCGGCGGTGCCTATGCGGTGCTGCCCTATGTGTACCAGGGGGCCGTCGAGCACCACCAGTGGCTGAGCGGCCCGCAGATGATTGACGGGCTGGCCCTGGGCGAAACCACACCCGGCCCGCTGATCATGGTGGTGGCCTTCGTCGGCTTCGTGGGCGGCTGGCTGCACCAGGTGCTGGGCGCCGAGTCGCTCTTCCTGGGCGGGGCGCTCGCCGCCACGGCGGTGACCTTCTTCACCTTCCTGCCGTCCTTCGTGTTCATCCTGGCCGGCGGGCCAGCGGTGGAGGCCACGCACGGCAAGCTGGGCTTCACGGCGCCGTTGTCGGCCATCACCGCGGCGGTGGTGGGTGTGATCCTGAACTTGGCGCTCTTCTTTGCCTACCACGTGCTGTGGCCGCAGGGCTTCAGCGGGCGCTTCGACGCGGTCTCGGCCCTGATCGCAGCGGGCGCGGCCGTGGCGCTGTTCCGCTTCAAGGTGGGCGTGATGCCGCTGCTGGGCGGCTGTGCCCTGGTCGGCCTGGCCGCCACGCTGCTGCCCGGCCTGCTGTGAAAGGAAAGAGCATGAACGATCAACCCCGTGGTGTGGGCCCCGACGCCCTGGACGGCGCCGTGGTGCTCGATGTGCGGCGGGCCCCCGTGTTCGCGCAGGCCGACGCGATGATCCCCGGCGCGAGCTGGCGCGACCCGGCCGAGGTGGCACGGTGGGCGCACGAGCTGGCGCCCGGCCAGCGGGTGGTGGTCTATTGCGTGCACGGGCACGAGGTCAGCCAGAACACGGCCCGCAGCCTGCGCGCCGTCGGCATCGAGGCCGACTTCCTGCAGGATGGCTTCGAGGGCTGGAAGGCGGCAGGCCGCGCACTGGCGGCCAAGCCGGCAGTGCCATGACCCGCCCTCGGGTGGCCCTGCTCTACCCGGGCGACCGCGCGGCCCGCGATCGGTCCAACCCGGCCGAGAGCCGCTTTGCTGCGCTGTTCTCGGCCCTGGCCGACGCAGGGGTGCCGGCCGAGCCGGCGGTCTACCACGACGACTTTGCCGACGAGGTGGCGGCCCAGCTGCGGCAGGTGGCGCTGGTGCTGGTGTGGTGCAACCCCATCGAGGGCGGGCGGCGGCGCGACCGGCTCGACGCCTTGCTGCGCGAGCTGGCCGATGCCGGGGTCGAGGTCAGCGCCCACCCCGAGGCCGTCCTGCGCCTGGGCACCAAGGACGTGCTGTTCGAGACGCGCGACCTGCCCTTCGGCAGCGACGTGCACCGCATCGACAGCCTCGCGCAGCTGGCCGAGGCGCTGCCTGCGCGGCTGCGCCAGGGTGCGCGCGTGCTCAAGCAGCACCGGGGCCACAGCGGCATTGGCGTGTGGCGCGTGGAAGGGGCGGACGACGGCGCGCTGCGGGTGCGCCACGCCCAGCGCAGCAGCGAGGAAGAGCGGCTCACCTGGCCGGCCCTGCTCGAACGCCTGGCCCCGTACTTCGCGCCCGAGGCCGGTGGCCACATGATCGACCAGCCCTGGCAGCCGCGGCTGGCCGAGGGCATGGTGCGCGCCTACCTCGTCGACGACCGTGTGACGGGCTTCGGCCACCAGGCAGTGAACGCCCTGTTTCCGGCCGCGCCCGGCCAGAGCCCGCCGCCGCCTGGGCCGCGGCTCTACCACGGCCCCGACCACCCTGCGTTCCAGGTGCTGAAGCACCGCCTCGAGTCGGGCTGGATCGAGCAGTTGCGCGAGCGCGTTGGCCTGCGGCGCGATCAACTGCCGCTGCTGTGGGACTGCGACTTCCTGCTGGGCGAACCCCGGCCCGGCGACCCGCAAGCCTGGGTGTTGTGCGAGATCAACGTCAGCAGTGTCTCGCCCTTCCCGCCGGCGTCCATCGCGCCGCTGGTGCAGGCGGTGCTGCACCGCATCGGGCCGGCCTGAGCCTCAGGTCACCAGGGCGGGCAGGCCGGGACGTTCGATCGACGGCTCCTGGAACTCTTCGGCCATCGCAAAGGCCAGCACCAGGGCCGAGCCCGCCAGCACCAGGGTCAGGCCGTAGCGCAGCCACCGGCTGAGGCGCGGGGCCAGGCGGGCATGGTGGGTGCGTTCGGCCCACCAGTCGCGTGCGGCCAGCACGGCAAAGCCGGCCAGGGCAAATAGTGAGAGCGAGAGCGACCAAAGCGACCAGCCCGCGAAGAGGGTGCCGGCCGCGGGCGGCGCCTTGGCGGGCAGGAACAGGGCATCCTGGGCGAGCAGGAAGCCCCCAGCCCCGCCCAGGGCGAGCGCCAGTGTGATGTTCAGGATGATCCGGCCGAGCATGCCGCCTTGCCTCCGGGGATCGTGGTGTTGTTCTGGACCCGATCCTGCACCAGAGTGGAGAAGTGTGCAATATGTCACAGGTGCTGCCTGCCCGTGCTGGATCCACAATGGCGGCTGCTGCCTGAGCGTTCCATGACTTCCCTGGCCTTGCCCGTCCCCACCGACCTGCGCCCCTGGGTGCTGGCCTTGCGCGTGGACGATCTGCCGTCGGCCCGGTTCAGCCATTTCCCTGCGCGGGTCGAGGCAGGGCTGAGCGTCTTGTTGCATGGAAGCGCCTGGGCGGTGACCCCCGAGGGTGCCCAACCGATCCCGCCAGCCAGTCTGAGCGGGGCCCAGACGCAGCCGACCGTGACGGTGACGCGGGGCCCGGTCACGGTGCTGTGGGCGCTGCTGCACCCGGCGGCCGTGGCCCCGTTGTCTGCCCTGCCCGCGGCGGCACTGACGGACCAGACCGTGCCGCTGGAAACGCTTGGGGGGACGCCGTGGGTGGACACGGAAGCTCGCCTGCGGGCGCAGTGCGGGCCGCAGGCCCAAGTGGCCGTGCTGGTGGACTGGCTGCGTCTGCGGTTGCAACCGGCGCGCTCACGCGTGGCTGCCGGACGGGCCCTGGCGATGGCGACGCTGGCGAGCGACGGCCAGATGGGCGTGCGCGCACTGGCCGAGGCGCTAGGGTGCAGTGAGCGCCAACTTGAGCGTTGCGCGATCAATGAGCTGGGACTGTCCCCGCGGGCGTTCATGCGCATCCGCCGTTTCGAGACCACTTTGCGGCACGCGCTGTCCCGGGGTGAACCCACCTTGGCCCGGCTTGCGGCCGCAGGGGGCTACTACGACCAGGCCCACATGGCGCGCGACTTCACCTCGTTGGCGGGGGAGTCTCCGGGACGCTGGCTGCAGCGGCTGCACGGCGACCATCCCGAACATTGGGCGGTCTTGCGCAACTGGCGGCAGGCCCTGGGCCGACCGGACGGGCAGATCGCGGACTGAAGCTGCGTCATCGGCGCGCATGTCGGCTGGATACAAGACGGGCCGGGGACCGCCGGGCAGCATCGGCGTTTCGCTTCTCCCGACGAGTCGATATGAATGCCCATGCCACCCTGGACCGAGACGGCTATGCCTTGGCCCGCCTGGACACCGTGTGTCGCGCCGCCCGCGCGAACAGCCTGTGGTACCTGTCCTTCGGACTGGCCTGCTGCGCCGTCGAGATGATGCACGCCGCCGCGGCTCGCTACGACATGGACCGCCTGGGGATGATCCCCCGCGCGAGTCCGCGACAGGCCGACCTGATGATGGTGACCGGCACCCTGACGAACAAGATGGCACGCGCGATCCGGCAGGTCTACGACCAGATGGCCGAGCCACGGTACGTGATCTCAGTCGGTTCTTGTGCGAACGGCGGAGGCTATTACCACTACAGCTACTCGGTGGTGCGCGGCTGCGACCGCATCCTCCCGGTGGACGTGTACGTCCCGGGCTGTCCGCCTACGGCCGAGGCGCTGCTCTATGGGATCCTGCAATTGCAGCGCAGGATCCGCGAGGGGCGTGTGATCGACCGGCCCTGAGGACACAGCCTCCTCAGCGCGACAGCTCCTGCGCGAATTCCACCAGCGCCCAGCTGCGCAGCGGGGTGCGCAGGTCGAGCTTGGCCTGCAGGGTTTCGCGGCCGGCCAGGCACAGGTCCTGGGCGTCGGCCGCACCGACGTTGCGGAAGGCCCGGTAGGCGGTGTCGGGGTCGGGCATGCGCTGCCAGCGCGCCTCGGTGGCGCCGGCCAGGGCCTTTTCCAGCAACTGGGCCTGGGTGTCGGTGAGTTGCCGCGGCGCCGGCTGGCCGCGCACCTGGGCCAGCACCGCTCGGCGTTGCACGGCGAAATGGGCCTCCATCTGCTCGGGGGGCAGGGTGCCCAGCCAGGCGCGCTCGATCATCTGCACCTGTTCGGCGCTGAGGTCGCTCACGATGAGGCGCTTGCAGATGGACGGCGGAACCCAGCCCATGAGTTCGATGCTGGCGCGCAGCAGCCGCTCGATGTCGGTATCGTCCAGGCGTGCGATGCCCCCGGTGATCAGGGCCAGGCCCGCTTCGGCGAAGTAGCGGGCGCGCTCTTCCTCGCTGAACCGCGCGAGCGCGGTGTCCTCGATCATGCCGGCCAGCCGGACGGTGACTTCCGGGTTTCCCAGCGTGGCGCGATAGTGCCGGCGGATGACCGAGCGCTGCTCGGCCGACGCGCGCGGAAACGAGACCTGGGCCATGCGCTCGAGGAAGGCCTCGTCCTGGTAGATGCGCAAGAGCTCGGCGGCCATGGGCGGCACGGCGGTCTGGGCCGAACTGCCCAGGCTTGCGACCGCGAGACCCAGGGCCGTCAGCAAGGCGCGCGAGCAACGCGCAAGGCGGTTGGAACGGGGCAGCATCGAGACACTCCGCAAGCCGGTGGGATGGGACAGCTGCATGGTAGTGCGCCGCTGCCGGGCCTGGCGAGCCCCCGGGTGGAGGGGGCAGGCCGGCGCGTGTGCAATTGCACACGCAGCATGTGTCAGAGCCGTTGCTCCAGGACTGCCGGCGGGGTGCTCGAGGGCGTGGCGGGCGTGACCATCAGGTCGCGCAGCGAGGCCAGCGCCAGGGCCAGGAAGGCCGCTGCGCACAGCCGGTAGGTGATGCGCGCCCAGCCCGGGCCGGCACGGCGGAAGAGACGGTCCACGATGGCTGCGCACACAAAGCACCACAGCACCGACGAGGCCATGAAACCGGCCAGGAAGACGCCGTAGTCGGCGGCGGTGGGCTGCTGCACGCCCACGGCCCCCAGCGCGCTGCCCAGGGCGGCCCAGAAGGCGATGTTGTGGGGGTTGGTGAGCGACAGCGTCACACCCGAGCGCAGCGCGCGGGACGCATCGGTGCGCGGCGAACGGTTGGCGTCCAGATGGAACTCGTGGCTGGCCGAGCGCCAGGCATCCCAGGACAGCCAGGCCAGGTAGGCCACACCGGCCAGGCCGATGGGCCAGCGCAGTGCGTCCACCTGCAGGAGCACGCCCACGCCCACTAGGCCGAGCACGGCCCACACGCCGTCGCCCACCAGCGAGCCCACCTGCACCGCAAAGGCCGGGCGGAAGCCCCCGCGCACCCCCTGGCGCACGGTTTCGGCAAAGACGGCGCCGGGCGCGGCGTTGAAGACCAGGCCCAGCACGAAGGCGGCGGCGAAGAGCGTGAACATGGGGTGATATTAGCGGTTGGCTTCGGCGATCCACTGCGCGGCGCGCTCGGCAATCATCAGCGTGGGCGAGTTGGTGTTGCCGCTGGTGATGGTGGGCATCACGCTCGCATCCACCACGCGCAGGCCGGCCACGCCGCGCACGCGCAATCGGGCATCGACCACGGCGCCGGGGTCGTCGGCTGCACCCATGCGGCAGGTCCCCACGGGGTGGAAGATGGTGGTGGCGATGTCGCCGGCCAGGCGGGCGAGGTCGTCGTCGCTCTGGAACTGCACGCCGGGCTTGACCTCCTGGGGCCGGTACTTCGCCAGCGCCGGCTGGGCCACGATGCGCCGCGTCAGGCGCAGCGAATCGGCAGCCACCTGGCGGTCTTCGGGCGTGGAGAGGTAGTGGGGTGCGATGCGCGGGGCGTCGCGGAAGTCCTGCGAGCGGATGCGCACATGCCCGCGGCTGGTGGGGTTGAGGTTGCACACGCTGGCCGTGAAGGCATCGAAACGGTGCAGCGGCTCGCCGAAGGCATCGAGCGAGAGTGGTTGCACGTGGTACTCGACGTTGGGCCATGCATGCGCAGGCGATGAGCGTGTGAAAGCCCCCAGCTGCGAGGGCGCCATGCTCATCGGCCCGCTGCGCTTGAAGGCGTATTCCAGCCCGATGCGCAGCTTGCCCCAGGGGGAACTGGCCCGCGTGTTCAGCGTGGGCACGCCCTGCACCGAGAACACCGCGCGGATCTGCAGGTGGTCCTGCAGGTTCTCGCCCACGCCGGGGAGCTCATGGCGCAGCTCGATGCCGTGCTCGCGCAGCAGCGCGCCGGGCCCGATGCCCGAGAGCTGCAGCAACTGCGGGGTGCCGATGGCCCCGGCGGTGAGCAGCACCTCGCGCGTGGCCTGCACCTGTTCGACGCCGGTGCGGGTGTGCACCTCCACGCCCTGGGCACGCAGGACGCCGTCGGCGCCGCGCTGCAGCCGCAGCCGGCTCACCTGGGCGTGTGTCCACACCGTGAGGTTGGAGCGGTCGATGGCCGGGCGCAGGAAGGCCTTGGTGGTGTTCCAGCGCCAGCCGCTGCGCTGGTTCACCTCGAAGTAGCCCACACCCTCGTTGGTGCCACGGTTGAAGTCGTCGGTGGCCGGGATGCCGGCCTGCTGCGCGGCCTGCGCGAAGGCGTCGAGCACCTCCCAGCGTAGGCGCTGCTTTTCCACGCGCCATTCGCCGCCGTGGCCGTGCAGTTGCCGGAACCCGGGGTTGCCGGGGTCGGGTTCGTCCAGTCGCCAGTGGTCTTCGTGCAGCTTGAAGAAGGGCAGGCAGACGTCCCAGCGCCAGGCTTCGTCGCGCGTGAGGCGGGCCCATGCGTCGTAGTCGCGTGACTGGCCGCGCATGTAGATCATGCCGTTGATGCTGGAGCAGCCGC
>CAZKGD010000127.1:0-4185 GCA_964552215.1 uncultured Caldimonas sp.
GCCCACAGCGCAGCCTCGCTTTGCGTGACCGTGTAGACGCCCAGCAGGGCGACCATGGCCAGGCCCAGCACCAGGTTGACCAGGTGCTGGCCCGAGAACACCACGGGCGCGCCCTGGAACAGGCGGAACTTGTACTTGCCGCTGAGCTTGCCAAAGGCGATGACCGAGCCGCTGAAGGTGATGGCGCCGATCACCGCGCCCAGGGCCAGCTCCAGCCGGTTGCCAGTGGGGATGGCCTGGCCCGCGCCCGTGATGCCAAAGGCCCAGGGCTCCACGGCCGTGGCCACCGCGATGAAGACGGCGGCCAGACCCACCATGCTGTGCATGAAGGCCACCAGCTCGGGCATCTTGGTCATCTCGACCCGCTTGGCCATCACCGTGCCGATGGTGCCGCCCACCAGCAGACCCACCAGCACCCACACCATGCCCGAGGCGCCTTGCTGGCCCATGCGGCCGGCCGTCTCGACGATGAGCGCGGCGGTGGTGAGGATGGCGATCGCCATCCCCGTCATGCCGAAGAGGTTGCCGCGGATGGACGTGGTGGGATGGCTCAGGCCCTTGAGCGCCTGGATGAAACAGACGCTGGCAACAAGGTACAGAAGAACGACGAGGTTCATGCTCATGCCTGCTCTCCCGCGGCCGGCGCCTTCTTCTCTTTCTTCTTGAACATCTCGAGCATGCGGCGTGTCACCAGAAAGCCGCCGAAGACGTTCACGGCGGCCAGCGCCACCGCCAGCACGCCCATGGTCTTGCCCAGGCCGGTCTCGGTGAGCGCGGCGGCCAGCATGGCGCCCACGATCACGATGGCCGAGATGGCGTTGGTCACCGCCATCAGCGGTGTGTGCAGGGCGGGCGTGACGTTCCACACCACGTGGTAGCCCACGTAGATGGCGAGCACGAAGATGATCAGGTTGATGATGACCGGGCTGAGCGTGTCCATGCCGGCGTCTCCTTCAAAGTGTCAGAACTTGCGGATCAGAACTTGCGAACTTCCTGGATGCGGTTGCCTTCGCCCAGCAGCACCACCTTGGGCTTGTGGTCGCGGGCCAGGTCCTCGCTCATGGGGGCGTAGGTGCAGATGATGAGCAGGTCACCCACCTGGGCCTTGCGCGCGGCCGCACCATTGAGCGAGATGGCACCGCTGCCGCGCGGGGCCTTGATGATGTAGGTCGAGAAGCGCTCGCCGTTGTTGACGTTGTAGAGGTCGATGTGCTCGAACTCGCGCATGTCGGCCGCATCCATCAGGTCCTCGTCGATGCCGCAGCTGCCCTCGTAGTGCAGGTCGGCCTCGGTCACGGTGGCGCGGTGCAGCTTGGCGCGCAACATCACGCGCTGCATCGGGGACGGCATCATTTGCGCGTCACCTGGCCGTCTTGTGTCATGCGGCAGGCCGCGACGATGTCGTCTTCCAGGTCCACCTTCAGCGTGCCCTCTTTCGTGATCACCAGCTTCAGGAAGTCGAGCACGTTGCGGGCATACAGCGCCGACGCATCGGCCGCCACCAGCGCGGGCAGGTTGGTTTCGCCCACCAGGGTCACGCCGTGCTTGATGACGGTCTGGCCGGGCTCGGTCAGCGGGCAGTTGCCGCCCTGCGGCGCGGCCAGGTCCACGATCACCGAACCAGGCTTCATGGCCTTGACCATCTCTTCGGTCACCAACACCGGCGCGGGGCGGCCAGGGATGAGCGCGGTGGTGATCACCACGTCGGCCAGGGCCACACGCTTGGCCACTTCGGCCTTCTGGCGGTCGAGCCAGCTTTGCGGCATGGGCCGGGCATAGCCGCCCACGCCTTCGGCCGCTTCTTTCTCTTCGGCGGTTTCATAGGGCACGTCAATGAACTTGGCGCCCAGCGACTCCACCTGCTCCTTCACCGACGGCCGCACGTCCGAGGCTTCGATCACCGCGCCCAGGCGCTTGGCCGTGGCAATGGCCTGCAGCCCGGCCACGCCCACGCCCAGGATCACCACGCGCGCGGCCTTCACGGTGCCCGCGGCCGTCATCAGCATGGGGAAAAAGCGTTGGTACTTGTCGGCGGCGATCATCACGGCCTTGTAGCCGGCGATGTTGGCCTGCGAGGACAGCACGTCCATGCTCTGCGCCCGCGTCGTGCGCGGCGCGGCTTCCAGCGCAAAGCTCGTGAGGCCCGCCGCCGCCAGGCGCTGCAGGCCCTCGGCATCGAAGGGGTTGAGCATGCCCACCAGGGTGGTGCCGGGCTTCATCAGCGCCAGCTCATCGGCGCCGGGGGCGCGCACCTTCAGCACCAGCTCGCAGCCGTAGGCGCCAGCCGCATCGGTGATCTCGGCGCCCACGGCGGTGTAGGCCTCGTCCGGGGCCGAAGCCTTTACGCCCGCGCCCGACTGGACGCGCACGGTATGACCCTGGGCCTTGAGTTTCTTGGCCGTCTCGGGCGTGACGGCCACGCGGGTCTCCCCCGCCACCGTCTCGAGCGGTACGCCTATGAACATGAAGCCTCCTCGTGTGGTTCTCTGAAACTGCGGCACCGCACCGGGCGGTGCCATGCCAAATCCTGCGCAGCTTACACAAGCTGACAGGGTTCTGTGGTTGTAACGAAGTTACAAGTTTCAGGGAATTGCAAGGTGTCGCGGGGGTGATGGACGACTTAGGGCGCCACAGTGATTGAGAATTGCGACAGAGTCACGTCTCCACGTGGCCTGCGGTTCGCAGCGAGCGTGAAGCCGGGCGCGATGACATCCTGCAGCGATTCGCCTCGATGCCGCGAGCTTTGCCGGCCAATCAACCTGAGATTGGGACGACGCTGAGCATCTCGGACTTTTCCCCGTTATGTGCGGCCACCCTGTCGAACGGTCTGTCGCGATCACCGGTGGCTTCGGGCGACGACGCATGGATGGGCCATCGCGGAGAATCGCCCCATGAGCAACCGCGTTCTGGCCGCGTGCATGGCGGTACTGTTCCTCGCCCTGGGCGTTCATCTTCACCCGCTTGAGCCCAGCATCGTCGTGCTGCAGTTCACGTTCAGTGAAGCCGCCTTCCAGGCCGTTCTGAGGGCCTGGGGGATAGCCGGGGTGGCCCTGTACCGGTCGCACTTCCCGGCGGACTTCGTACTGCTGCTGTGCTATGGGACTTGGGGCATCGTTCAAGGACGGGCCTGGGCGGGCCGGGCCCGGGGCAGGACGCACGCCGCGGGGCTGGTGTGGACCTTGCCCCTGGCTGCCGTCGCGGATGCGGTGGAGAACGCGGTGCACCTGAGCCTGATGGACGACCAGGGAGGCACGGCAGCGTGGTGGTATGCGGCGGCGGGCGGTGCAGCCGCGCTGAAGTGGCTGGGGATCGTGCTGTTCATCGTGGCAGCCGCCATGTTGAACCGGGTACCGCGTCGCTAGTGATCAGCCAGAAGCTCGCGCTGCAGCGACAGCTGCTCCGATCCCTGTTGTATCAATCTCGTGTGCCCGCCAAGTGGCACTCACTTGCAAGCTCATCAGTGGTTGGCTGAGTCGATTTCCTTGCGCCTATGATCCAAAACCGCCCGCCCATCGCGAAGCCGATGGGCGGCGCTCCAACGGACCAGCTCAGGCTGCGCACATGCTCGCTCCCCTGCTTGCCATCGCCGTCCTCCACTGGGCGGTGCTCCTGATCCCGGGCTTCAACTTCGTGCTGATCGGCCAGCTGGCGGCCGGGGGCAGCCGTGCTGTGGCCTTGTCTGCCGTTGCCGGGATGACCTCTGCGACCCTGGTGTGGGGGACCTTGGCCGTGGCGGGCGTGGGCATCGTCTTCACGGCGCATCCGATGCTCAGGTACGGCGCCCAGATGGCCGGCGGGCTGTACCTGCTCCATCTGGCCATCAAGCTCTGGCGCTCGGGGCGCCCGGCGTCGGACTCGGTGGCGCCTGTTCTGGGCAGTTCAGCGGCGTTTCGGGCGGGCTTCCTGACCAGCGCCCTCAACCCCAAGATTGCACTGTTCTATGGGAGTGTCTTCGCGACGGCTTTGCCCCCGAGCCCATCGCTCCTGCTGGCTGCGCTGGCGGTGCTCCTGGTCTTTGGCAACTCCGTGATCTGGCATGGCTCGCTGGCGGTGCTGCTGTCGCGGCCCACCGTGCAAAAGGCCTATCTGCGCCACTTCCTGGCGCTCAACCGGATCTCCGGCGTGCTGGTGGGCGCCTATGGGGCCAGGCTCATTGCGTCCACCATCGGTGAGTTGCGTTCGCGC
>CAZKGD010000127.1:4285-7456 GCA_964552215.1 uncultured Caldimonas sp.
GACGATGGGAAAGATCGACGTGGCAGCCATCGAGGCCGCCCGGCGTGGATAAAGGACATGATGAGCTCGACCGACACCGCCCTCGCACCGCCCTCCTCGT
Source organism: uncultured Caldimonas sp. (assembly GCA_964552215.1). Taxonomy (GTDB): domain Bacteria; phylum Pseudomonadota; class Gammaproteobacteria; order Burkholderiales; family Burkholderiaceae_C; genus Caldimonas. Next base: position 4,386 of record CAZKGD010000127.1, read on the forward strand.
TCTGGGCCGACCTGCGTGCCGCACTGCGTGGCACCAACGCCGACTACACCCGCATCCCGCTGAAGCGCGCGGTGTTCCTCCTGGCCATTCCGATGATGCTCGAGCTGGTGCTCGAATCCACCTTCGCGGTGGTGGACATCTTTTTCGTCGCCCAGTTGGGTGCTTCGGCGGTGGCGACGGTCGGCCTGACCGAGACCTACCTCTTCCTCCTCTATTCGATCGCGATGGGCTTGGCGATGGCCGTCACGGCCATCGTCGCGCGACGCATCGGCGAAACCAAGGGTGAGGACGCGGCCTTGTCGGCGGTGCAGGCCATCCTGCTCGCGGTGCTGGTGTCGCTGCCCTTCGCGGTGGCCGGCATCGTCTGGGCCAAGGATCTCCTGAGGCTCATGGGCGCGGACGCCTGGGCCATCGAGCACGGCTACCGCTACACCCAGTGGATGCTGGGCGGCAATGCAGTGATCCTGCTGCTCTTCGTGATCAATGCGATCTTCCGCGGCGCGGGCGATGCAGCGGCGGCAATGCGGGTGCTGTGGGTGGCCAATGCCCTCAACATCGTGCTGGACCCCATCCTCATCTTCGGCCTGGGTCCCATTCCTGCGATGGGCATCGAGGGGGCGGCCATTGCCACCAACATCGGCCGCGGCGCGGGGGTGCTGATGCAATTGTGGATCCTGGTGCGCGGCAGCGAACACCTGCGCATCGCACGAGCCCACGTGCGATGGCATGGCGCGACCATGCTGTTGATCGCCCGCACGTCTCTCGGCGGCATCGGGCAGATGATCGTGGCGATGACGGCGTGGATCTTCCTGATGCGCATCCTGGCCAGCGTGTCCACCGAGGCGGTGGCCGGCGCCACCATCGCCATGCGCGTCATGATGTTCACCCTCATGCCCGCCTGGGGCATGTCAAACGCCGCCGCGACGCTGGTGGGGCAGAACCTGGGCGCGGGCGAGCCGGGCCGGGCCGAGGCCTCGGTGTGGCGCATCGGCTGGATGAACATGGCGTTCACGCTGGCCGTCTCGGTGGCCTTCTTCATCTGGCACGACGCGATCATCGGCCTGTTCACCGACGATACGGCCGTCATCGCGATCGGCGGTGAATGGCTCTCCATCCTGGCCTACTCGTACTTTGTCTATGGCTGGTGGATGGTGGCGGTGCAGGCCTTCAATGGCGCGGGCGACACGATGACGCCGACCTGGATCAACCTCGTCTTCTTCTGGCTCATCCAGATCCCGCTGGCCTGGGCGCTGGCCCTGCCGCTGGGGTGGTCGCACTCCGGGGTGTTCTGGGGCGTCTTCGTCTCGGAAACCGCCGTGGGCCTGTTCACGCTGTGGCTGTTCACCCGGGGACGATGGAAGACAATGGTGGTGTGATGCCTCACGGCAGAAAGCATGCACCCCCCAGACCTCAGCGAATTGATCATCGATGTTCCCGGCGGCGGGGTGTTCACCCGCCGCTGGTCTGTCCCTGGCAGCAAGCGCAGTCCCCTCTTGTTGCTGCATGACTCCCTCGGCTCGGTCGAGCAGTGGCGGGACTTCCCTGCGGCCTTGGCGGTGGCGACATCCAGGTCCGTGATCGCCTACGACCGTCTGGGCTTCGGCAAGTCTTCGCCGCGCGTGGAGCGGCCGTCGCCCGGCTTCATCGAGGAAGAGGCCGTGGTCGTCGTCCCCGCGCTCCTCGAAGCGCTCAGCATCGAGCGCTTCGTGCCGTTCGGCCACAGCGTGGGCGGCGGTATGGCGCTCACGATAGCGGCCCGGCACGGCGCGCGCTGCGAGGCGGTGATCAGCGAAGCCGCCCAGGCCTTTGTCGAACCGCGCACGCGCTCCGGAATCCGCGAGGCCCAACGGCAGTTTGCCGATCCGGCCCAGCAGGCCCGGCTTGTGCGATGGCATGGCGACAAGGCGCCCTGGGTGCTGGATGCCTGGACGCAGGTGTGGCTCTCACCGGCATTCACGGACTGGACCCTCGACCACGAGCTGGAACGCATCACCTGTCCGGTGCTGGCCATCCATGGCGAGCATGACGAGTACGGCTCGCTGGCGTTTCCGCGTCGCATCGCAGGCGGCGTGAAGGGGCCCTCCCAACTGGGGCTGCTCGCCTGCGGGCATGTGCCGCATCGGGAGAAAATGCAGGAAGTCCTCGGCCTCGTTGGCCCCTTTCTCGAGAGATCGGCGCAAGGCTGGCCGGGGTGACAGGCCGCGGACGGTGGGCGCATGCTGCCCATGCGTCCGCCATGACACTGAACGGAGTGCTGGCGTATGGGTCGTCTGGATGGCAAGACCACGTTGATCACCGGTGCCGCCCGTGGAATCGGGGCGGCGATTGCTCGCGCATTTGTCGAGCAAGGAGCCTTCGTCTATCTGACGGACATCGATGACGAGACCGGCCGCGCGCTGGAAGCCACGTTGCAGGGACAGGCGCGCTACCTGCCTCTGGATGTGCGTGTCGAGGCCGATTGGCAGGCCTGCATGGCGCGGATCCTCGATGAGCGGGCGGCGCTGCACGTCGTGGTGAACAACGCCGGGATCACGGGCTTCGAACAGGGCGATTTCGTCCATGATCCGGAGCATGCGTCGCTGGACGCATGGCACGCGGTGCATCGCACCAACCTCGACGGCGTCTTCCTGGGATGCAAGCACGCCATTCGCACGATGCGGCAGGCGCGCTGCGAGGGGGCGATCATCAACATCTCGTCGCGTTCCGGGCTGGTGGGCATTCCCGGCGCCGCGGCCTACGCCTCTTCGAAGGCGGCGGTGAGGAACCACACCAAGACCGTGGCGCTGTATTGCGCTGAACAGCGCCTGGGCATCCGCTGCAATTCCATTCACCCGGCGGCCATCCTCACCCCCATGTGGGAGCCGATGCTGGGCAGCGGCCCCGAGCGGGAGGCGCGCATGCGCGAGTTCGTGCAGGACTGCCCGATGCGCCGCTTCGGACTGCCCGAGGAAGTGGCGGCCGTCGCCGTGCTGCTGGCTTCCGACGAAGCGGCCTACATGAATGGCACCGAACTCCATGTGGACGGTGGCATTCTTGCGGGCGCCGCCGCCAGCCCGAGCGCATCCGACTAG
>CAZKGD010000128.1:0-7332 GCA_964552215.1 uncultured Caldimonas sp.
GGCCAGATGTCACCGAGGTAGACGTCACGCCCACCCTTGCCCTGGCCCACCGGCTGGGTCATCAGGTCGCGCGTGACGTTGCCGGCAATCGCGTAGGCCACCACCAGCGGCGGCGAAGCCAGGAAGTTGGCCTTGAGGTTGGGGTGGATGCGTGCCTCGAAGTTGCGGTTGCCCGAAAGCACCGCCGCGCACACGAGATCGTTCTTGGTGATGACCTCGTTGATCTCGGGGGTCAGGTCGCCGGCATTGCCAATGCAGGTGGTGCAGCCATAGGCCGCCACGTTGAAGCCGAGTTTTTCGAGGTAGGGCAGCAGCCCGGCTTTTTCCAGGTACTCGGTCACGATGCGCGAGCCCGGGGCCAGGGAGGTCTTGATGTGCGGCGCAACCTTCAGGCCGGCTTGCACCGCCTTCTTGGCCAGCAGGCCCGCGGCCAGCAGCACGCCCGGGTTGGAGGTGTTGGTGCAGGAGGTGATCGCGGCGATCAGCACATCGCCGTTTCGGATCTGCAGGCCGTTGGAGGTGGTGAAGGCCTGGCCCAGCTTGTCGGCCGGCTGATTGAACCCATTGGCCTCGATGGGCTTGCTGAAGAGTTCGCTGAACTTGGTCGACAACTGGCCGATCTCGATGCGGTCCTGGGGGCGCTTGGGGCCGGCCAGGCTGGGCGCAACCGTGCCCAGGTCGAGCTTGACGACCTTGGAGTATTCGATGTCGCCGCCGGCAAACCCCTTGGTGCCCGGGATGCCGAAGAGCTTCTGGGCCTTGAAATAGGCCTCGAAGGCTTCGATCTCGGCCTTGGTGCGGCCCGTGCCCTGGAAGTAGTCGATGGTCTTCTCGTCCACTGGGAAGAAGCCCATCGTGGCGCCGTATTCGGGTGCCATGTTGGCGATGGTGGCCCGGTCGGGCAGCGACAGGCTGCGCGTGCCCTCGCCAAAGAACTCCACGAACTTGCCCACCACCTTTTCGCGACGCAGGATCTCGGTGACCGTGAGCACCAGGTCGGTGGCGGTGACGCCTTCGCGCAGTGCACCGGTCAACTCGAATCCCACCACGTCGGGCGTGAGGAAATAAACCGGCTGACCGAGCATGCCGGCCTCAGCCTCGATGCCGCCCACGCCCCAGCCCACCACGCCGATGCCGTTGATCATGGTGGTGTGGCTGTCGGTACCCACCAGGGTGTCGGGGTAGTAGACCCCCGCGGCCGTCTTGTGCACGCCGCGGGCCAGGTATTCCAGGTTCACCTGGTGCACGATGCCGAAGCCCGGAGGCACCACACCGAAGGTGTCGAAGGCCTGCATGCCCCACTTCATGAACTGGTAGCGCTCGCGGTTGCGCTGGAACTCCAGCTTCATGTTCAGGTCCAGGGCCTGCTTGTTGCCGTAGTGGTCGATCATCACCGAGTGGTCCACCACCAGGTCCACCGGTACCAGCGGCTCGATGGTCTTGGCATTGCGGCCCATCTGGGCCGCCACCGAACGCATCGCGGCGAGGTCGGCCAGCAGCGGCACGCCGGTGAAGTCCTGCAGCACGACGCGCGCCACCACGAAGGGGATCTCGTCCACGCGCTCGCCGTTGGGCGCCCAGTGGGCCAGTTGCTGCACGTGCTCGGGGGTGACCTTCTTGCCGTCGCAGTTGCGCAGCACCGACTCCAGCACGATGCGCAGGGACACCGGCAGCTTCGACACATTGGGGAACTGCCTGGCCAGCTCAGGCAGCGAGAAGTACTGACCGGACTTGCCGGAGGCGGTCTTGAAGGTCTTCAGGGTCTTGGCAAAGGCATGCGCAGGGGCTTTGGCCATGGAGGACTCCGTGAGGCGTGGGTGTGGGAAGGCAGCAGGACGGAGACATTGTCTCCACAGGGCATGACGTTAGGGCGGGCAGGGCCTTGCGGTCAAGCGTCTGCGAGCATGGGCTGCAAAAGAAAACGGCCCCTCATGGGGCCGTTTCAGGGGATGCGGACGGGAGGTCAGACCGTCACGGCCTTGGCCGTGTCCGCGTACTCCTCGATCTGATCGAAGTTCATGTAGCGGTACACGCTGGCGGCATCCTTGTTGATGATGCCCATCTCGGCGTGGTATTCGGCCACGGTCGGGATGCGCCCCAGCTTGGAGCAGATGGCCGCCAGCTCGGCCGAGCCGAGGAACACGTTGGTGTTCTTGCCCAGGCGGTTGGGGAAGTTGCGGGTCGAGGTCGACATCACCGTCGCACCCTCGCGCACCTGGGCCTGGTTGCCCATGCACAGCGAGCAGCCGGGCATCTCGGTGCGTGCGCCAGCGGTGCCGAATGCGGCGTAGTGGCCTTCCTTGATCAGCTCGTTCTGGTCCATCTTGGTGGGCGGCGCCACCCACAGCTTCACCGGGATGTCGCGCTGGCCGCCCAGCAGCTTGGCCGCGGCGCGGAAGTGGCCGATGTTGGTCATGCACGAGCCGATGAAGGCCTCGTCGATCTTGGTGCCCGCCACCTCGGACAGCAGCTTGGCGTCGTCCGGATCGTTGGGGCAGCAGAGCACGGGCTCTTTCAGCTCGTTGAGATCGATCTCGATGACGGCGGCGTACTCGGCGTCCTTGTCGGCCTCGAGCAGCTGCGGGTTGGCCAGCCAGGCTTCCACTTTCTCGATGCGGCGCGCCAATGTCTTCGCGTCGGCGTAACCGTCGGCGATCATGTTCTTCATGAGCACGACGTTCGAGGTGAGGTACTCGATGACGGGCTCTTTGTTGAGCTTGATCGTGCAGCCGGCAGCCGAGCGCTCGGCGCTGGCGTCGCTCAGCTCAAACGCCTGCTCCACCTTCAGGTCGGGCAGGCCTTCGATCTCGAGGATGCGGCCCGAGAAGATGTTCTTCTTGCCGGCCTTGGCCACGGTGAGCAGGCCGGCCTTGATGGCGGCGTAGGGAATGGCGTGCACCAGGTCGCGCAGCGTCACGCCGGGCTGCATCTGGCCCTTGAAGCGCACCAGCACACTCTCGGGCATGTCCAGCGGCATCACGCCGGTGGCGGCGCCGAAGGCCACCAGGCCGGAACCTGCCGGGAAGCTGATGCCGATCGGGAAGCGGGTGTGCGAGTCACCACCGGTGCCCACGGTGTCGGGCAGCAGCAGGCGGTTGAGCCAGGAGTGGATCACGCCATCGCCCGGGCGCAGGGCCACGCCGCCGCGGTTGCTGATGAAGGTCGGCAGCTCGCGGTGCATCTTCACGTCGACGGCCTTGGGGTAGGCGGCGGTGTGGCAGAAGCTTTGCATCACCAGGTCGGCCGAGAAGCCCAGGCAGGCCAGGTCCTTCAGCTCGTCGCGGGTCATGGGGCCGGTGGTGTCCTGGCTGCCCACGGTGGTCATCTTGGGCTCGCAATAGGTGCCCGGGCGGATGCCCTGGCCTTCCGGCAGGCCGCAGGCGCGGCCGACCATCTTCTGGGCCAGCGTGTAGCCCTTGCCGGAATCGACCGGCGCCTTGGGCAGGCGGAACACGGTGGAGGCGGGCAGGCCCAGGAACTCGCGCGCCTTGCCGGTGAGCGAGCGCCCGATGATCAGGTTGATGCGCCCGCCAGCGCGCACCTCGTCGAGCAGCACCTCGCTCTTGAGCTGGAAGGTGGCGACCGTCTCGCCGTTCTTCACGATCTTGCCGTCATAGGGCAGCACGTCGATCACGTCGCCCATCTCCAGCTTGTTCACGTCCACCTCGATGGGCAGCGAGCCGGAGTCTTCCTGGGTGTTGAAGAAGATGGGGGCGATCTTGCCACCCAGCGTCACGCCTCCGAAGCGCTTGTTGGGCACGAAGGGGATGTCTTCGCCGGTGGCCCAGATCACGCTGTTGGTGGCGGATTTGCGGCTCGAACCGGTGCCCACCACGTCGCCGACATAGGCCACGAGGTGGCCCTTCTTCTTCAGGTCCTCGATGAACTGGATGGGGCCGCGCTTGCCGTCTTCCTCGGGCTTGAAGGCCGCGTCAGGGCGGGTGTTCTTCAGCATCGCCAGGTAGTGCAGCGGGATGTCCGGGCGGCTCCAGGCATCGGGGGCGGGCGACAGGTCGTCGGTGTTCGTTTCGCCGGGCACCTTGAAGACGGTGACAGTGATCTTGCGGGCCACCTCGGGGCGGCTCGTGAACCACTCGGCATCGGCCCAGGACTGGATGACTTCGCGGGCCTTGGCGTTGCCGGCCTTGGCCTTCTCGGCCACGTCGTGGAAGGCATCGAACATCAGCAGGGTCTTCTTCAGGCCCTCGGCCGCGACGCCGGCGACTTCGGCGTCGTCGAGCAGGTCGATCAGCGGCTTGACGTTGTAGCCGCCCACCATGGTGCCGAGCAGCTCGGTGGCCTTGGCACGGCTGATCAGGCCCACCGTGATGTCGCCATGGGCCACGGCGGCCAGGAAGCTGGCCTTGACCTTGGCCGCGTCATCCACCCCCGGCGGCACGCGGTGGGTCAGCAGGTCCAGCAGGAAGGCTTCCTCGCCGGCGGGCGGCGCCTTGATCAGTTCGATCAGCTCGCCGGTCTGCTGGGCCGACAGGGGCAGGGGCGGGATGCCGAGCGCAGCGCGTTCGGCGACGTGGTCGCGGTAGGTTTTCAGCATGGGGCACTCCGGAGGGATCGGCCAGCCCGAACGGGATGGTCGGCTCTCCTATTTTATGTCTTATATAAGACTTTCGCCAGTCTTGGCCGGCAAAGAAAAAGCCGCCCGTCGGGCGGCTTCTATCGAGTGGCCACCGTGGATCCGGCTTTGCCGGTCCACCAGTGGCGCCCCCTCGAGGGGGCGGCCGAAGGCCGTAGGGGGTGGGCCTCAGTTCGCGGCGATGCCGATGCTCTCACGCTTGTGGGTGGCCATGGCCTCGCGGTGCTTCGGGTGCACGCAGTTGTCGGCCACACGGTAGCCCAGCGCGGTGTTCATCAGCATCGACTTGTCGGCGATCTGCAGGTACAGCGCCTGGCCACGCACGTCTTCCATGCGCAGTGCGCCTGTGGACGACACCAGCGGCTTGACCACCCAGGTCTTGCCGGCCAGCGTCACGTTGAAATAGCCAGCGTGCTCTGGGTGGGGTGTGACGGTGACGTGCTGGCCGAACTCGCAGTCGCTGCGGCCCACATAGACGCGGGTGGCGGCCTCAAGCTGTTCGGGCGACGCGGCCGCCAGTTTCGTGGGTGCCGCAGCGGCCGCGGCGGGCCGCGACGGTTGGGCGGTCTTCTTGGCGGGCGTGGCCTGTTGGGCCAGGACTGCGCCACTGGCTGCGACGGCCAGAGCCCCCACCAGGCTGATCGCAAGACGTTGGATGCTCATCGATGATCTCCTGCTCCTAGACGAGACAGAGCCGATTGTGGAGATGTGCATTTGGTAACACGGCGAATTTCCTCGGGGGTTCCCCGGGAAAGTGCGACATATTGCTGGTTCACCGCGGCTTCTTGCGCGACGGGGCTGGGCCTTCAGTGGAAACCCGGAAGAAAGCCCGGCGGACCTCGTCAGGCAGTGGGCATCCTGTGCGTTGTGCGCGCTCCAGCACATGCCAGAAGTAGCGGTAGCTGGCGCGGTCGTGCAAGGTGTCGATGCCCCGGGTGCGGTGGCGGATCGGTCCCCACTGAGCCGCCTGGGCTGCCAGCAGGATTTCTCCAGCGGCCTCGATCTCGTCTGCATCAGGGGCAAAGGCCTCGATGATTGTTTCGATCTGGTCGGGATGGATGCTCCACATGCGGGTGTAGCCCAGTTCCTGCGCCGCCCGTCGCGCGGCCTGTCCCAGGGCGGCTCGATCCTTGAATTCAGTGACCACGCAGTGCGATGGGGTCTTCGCATGGCGGTGGCAGGCCGCGGCGATCTCCAGCTTGGCGCGAACCACCAAGGGGTGGGCGAACTGGCCGGCCGCACTCATGCCCGCAGAGCCGATGGCACCCCGGTGGGCCGACACAAAGTCCATCAAGCCAAAGGACAGCGACTCCACCCGCGGGTGGGCCGCGATGCGGTCTACCTCGTGCAGGGCGCCATGCGTCTCGATCAGCACATGCACCGGCACCTGCCGCGACAGGCCCAGGCTGCGGGCGATGGCGTCGATGCGTTCGATGCCGATCTCGACGTCTCGGGCGTCACGGGGCTTGGGCAGCATCAGGTAGGCCAGACGCTCTGCGCAACGCCCGAGGAGGTGATCGACTTCCGCTTCGAAGGCGGAATGGTCCACGGGATGCACCCGGGCGCCCACTCGGTCGAAGCGGTTGTCGGCGCTGTTCACGAGTTCGGCGATCAGCGCCATGTGCTCCAGTTCACCACCCACCGGAGCGCCATCCTCGGCATCGAGCGTGGCGTCGAACAGGGCGTGGCCATGGGCCTCACCCATGGCCGCCTGCAACGCCAGGCTCTTGCGCATGCGCGCTTCGACGCCGGCGTAGTGGTCGCAGACGGGCAGGTCCGGCAGGGACTCGCCCGCATCGAGCAACGCCTGGCGTGGATGCATCACAGCAGGTGCTTGACGCCGTCCTGCTCGCCCTGCAGTTCAGCCAGGGTCTTGTTGATGCACTCCTGCGAGAAGGCGTCGATCGGCAGGCCTTCGATGATCTTGTACTTGCCGCCTTCGCAGGTGACCGGATAGCCGAACATCACGTCCTTGGGAATGCCGTATTCGCCATTGGAGGGCACGCCCATCGTGACCCACTCGCCGTTGGTGCCCAGGGCCCAGTCGCGCATGTGGTCGATGGCTGCGTTGGCGGCCGAGGCGGCCGAGGACAGGCCACGCGCCTCGATGATGGCGGCGCCGCGCTTGCCCACGGTGGGCAGGAAGACGTCCTTGTTCCAGACCTGGTCGTTGATCATGTCCTTGACCGGGGCACCGTCGATGGTCGCGAAGCGGTAGTCGGCGTACATCGTGGGCGAGTGGTTGCCCCACACGCACAGCTTCTTGATCGAGGCCACGGGCTTGCCGGTCTTGGCGGCGATCTGGCTCAGCGCGCGGTTGTGGTCCAGCCGCAGCATGGCGGTGAAGTTCTCGCGCGGCAGATCCGGTGCGCTCTTCATCGCGATGTAGGCATTGGTGTTGGCGGGGTTGCCCACCACCAGCACCTTGACGTTGCGCGAGGCGACGGCGTTCAGGGCCTTGCCCTGGGCCGTGAAGATCTGGGCGTTGGCGGCCAGCAGGTCCGCGCGCTCCATGCCAGGGCCGCGGGGGCGGGCGCCCACCAGCAGGGCGTAGTCGGTGTCCTTGAAGGCGGTCATCGCGTCGCCATGGGCTTCCATGCCGGCCAGCAGCGGGAAGGCGCAGTCTTCCAGTTCCATCATCACGCCCTTGAGCGCCTTCTGGGCCTTCTCGTCGGGGATCTCCAGCAGTTGCAGGATGACGGGTTGGTCCTTGCCCAGCATTTCGCCGGAGGCGATGC
>CAZKGD010000129.1:0-5799 GCA_964552215.1 uncultured Caldimonas sp.
AGCGAGTACACCCAGCTGCTCTACCTCCCGGCCAAGGCGCCCTTCGACCTGTGGAACCGCGACAAGCGCGGTGGTGTGAAGCTTTACGTCAAGCGCGTCTTCATCATGGACGACGCCGAGGCGCTGATGCCGGTGTACCTGCGCTTCGTCAAGGGCGTGATCGACAGCGCCGACCTGCCGCTCAACGTCTCGCGCGAGCTGCTGCAGGAAAGCCGCGACGTGAAGGCCATCCGGGAGGGCTCCACCAAGCGCGTGTTGTCCATGCTGGAAGACCTGGCCGAGAACCAGGCCGAGCAGTACCTCGCCTTCTGGCGCGAGTTCGGCGCCGTGCTCAAGGAGGGCCTGGGCGAGGACCATGCCAACCGCGAGCGCCTGGCCAAGCTCATCCGCTTCGCCTCCACCCACGCCGACGAAGGCGTGTCGCTGGCCGACTACGTGTCGCGCATGAAGGAAGGCCAGGAGGCCATCTACTACATCACTGCCGACACCCAGGCCGCCGCGAAGAACAGCCCCCAGCTCGAGATCTTCCGCAAGAAGGGCCTGGAGGTGCTGCTGCTCACCGACCGGGTCGACGAGTGGATGCTCAACTACCTCTTCGAGTTCGACGGCAAGCCCCTGCACAGCGTGGCCAAGGGGGCGGTCGACCTCGGCTCGCTGCAGGACGAGGAAGAGAAGAAGAAGGCCGAAGCCGCCGCCGAGGCCTTCAAGCCCATCGTCGAGCGCCTGAAGGACACCCTCAAGGACAAGGCCAAGGACGTGCGCGTCACCACCCGGCTGGTGGATTCCCCCGCCTGCCTGGTGGCCGACGAGGGCGACATGAGCGGCCACCTCGCGCGCCTGCTCAAGCAGGCCGGCCAGAGCGCGCCCAAGGCCCTGTCCATCCTCGAGATCAACACCGAGCATGCGCTGGTGAAACGCCTGGACGGCAGCGCCCACTTCGAGGACTTGGCCCACATCCTCTTCGACCAGGCCCTGCTGGCCGAGGGCGGGCAGCTCGAAGACCCGGCGGCCTACGTGAAGCGCGTGAACGCCCTGCTGGCCGGCTGATCCTTCACACCGCGAGCGGCGGCTCGGCCATGGCCTCCAGCTGCTCGCGCAGCTGGACCACCTGGCCGCTCCACCAGGCCGACGACCCGAACCAGGGGAAGGCGGCCGGGAAGGCCGGGTCGTCCCAGCGCCGTGCCAGCCAGGCGCTGAAGTGGATCTGGCGCAGCGTGCGCAGGGCCTCCACGAGGTGCAACTCGCGCCGGTCGAAGGCCATGAAGTCCTCGTAGCCGGCCAGCACTTCGCTGAGCTGGCGCGTCATCGCGCCGCGGTCGCCCGACAGCAGCATCCACAGGTCCTGCACCGCCGGGCCCATGCGCGCATCGTCCAGGTCCACGAAGTGCGGACCGGCCTCGGTCCACAGGATGTTGCCGACGTGGCAGTCGCCATGCAGGCGCAGCGGGCGAACCGCGCCCGCCATGTCGAAGCAGCGACGCACACCCTCCAGCGCGGCACGGGCGGCAGCGGCCCATGCGGGCGCCACATCCGGTGGCACCACGTCGTGCTCGAGCAGCCAGGCCAGCGGCTCGTCGCCGAAGCTGGCGACATCGAGGGCGGGCCGATGGGCAAAGGGCTGCAGTGCGCCCACCGCATGAATGCGACCGATGAAGCGGCCCAGCCATTCCAGCGTCAGCGGATCGTCGAGTTCCGGCGAGCGCCCGCCGCGCCGCGGACTCACCGAAAACCGGTAGCCGTCGAAATGGCCCAGCGTCTGGCCAGCGGCCGCGCCCATCAGCACCAATGGCGCCACCACCGGGATTTCGGCCTGGGCCAGTGCCTGCGCGTAGGCATGTTCCTCGAGAATCTGTATGTCGCTCCAGCGCTGGGGCCGGTAGAACTTCACCACCACGCTGTCGCCGTCTTCCAGATGGCAGAGGAAGACGCGGTTCTCGTAGGAGTTGAGCTGCAGCAGCCGGCCGTCGCCGCGCAAGCCGGCGTGGTCGAGGGCGTCGAGCACCAGGTCGGGTGTGAGCCGGGCGTAAGGATGTGCGTGGGGTGAGTCGGTCATGCCCACATGCTAGCCGCCCCGAGGGGCGATCTTCAGCGGCCTGTGGCCACCGAGGGGGCGGGCTCGTCCACCACCACGCCCCCGATGTCATTGCGTGCGCGTGATGGTTCGGCGGGGGGCAGGGTGGCAAAACCACTTTCCACCAAGCCATCGAGGCGGCTGTCCGGGGCGAAGAAGGAGTCCTGGGCGAAGGTGGAGTCCTGCCACAGCGCGCTGCGTTGCTCGCGACGCTGGCGCACGGTGCGCGCGAGCGTGCTGCGTGCATCGTCCAGCGGGGTGGGGGCGCTGATGACGCCTCGGGTGGCCGGCATCGGCAGAGGGCCGTCGTGCAGCACCAGACGCTGCACCTCCAGCAGCGAGGGCAGGTCATCCACCATGAAGCACAGATAGCGCACGCGGCAGGCATTCAGCACGCCGGTCTTGATCGCCGTGGCCCGGCGTGACCCGCCGCGGGCGCCTTCGATGTCGATCGCGGCAATCACGCGGCCGTTGAGGTTGCTGATGGCGAAGGTCACGTGCAGGTTGCCGATCAGCTTGTACCAGTAGCCGGCGCGGTCGGTTTCGCTGGGCTGGGTGAAGCGGGTGAGCGGCAGTTTCACCAGGATGGCATGCTCAGGGAAGGCTTCCCGGAGCTGCCGGTACATGCGCCGTTCGTCAGAGCTGAGGACCGGGCGCAAGGTGAGGTGCCATTCTCGGGGCAAGGCCTCGGCCCGGCTGCGCCGCGTCAGCCACAAGCTGGCCGCGGCACCGACGAGCACCGACACCACGACGAGGACGATCAAGGTCAAGGATTGCATGGCCTTTGCGGGCGTGGGCCCGCCGGTAGGGCGGCAGGCCGCTTGCCTGCACAGACCCCGGGGCCATCACAATGAACGTCATGCTAGCCAGGCGTCGTGCGCCCGGCTATCGCCCAGTCGAGGGGGCGCCTGCCGTCAGCTGCTGCTAGGGCGGTGAGGGGCGATGTTGGCCTTCACTTCGGCCAGCGCGTCCAACCAGGCATCGAAGCGACGAGCGTTGAGCTTGAAGCGGTAGTCCATTTCGGCGGCCTGCGTTTCGAGCAGGGCCTCGAAATGGGTGGCCAGGGTGTCGGGCGGGAGCTTCAGCCAGGCTTCCGACTCGCTGCCGTCCCGCACCACGGTGGCGCCGGCCTTGCGGGCGATCTTGAGCATCGCTGTGTTTTCGCTGAGGGCGTGGATGTAGAGCGTGTCGACTTGACGATTGCGTGCCTGCATCACGGCCCGGTTGAACAGCCGGGCGCCATAGCCGCGGCCCCGGGCCGATGGGGACACCGACACCCCGAACTCCACCATGGCGGGTTGTCCCTTCACCTGCTGGGGCGCCTGATAGGCCAGATGGGCGATGGCAATGAGCGCCAGGCGCCGGTTGAAGATGCCGAACACCTCGTCGCGCTCGAAATCCAGCTTCTCGACGTATTGTTCGATCTGGGCGTCGCTGGCCGGGTAGCCGAAGCGCAGATAACGGTCGCTCGGATCCAGTGCCAGCAGGTGGGCGAGGATGCGGAGGCGGTGGCGGGGTGCCAGGGCGCGGATGGGCACCCAGTTCACCAGCCAGGAGGGGGTGGGCGCGGCCGCCGGGGCAGAGGTCGAGGCCTCGGGGTCGGGGCGCGCATGCCGGTCGAGTCCATACTTCGGCCGGCTCAGGAAATCACCGGGGTAGCCCATGGGATGCCTCTATGATTCGGGTAAACCCTAGTATGCCTGCAAAACATCGCCCCACCAAGGGCATTGGTCACACACCTGCAGGCGTTGTGGTTTTGACTCAGGGGAAGGTATACTCACGAGTTTTCCCGAGTGCAACCCCGGGGAAAGGAGCCAGTGCGCCGTCCTTGTGGATGACGGGCCGGCTCATCGGCTTTCGCTGCCTAAGAGGCTGCGCTTCATAAGCAGCACCGACCGTCGCGCAGGCCGAGGACACACGGGTTGTATTTCCACTGATCGGAACTTTCATGAAAACCTTCAGCGCCAAGCCCGCTGACGTGAAGCACGATTGGTTTGTGATCGACGCCACCGACAAGGTGCTCGGACGAGTGGCCAGCGAAGTCGCTCTGCGCCTGCGTGGCAAGCACAAGCCCATCTACACGCCCCACGTCGACACGGGCGACTACATCATCGTCGTCAACGCCGACAAGATCCGCGTCACCGGCAACAAGGCCGAAGACAAGATCTACTACCGTCACTCCGGCTATCCGGGCGGCATCTACGCCACGAAGTTCAAGGACATGCAGGCCAAGCACCCGGGCCGTGCCCTGGAGAAGGCGGTCAAGGGCATGCTGCCCAAGGGCCCGCTGGGCTACGCGATGATCAAGAAGCTGAAGGTGTATGGCGGAGCCGAGCATCCGCACACCGCCCAGCAGCCCAAGACGCTGGAAATCTAAGGAGCGGCGATGATCGGCAATTGGAATTACGGCACCGGCCGTCGCAAGTCGTCGGTGGCCCGCGTCTTCATCAAGAAGGGCACCGGCCAGATCGTGGTCAACGGCAAGCCCGTCGACCAGTACTTCGGTCGCCAGACCTCGATCATGATCGTCAAGCAGCCGCTGGTGCTGACCGGCAACGACGGCGCCTTCGACATCAAGGTCAACGTGCATGGCGGTGGTGAGTCCGGCCAAGCCGGTGCGGTGCGCCACGGCATCACCCGCGCCCTGATCGACTACGACGCGGCCCTCAAGCCCGCGCTCAGCCAGGCTGGCTTCGTGACCCGCGATGCCCGCGAAGTCGAGCGCAAGAAGGTCGGTCTGCACGGCGCCCGTCGCCGCAAGCAGTTCAGCAAGCGCTGAGACTCCCCCCACCCCCTACGGCCTGCGGCCGCCCCCTCAAGGGGGTGCCACTGGCAGACCGGCGGAGCCGGATCTGCGGTGGCCACTGGGGGAAACAGATCGCAAGAGCCACCTTCGGGTGGCTTTTGTGCTTCTACAAGGGTTTTACTACGCTGTTGGCCCAAGGTCGGTAACAGTCGCCGGGAGTAATCCGAGGCGACTTTTTGCGCCGGATGCTTGGCTGGCAGAGAAGCGGGCGACCGCTCGTCAGCCACCTACCCGCGCATCAACTTGGTGGTGCGGGCACCCCTCGCTGCAGCTTCCTACTCGGACGAGGCCTGAACCTCTTCGAAACAGGCATCGGCGTCCCCGCCCGGCTTGTTCAGGCAGGCCAGAAACGCCGGCGGAACCGGCTCACATTCGGACTGCGCCGCAGCCTCCGCCTCTGACTTGGACTCTCCGCCCAGAGCCATGCCCGCTTCGACACGTCCTTTCTGGCAGCGAAGACGATAGGCCTCCATTTGCGCCATGGCGTTGAGGGCAGCGCGTTCAGCCTCACTGAGCGCAGGCTCCGAAGAGCGCGCCGCGCCTGCCCCCTGCGACTGGCCCAAGTCCTCAAGCTCTCTGCCGAGGTCCTCGAAGCTCTTACCGATGTCGGAGATGGCCTTCTGGGCCTTCTCTACCTGGGCCTCTATGGCCAAGCCCATCATGGTCCAAGAGCCGACAAACAGTACACCGACGAGCAACCCTGGGACCAGGAGGTTGCGTAGCTTGTAGTGGCGCCGCTTGAAGAGATAGACGGGATAGGCAATCGCCCAGAGCAGCACAAACAGGAGGAACCAGGCGAACGGACCGTAAGTGCCCTTCTTGCGGTCTGAGGTCATCCCATTCTTGGATGCTTCCATCGCAGCTAGGGTGGCGGTCATCAACAACGTGCCCAGGCCGAGCATCGTCAGTGTCGAGCCCGGAC
>CAZKGD010000129.1:5809-7068 GCA_964552215.1 uncultured Caldimonas sp.
TAGGAACGCTGCCCCCGTCGGGATGGCCAAAAGCGCAACACCGAAGTCCGAGGCTGGCCTTGTCGCGGTACCGACCGTGGGCTGCGAGGGGGGTGCCGCCGTGCCGTCCGGGAGCACCAGGACACTGCCGCAGTGCTTGCATTTGCGGGCCACCGCCAGGATGGTCTCGCCACACTCGGGGCATTTTTTGGTCGCTTCTTCCATTTTGGAGTCCTCCTAATTGAACGTTGAATTTAACTCAGTCTCCGTGCGCTGCGGCTCCAGTTGCGGCTACGCAGCCGCGCCAACCCCTTGATTCCAGTGAGGATTCAGCCGGGTTTGGGCCAACAGCGGAGTAAGACCCTTCTACAATGACTGATTCTTTGCTGGAGAGTGGTACATGATCAAGGTCGGCATCGTCGGGGGAACGGGTTACACGGGCGTGGAGTTGCTGCGCCTGCTGTCGCAGCACCCCCAGGTGAAGATCACCGCCATCACCTCGCGCAAGGAAGCGGGCATGCCGGTGGCCGACATGTACCCCTCGCTGCGCGGCCGGGTGGACCTGGCCTTCACCACACCCGACGAGGCCCGACTGACCGCATGCGACGTGGTGTTCTTCGCCACGCCCCATGGGGTGGCGATGGCGCAGGCGCGCGAGCTGCTGGCCGCCGGCGTGAAGATCATCGACCTGGCGGCCGATTTCCGCCTGAAGGACACGGCCGAGTTCGAGCGCTGGTATGGCATGGCGCACAGCTGTCCCGACCTGCTGGCCGAGGCCGTCTATGGCCTGCCCGAACTGCACCGCGAGGCCATCCGCCAGGCCCGCATCGTGGGCAACCCCGGCTGCTACCCCACCAGCGTCCAGCTGGGCTTTGCCCCGCTGCTGAAGACACCCGGCCTCGTCGATGCGGCCCACCTGATCGCCAACTGCGCCTCGGGCGTCTCGGGCGCCGGTCGCAAGGCCGAGGTCCACACCCTGATGGCCGAGGCGTCCGACAACTTCAAGGCCTACGGGGTCAAGGGCCACCGCCACGGCCCTGAGATCAACCAGCAGCTGCGGGTGATCGCCGGCGTGGCGCCGGGCTCGGCCGAGGTGCACTGCGTCTTCGTGCCCCACCTGATCCCGGCCATCCGCGGCATCCACTCCACGCTCTATGCCCGGCTCACGCCCGCCGGCCAGCAGGCCGACCTGCAGGCCTTGTTCGAGGCTCACTATCGCCATGAGCCCTTCGTGGACGTGATGCCGGCCGGCTCCGCGCCCGAGACCCGCTCGGTGCGCG
>CAZKGD010000130.1:0-7030 GCA_964552215.1 uncultured Caldimonas sp.
GCCCCGAGCAGGGCGCGACCCTGCCGGGCATGACGGTGGTGGCAGGCGATTCGCACACCAGCCCGCACGGGGCATTTGCAGCCCTGGCCTTCGGTGTGGGCACCTCGGAGGTGGAGCATGTGCTGGCCACCCAGTGCCTGGCCATGGCCCGCATGCGGACGATGCAGATCCGGGTGTCCGGGGCGCTGCCCGCGGGCGTGACGGCCAAGGATTTGATCCTGGCCATCATCGGGCGCATCGGCACGGCCGGGGGGACGGGCTTTGCCATCGAGTTCGCGGGGGACACCATCGAGGCGCTGTCCATGGAAGGCCGGATGACGCTGTGCAACATGGCGATCGAAGCCGGCGCACGTGTGGGCCTGATCGCCGTGGACCAGACCACCATCGACTACCTGCGAGGGCGGCCCTATGCACCTTCAGGAGCGCAGTGGGATGCGGCGGTGACCTACTGGCGGACCCTGAGCAGCGACCCGGGCGCGCGCTTCGACCAGGTCCTGGACATCGACGCGACCTGTCTGAGTCCCATGGTGACCTGGGGCACCTCGCCCGAGCAGGTCGTGCCGGTGCACGGTTGCGTGCCTGATCCAGGCCACGAGGCCGATCCGGTGCGCCGCGCCGGCATGGCCCAGGCCCTGGCCTACATGGGGCTGCAGGCGGGCACGCCCATCGAGGCGATCCCGCTGGACAAGGTCTTCATCGGCTCGTGCACCAACGCGCGGATCGAGGATCTGCGTGCAGCGGCGGCCGTGATCCGGGGCCGACGGGTGGCACCCTCGGTCCGCCAAGCCCTCGTGGTGCCGGGTTCGGGCCTGGTCAAGGCCCAGGCCGAGTCCGAGGGCCTGGATGAGGTCTTCCGTGCAGCGGGCTTCGAATGGCGCGAGCCGGGCTGCTCAATGTGTCTGGGCATGAACGACGACCGGCTGCAGCCCGGGGAGCGTTGCGCCTCGACCTCGAACCGCAACTTCGAGGGGCGCCAGGGTGCAGGCGGACGCAGCCACCTGGTCAGCCCGGCGATGGCGGCAGCCGCCGCCATCGCCGGCCATTTCGTCAACGTCGCTCAGGAGGGCTGGTGACATGCAGGCCTTTACCACCTGGGAAGGCATCGTGGTGCCCATCGATCGGGCCAACATCGATACCGATGCCATCATCCCCAAGCAGTTCATGAAGTCGATCCGGCGCACGGGCTTCGGTGACAACCTCTTCGACGAATGGCGCTACCTGGACCCGGGGCTGCCCGGGCAGGACAACAGCAAACGCCGCCGCAATCCGGATTTCGTGCTGAACCAGCCGCGCTACGAGGGCGCCAGCGTCCTGCTCACGCGTGAGAACTTCGGATGCGGCTCCAGCCGCGAGCATGCGCCATGGGCCCTGCGGGACTTCGGCATCCGTGCGCTGCTGGCGCCCAGTTTTGCCGACATCTTCTACGGTAACTGCTTCAAGAACGGCCTGCTGCCCGTGGTGCTTGACGCCGTCACCATCGACCGGCTCATCCAGGCCGTCCAGGCCCGCCCCGGCTACCGCCTGCGCATCGATCTGGCAGCCCAGACCGTCGAAACGCCCGAAGGTGAACGCCTGGCCTTCGAGGTGGACCCGTTTCGCAAGCATTGCCTCTACCAGGGGCTGGATGACATCGCGCTCACCCTGGAACGGGCCGAACGCATTCGCGCCTACGAACAACGTCGGCGAGCCTTGGAGCCGTGGCTGTTCCCTTGAGCCTTGGGAGAGGGTGTCATATACTGGATATATATACAGTATCAAGGCGAACCCGTGGCACACCCTCCCTCTCAACCCATCGCCTTCAAGGGCCGCGGGACGGGCTGGCGTCTGGCCCACCGCTTCGAGGCCACGCAGCGTGACTGGTTCGACGACGGCTGGGCGGCAGCGACCGATCAGGCCGATGAGGCCACGCCATCTCCACGCACCGAGGTGATGGAAGAGCGCGTGCGCTCGCTGCTCAGCCCGAACGACTCGCCCGACATCCCCTTCGAGTGGTCGATCAACCCGTACAGGGGTTGCGAGCACGGCTGCATCTACTGCTACGCACGGCCGACGCACAGCTATCTGAACCTGTCGCCGGGGCTGGACTTCGAAACCAGGCTGGTGGCCAAGGTGAATGCCGCCGAGGTGCTGGTGCGCGAGCTGGCGCGCCCGGCGCACCGCGTGAGCCCGATCAACATCGGATCGGCCACCGATGCCTACCAGCCCATCGAGCGCCAGCTGGGCCTGACGCGCTCGGTGCTGGAGGTGCTGCATCGCTGCCGGCATCCCTACACCATCGTGACCAAGTCGTCGGGCGTCGAGCGTGACCTCGACCTGATCGCCGCCGATGCCGCCGAGCGGCGAGCCATGGTCTTCGTGAGCGTGACGACGATGGATGGTGCCCTCTGTCGCCGCCTGGAACCGCGCGCCGCGGCACCGCACCGGCGGCTTCAGACGGTACGCACCCTGGCCCGGGCCGGGGTGCCGGTGGGCGTGAATGTGGCCCCCATCATTCCATTTCTCAATGAGCCCGAGATCGAGCGCCTGATCGATGCAGCGGCCGAGGCGGGGGCGACCTCCGTTCACTACACCGTGCTGCGGCTGCCCTGGGAGGTGAATCCATTGTTCCAGCAGTGGCTCGATGAGCATGTGCCCGAGCGGGCCGCCCGCATCATGGCTCGCGTGCGGGACCTGCGCGGCGGGGCCGATTACCGCGCGCAGTTCGGTGCTCGCATGAAGGGCGAAGGCCTGTGGGCCGACCTCATCGCCCAGCGCGTGGCCAAGGCCTGTGCGCGGGCAGGCGTGTCGCGCCGCGCGCTGCCGCTGGATGCCACTGCCTTCCGCCCCCCGGGAGCCGAGGGTCAGGCCGAGTTGTTCTGAGCCCGGCGCTCAGAAGCGGATCTTCACGGCCAAGCCCAGGGCCCACTGGCCCTGGCGAGGCAGTGTGGCGTTCTCGCGTTCCCGAAAGTGACCCAGCGACAGCTCGCCGAGCAGCCAATCCTGGCGCAGGGGCTGTTCCCAACTGGCTTGGAGACCGTACTCTTCCAGATTGACGCCACCGCCTTCACGGCCCCGGAAGAGGGCCTCCATGGACAGCAGACGCTGATCTCCGAACGAACGGTACAGCCCGAGGTTGCTCGACCATTCGAAGCGTTCGCTGCGTTGAGTGATGGTGGCTGCGTTGAGCCATCGTCCCACCAGCGTCGGGCTGAAATCGTGTTCGTACGACAGCGCCGTGGTCGATCCGAAGCGATCCTCTTGAGACCAGAAGAAGGTCTCCCGAAAGTGGATGCTGTCGCTTGGGCCCAAGTCCCAGACCGTGCGATAGCGCACTTGCGCATAGGGCTTGGGGCCGCCGCGCAGACCGATCCTGGCGTCGACCCGATCGTTGGCTGAGAGGCCCAGGCCAGCGAAGAACGACTCCTTGCGGCGCGTCTCGTCACGCAGGGGTTGCTGCCGGGCCACGCCCGTGGGTTGGTCAGACACCACCTCACGCGGGTCGTCTCGCCCGACGAACAGCTGTGCGCCGAATTGCTCCAGATTCGGGAGCCTGAAGCTGGCCTTGAAGCGGGCGTCAACGTCTGGCGAGCGCCCTTCGCGCAGGTACAGGCGCAGTCGGAGCTCTCCGTTTCTCACCTCGCCGCCATCGTCGAAGGGGCGATCCCCGAACCAGCTGTCGACGCTGCGCGCCAGCCATTCGGTGGTGGATCTCAGCGAGTCGCGCGCCGACTGGACCACATCGCCGGGCGCCTGGGCCCGTGTTTCTGATCCGGTCTCGGCCGGTGAGGAGGGTTCGGTCGCAGCAGCCCGGCTCGCGCCCAGCGCAACAAGGCTCACCGTGATCGCCATCGCCCGCCAAGACATGCCCCGGCCGCGCTCAAGCGGGAGGAGGGGGGTCAAAGACGGTCGCGTCTGTCGGGCCATGGGCATCTGCGCCTGCACTATAGCCACGCCCGGCCCGGGCCGTCATCCGTGCAGGCCCCAGGCCTGCGCCCGACCGTCAGCGAACCGGCTTCAACTCGGTGACGATCATGCGTCCCGATTCCTGGACGACGGCAAACAGCACCTGGTCGCCGACCTGAAGTCCTTCCAGCCAGGCGGGTTCGCGCACACCAAACACCATCGTCATCGGGGGCATGTCCAAGCTGGCGATGTGCTCATGGCGAAGGGTCAGGCGGCCGGTGCCACGATCGATCCGGCGCACTTCGGCCCGCGTCAGCGTGTCTGCCGCGCCAGCGCTGTTTGTATCCGCGGGCGCGACGTTCGATGGAGTGGGCGACCCCGCGTGACCGGCATGGCCCCCGTGCGCCGGGTTGGCGAGCACGGAGGGGGCCGCCACCACCAGCCAGGCTGCAAGTGCCGCGACGGCCGGCGCCACAAAACGTTGGTGCTTCATCGTGATGATTCTCCTGAATTTGAAGGCCGACTCAGCGCGCCACCACGCGAATCTTGCCCACCATGCCCGCATCGAAATGCCCCGGCAGCAGACAGCCGAACTCGAACTCACCAGCGCGGTTGAAGTGCCAGATCATCTCGGCCTTCTCGCCCGGCGCCACATGGGCCATGTAGGGCTCGTCGTGTTCCATGTTCGGGAACTTCTTCATCATCTCGGCATGTTCTTCCAGTTCCTTGCGGGTGCCCAGCACGAACTCATGCATGACCTTGCCGTTGTTGCGATGAACGAAGCGGATCGTCTCGCCTTGCCGGACCTCGATGACGCTGGGCGTGAAGCGCATGTCGTCGGTCATCTTGACTTCGATCGTGCGCTTGACCGCCTTCGCCTGGCCGGCAATGCCCCAGGGCTTCTGTTCCATGACGACGGGGCCGGAGCGTTGGCCGTGGTGAGCCTCACCGTGGGCCAATGCGACGGTGTTGGCCAGCAGGCCGGTCACAAGCAGGAAGGGGACAACAAGCTTCATTCGAAAGTTCTCCTTGAGGTTCGTTCGTTCAATGCGAGTGGCCGCGAGCATCGGGCTTCACGGCGCGGGCTGCCCCTTCGCCAGCGGCTGGGGGCCGAGCCTGTGGCGCCCGGGGGGCGCCGGGTGTGGCCCCTTTCCATTCGTAAGCGACCGTGCCGGGCGGGTGGCGGAAGGGACCGGGGTCGCTGTAGTCGCCGGGCTTCTGCTCACGGCGCACCTTGAAGACCGTGAACATGCCACCCATCTCAAGCGGGCCGTACTGCCCATGGCCGGTCATCATGGGCGCCGTGTTGTCCGGCAGGGGCATCTCCATCTCGCCCATGTCGGCCATGCCGCGCTCGCCCATCATCATGTAGTCCGGCACCACCTTCTGGATATTGCTCACCAGACCGCGATGGTCCACACCGATCATGGTGGGCACGTCGTGTCCCATGGCGTTCATCGTGTGGTGGCTCTTGTGGCAGTGGAAAGCCCAGTCGCCTTCCTCGTCGGCGATGAGCTCGATCTGGCGCATCTGCCCCACGGCGATGTCGGTCGTGACCTCGTACCAGCGCGTGCCCGGCGGCGTGGGGCCGCCGTCGGTGCCCGTCACCTGGAACTCGTGGCCGTGCAGGTGGATCGGGTGGTTGGTCATCGTGAGGTTGCCCACGCGGATGCGCACGCGATCGTTCAAGCGCACGTTGAGCGTGTCGATGGCCGGGAAGACGCGGCTGTTGAAGCACCAGATGTTGAAGTCGGTCATCGTGTTGATGCGCGGTGTCTTGCTGCCCGGCTCCACGTCGAAGGCATTGAGCAGGAAGCAGAAGTCACGGTCGACCTCGCTGATGTGCGGATGTTTCGCGCGCGGGTGCGTGACCCAGAAGCCCATCATGCCCATGGCCATCTGCACCATCTCGTCGGCATGCGGGTGGTACATGAAGGTGCCCGGGCGACGGGCCTCGAATTCGTAGACGAAGGTCTTGCCCACCGGGATGGGAGGCTGGTTGAGTCCGGTCACGCCGTCCATGCCGTTGGGCAGTCGCTGGCCGTGCCAGTGGATGCTGGTGTGCTCGGGCAGCCGGTTGGTCACGAAGATGCGGACCTTGTCGCCTTCCACCACCTCGAGGGTGGGGCCGGGGCTCTGGCCGTTGTAGCCCCACATGTTCACGTGAAAGCCGGGCGAGACCTCGCGCACCACGGGTTCGGCCACGAGGTGGAACTCCTTGACGCCGTTGTTCATGCGCCAGGGCAGGGTCCAGCCATTGAGCGTGACCACGGGGTTGTAGGGGCGGCCGTTGGGAGGCGTCAGCGGGGGGGGGCGGTCCGGGCAGAGGACTGGAGGACCGGTTCGGGCAGGGCGGCCAGCGCCGAGCGCGCCACGGCCAGCCCGGCCACCGCGCCGGCAGCGCCTGCAAAGAAGCGGCGTCGCGAAGAGGAAGCTTGCATGATGTCGTCCGGAAAGGGGTTCAGTGGGCGGGGGCTGTGCTGGCGGCGGCGCCGCCGCCTCCGCCCAGCGACACGAAGCTCGCAGGCTCGCCGCCCTGGAGCACCCAGTGGAGATCCGCTTCGGCCAGCCAGAAGTCTCGCTGGGCACTGAGGGTCTGGGCAGCTGCGGCAAAACGCAGGCGGGTTTCCGACAGCACGTCCCAGACGCTCTTGAGCATTCCGTTGTAGCGAAGCACGGCTTCCTCGGCCATCTGTTCGCGCGTCTTGAGGACGTCGTCGCGGTAGCCCGCGGCCAGGGCGTGGCTGGCGCGGTAGGCCTCGTAGGCCATGCGGGCATGAGGGGCGGCGCGCAGGGCCTCGGCACGTTGCAGCTGGCCGCGCAGGCGCTGCAGGTGGTTCTCCGCCGCGTCGGCGCCGATCAAGGTGTCGGGCAGGGCCGGCAGGCTCTCGGGCAGCGCCACGCGGTCGTGGAGGCCGGTCAGGCGCAGCACACGGATCAGCTCCCGTTCGGCCAGGGACTGGGCGTACTCCGCCCGTTGCACGGCCATGCGCGCCTCGCTGAGCGCCAGCGAGGCCGGTGCGCCCTGCAGGCGGCTCCAGTTGCCCACCTGCACCATGCGCCGGCCGAGTTCATGGGCTGTTTCAGCAGCGACCAGGCTCTCGCGATGAAAACCGAGACCCTGGCGCGCGGCCACGGCCTGGATCCA
>CAZKGD010000131.1:0-7013 GCA_964552215.1 uncultured Caldimonas sp.
TCCTGGTGTGCGCGTCGCTGCTGGTGCTGGTCGAGCTCGACCGCGTCGGGGCCCTGATTGCTCTGGTGATCATCGGCCGCGAGATCGCCATCTCGGCCCTGCGCGAATGGATGGCCAGCATCGGCGCCTCGCGCAGCGTGGCGGTGCACATGCTGGGCAAGCTGAAGACGGGCACCCAGATGGTGGCCATCCCCTTCCTGCTCTATGACGGCGTGATCCTGCGCTTCATCGACACGCGCCTGTGGGGTACCGGCCTCATCTACCTCGCGGCCGTCCTGACCATCTGGTCGATGGTGTATTACCTCCAGAAAGCGCTGCCGGAGATCCGGGCGAAATCGCGATGAACGCCTCGGGCCAGGGCGCGCTGCTGCGCGCCATGCCCTGGGTTTTCGTGCTCATCTGGAGCACCGGCTTCGTGGTGGCCCGTTACGGCATGCCGCATGCGCCCCCCATGAGCTTCCTGGCCTGGCGCTTTGCCTTCTCGGTGCTCGGCCTGGTGATCTGGGCCCGCTGGGCCGGCGCGCGCTGGCCGGCCACCCGTTCGCAATGGGGCCACCTCGCGGTGGTGGGCGTGTTGTTGCACGCCGGCTACCTGGGGGGCGTGTGGGCCGCCGTGAAGGCGGGCATGGGCGCCGGTCTGGTGGCGCTGATCGTGGGCTTGCAACCCGTGCTCACGGCCGTGTGGGTGAGCGCCGTCGATCGGCTTGGGGAAGGACGCGTCAGCCTTCGCCAGTGGGCCGGGCTGGGCCTGGGCTTCGCCGGCCTGGTGATGGTGGTCTGGGACAAGCTGGGTGTCGGCGAGGCCGGCCCGGTCAGCCTCGCGCTGGCGTTGTGGGCGCTGCTGGCCATCACCGCGGGCACGCTTTACCAGAAACGGCACGTCGTGGGCGGCGACCCGCGCACCGGCAATGCCGTGCAACTCATGGCGGCCCTGGCCATCTCCGCGCCACTGGCCTGGCTGGAAGCCGAACCCATCGTGCTGCACCCGCACTTCATCGGGGCGATGGCGTGGTCGGTGCTGGTGCTCACCCTGGGTGGCAATTCGCTGATGTACCTGTTGATCCAGCGTGGGGCCGCCACGGCCTTCACGAGCCTGCTCTACCTCGTGCCGCCGTGCACGGCGGTGCTGGCCTGGCTGCTCTTCGGCGAAACCCTGACGGCGCTGGCGCTCGCCGGCATGGGCATCGTCGCCTGGGGCGTGTGGCTGGTGGTGCGCAGCCAGGGCGGATCGAGCAGCCAGCCCACCAGGTGATCCTGCAGCAGGCGCAGCCGCCAGGGCAGGGGCGCGCCGGCGGCACGCGGGCGGACCACCCAGTGAACGTCGGCGTCGAGCATGGCGTAGTCAGGCAGCACCTGCACGAGCCGGCCATCGGCCAGGGCCTCGTGCACGTCCCACACTGAACGCAGCATCAGGCCCCGCCCGGCCAGAGCCCAGTCGCGCACGACCTCGCCGGAGTTGCTCGACAGCGGCCCGCTCACGCGCACGGCCACTTCAGCGGGGCGACGCCGGCGGTCCAGCGCCGTGAGTCGCCAGGTGGCATAGCGGCTGTCATGCTCGCGCACCACCAGGCAGTGGTGATGTGCCAGCTCAGCAGGGTGTTGCGGCACGCCACGCTCGCGAAGGTAGTCGGGGGAGGCCACCACCACCCGTCGGTTGGCCGCCAGCTTGCGCATCACCACCCCGCCTTCGGGCGGCTGCCAGAGCCACACGGCGGCATCGAAACTGCCGGTGCCCAGATCGGGCCATTGCTCCATGAGCTGGAGCTGCACCTCCACCGCCGGATGACGCGACTGGAAGTCGGCGATCGCCGGTGCCACCCAGCGCCGGCCGAAGCCCAGCGTGCTGGCCAGGCGGATCAGCCCGCGCGGCTCTCCCACACGTTCCTGCAGTTCGGCTTCCAGGTCGGAAAGCCCGGCCTGCAGCTCGCGTGCCCGCGTGCAGAAGACTTCGCCTTCGTCGGTGAGCCCCAGGCGACGTGTGGTGCGATGGAAGAGCCGCAGGCCCAGGCGTGACTCCAGCGCCGCCAGCCGCTTGGTCACGGCGGGTGGCTCCATGTCCAGCGCCCGCGCTGCAGCGGCGAGGCTGCCCTGGTCGGCCACGGCCAACACCAGTTGAAGGTCGCGGTGCTCGATCACAGGGCTGCTCCGTTTGATTCCTTGGTGGAAATAATATCTTGTCGTATTGTTTCTTGTTTTGTCGTCCACCCCAGGGACACAATGCGCCCATGTTCAAGCGCTATACCCTCAGCCACGTGTCCACCTCGGGCGCGCAGATCGCCGTGCGCCACGGGGGCAAGGGGCCGGCGCTGGTGCTGCTGCACGGCCATCCCCAGACCCACGTGATGTGGCACCTCGTGGCCGATGCGCTGGCCGAGCACTTCAGCGTCTTTGCGATCGACCTGCGGGGCTATGGCGCTTCGTCCCGTCTGCCCGCAGACCCCGGGCACGTCCGGCACAGCAAGAGGGCCATGGCCCAGGATGTGGTGGAGGTGCTGCGCCATTTCGGCCATGAGCGCTTTGCCGTGCTCGCGCACGACCGGGGAGCGCGGGTGGCCCACCGACTTGCGGCGGACCATCCCGGGTGCGTGCAAAAGCTGATGCTGCTCGACATCGCTCCCACGCTCGCCATGTACGAAGGCACGACCCAGGACTTTGCACAGGCCTACTGGCACTGGTTCTTTCTCACGCAGGCCGCACCACTGCCTGAGCGCCTGATCGAGGCCGACCCTGGCTTCTACGTTCGCCAGGTGATGGGCCGGCGCCATGCGGGGCTCGCCGTCTTTGCGCCGCAGGCGCTGGCGGCCTACGAGGAGGCGCTGCAACGCCCGGGCTCCGCCACGTCCCTTTGTGAGGACTATCGCGCCTCGGCCGGCATCGACCTGCTCCACGACCGCGAGGACCGTTCGGCCGGCCGCCGGCTGCCGCAGCCGCTGCGTGTGCTCTGGGGCCGTCACGGCACGGTGGGGCGGTGCTTCGACGTGCTGCGCCTGTGGCGCGACGTGGCGGAACAGGTCGACGGGCGTGCGCTGGATTGCGGCCACTACCTGGCCGAGGAACGACCTGACGAGTTGCTGCAGGACGCATTGAGCTTTTTCAAGGAGACACCATGACGTTGAACCCACCCGCGGGCAAGGCCCGCATCGCCGTGATTGCCGGTGACGGCATTGGCAAGGAAGTGATGCCCGAGGGCCTGCGCGTGCTCGACGCCGCTGCGCGCCGATTCGGCATCGCGCTGGAAGTGGACGAGTTCGATTTCTCGAGCTGGGACTACTACGAGCGCCACGGCAAGATGCTGCCCGACGACTGGAAGGACCGCATCGGCGGCCACGATGCCATCTTTTTCGGTGCGGTCGGCTGGCCCGAGAAGATCCCGGACCACGTCTCGTTGTGGGGTTCGCTGCTGCGCTTTCGCCGTGAGTTCGACCAGTACATCAACCTGCGCCCCGCCCGGCTGATGCCTGGCATCCGCTCGCCGCTGGTACGCCGTGACGGCAGCCAACGTGCCGCCGGCGAGATCGACATGATGATCGTACGCGAGAACACCGAGGGCGAATACTCCTCGGTCGGCGGACGCATGTACGAAGGCACCGAGCGCGAGATCGTCATCCAGGAAACCGTGATGAGCCGCATCGGGGTGGACCGCGTGCTGAAGTTCGCCTTCGACCTGGCCCAGTCGCGCCCGCGCCGCAAGCTCACGTCGGCGACCAAGTCCAACGGCATCGCGATCACGATGCCCTATTGGGACGAACGAGTCGAGGCCATGGGCCAACAGTATCCAGATGTGACCGTGGACAAATTCCACATCGACATCCTCACGGCCCACTTCGTGCAACGCCCCGAGCACTTCGACGTGGTGGTGGCGAGCAACCTCTTCGGCGACATCCTCAGCGACCTGGGGCCGGCCTGCACCGGCACGATCGGCATCGCGCCGTCGGCCAACCTCAACCCGGATCGGCGCTTTCCCTCCTTGTTCGAGCCGGTGCATGGCTCGGCGCCGGACATCGCCGGGCGCAACA
Organism: uncultured Caldimonas sp.; assembly: GCA_964552215.1. Taxonomy (GTDB): domain Bacteria; phylum Pseudomonadota; class Gammaproteobacteria; order Burkholderiales; family Burkholderiaceae_C; genus Caldimonas. The sequence goes on from CAZKGD010000131.1 coordinate 4,017, forward strand.
TCGCCAACCCCATCGGCCAGATCTGGTCGGCTGCGTTGATGCTCGATTTCCTGGGACACAAGGTAGCGCACGATGCCATCCTCGCCGCCATCGAGGCGGTGCTCGACCCGGCCAGTGGTGCGCCGCGCACCCCCGACCTCGGGGGGAGTGCAAGCACGCAAGACCTGGGTCGTGCCATCGAGCAAACCCTGTCTGCTGCTTGACGGACAAGCGGGCGAAACGCGCACAACCCCTGTCAAGACGAGATTTCACGCGGATCATTCACTCATGAAGCAACGGCAAAGCGCATAGAATCCGCATCCGCCCTTGACACTGTCGAGGGCGCTGGCTGTAATGGTTGCGCAGCTTTTCCAGCCGCCAAATCCACCATCACAGCGTCATGCGCAATCGCGGCGCCGGGATTCATATCTTCTGTGTGAGACACCTTGAGAGGGGGTTTTCGTGAACAAGACTGAACTCATCGAGCACATCGCCAAGCAAGCCGACATCTCCAAGGCTGCTGCCAGCCGCGCCCTGGAAGCCATGATCGGCGGCGTGCGGACCACCCTGAAGAAGGGCGGCACCGTGTCGCTGGTGGGCTTTGGCACCTTTGCCGTGGGCAAACGTGCGGCGCGCAGCGGCCGCAACCCGCGCACGGGGGCCACCATCAAGATCAAGGCGGCCAAGGTGCCGAAGTTCCGTCCGGGCAAAGCTCTCAAGGATGCCCTCAACTGAGAGGAGCGTCTGCCCGGGTGCTTAGCTCAGCTGGTAGAGCGGCGCCCTTACAAGGCGTAGGTCGGCGGTTCGATCCCGTCAGCACCCACCAAGCGGCCCAGGCCGCCGTGTTCAAGGCACCGGATGCATTCCGCTAGAATGCCCGGGCCCTTGCCGCAAATGCGGTGAAGCACGCGAACCCGGGCCCACCGACTCGACTCCAAGGCGAACCGCGGTTCGCCTTTGTCGTCTTTGAAGGCTGTTTTCCTTTCTGCGGCCGGCCTGCCGCCCATTCAAGAGGTCTGTTCGATGTTCGACGCCATTCGCAACAACTCCCGCTTCCTGTTTCTGGTGTTGTTGTTGTTGATCATCCCGTCCTTCGTGTTCTTCGGGCTTGATGGATACACCCAGTTCAGGGAGGGGCGCCAGGTCGTGGCGACCGTGGCTGGCCAGGAGATCACCCAGGCCGAACTGGACGCAGCCCACCGCCGCTCCATCGAGCGGGTGCGCCAGCAGATGCCTGGCGTGGACCTCGGCATGCTCGACACCCCGGAGATGAAGCAGAGCACCCTGGACTCGCTCGTGCGCGAGCGGGTGCTGGCCATCGCCGCCGACAAGCTGCACCTGGTCACCGGCGACGAACGTGTGCGCCGCATCTTCCAGAGTGATCCGCAGTTCGAATTCCTGCGCCGGCCCGACGGAACCGTGAACCAGGACGTGCTCACGGCACAGGGCCTGAGCTCGCAGCAGTTCGCCGAAAGCCTGCGACGCGACCTGTCGCTGCGCCAGGTGATGGCGCCGCTGGCCGGCAGCGCCGTGGCGGGCCGCAGCGTGCGCGACCAGGCCATCGATGCTTTCCTGCAAGCACGTGACGTGCAATGGACGCTGTTCGCCGCCAAGGACTATGTCTCGCGCATCCAGCCCACCGACGACGAGATCGAGGCCTACTACAAGGATCCGGCCAACGCGACGCAGTTCTTGTCGCGCGAGCATGCCTCGGTCGAATACCTGGTGCTCGACAGCGACGCCGTCCAGCAAGGCATCACGGTATCGGCGGACGACCTGCGCAAGTACTACGAAGAGAACCTCTCGCGCTACTCCACCCCGGAAGAGCGCCGCGCCAGCCACATCCTGATCCAGGCCGAACCGGGCCAACGCGAGGCCGCGCGAGCCAAGGCCCAGGAATTGCTCGATCAGATCAAGGCCCGGCCGGAGGCGTTTGCCGACCTCGCCCGCCAGCACTCGCAGGACCCGGGTTCCGCAGCGAATGGCGGCGACCTCGATTTCTTCGGCCGTGGCGCCATGGTCAAGCCCTTCGAGGACGCGGCCTTCTCGCTCAAGCCGGGCGAAACCAGCGGACTGGTCGAAACCGACTTTGGTGTGCACATCATCCGCGTCACCGCGGTGCGCGGCGGCGAGCGCAAGCCCTACGAGGCCGTGCGCGACGAGATCGAGAAGACCGTGCGGGGTCAACTGGCGCAGACGCGCTTCGCCGAGATTGCCGAGCAGTTCAGCAACCTGGTCTACGAGCAGCCCGACAGCCTGCAGCCCGCGGCCGATGCGCTGCGCTTGCCGGTGCGCAAGGCCGAGCGTGTCGAACGCACGCCCGCGCCAGGCGCCGAAGGACCGCTGGCCAACCCGCGTCTGCTTGAAGCCCTGTTCAGCCCCGACAGCCTGAGCACCAAGCGCAACACCCAGGCCATCGAGGTGGGCTCGGGGCAACTCGTGTCGGCCCGCGTCATCGAGCACTCGCCCGCGCGCACCCTGCCTCTGGACGAAGTGCGTGCCCAGGTGCGTGAGCGTGTGGTGGCCCGCAAGGCGGCCGAGCAGGCCCGCCAGGAGGGGCTGTCGAAGCTGGAGGCGTGGAAGGCTGCACCCGAGAGTGCCTCGCTGGGCGTGAGCAAGACGGTGTCTCGCCTGGACGCGGGTGAACTGCCCCCGGAAGTGCTGCGTGCGGCCCTGGCTGCGTCGCCCGAGCCGCTGCCGGCCTGGGTGGGAGTGGACCTGGGCAGTGGCGGATATGCCGTGGTGCGCGTGAACAAGGTGCTGGGCCGCGACACCCGGCCCGGCGGCGAGCAACTCGAAGCCCAGTACGCGCAAGTCTGGGGCGCTGCCGAAACCCAGGCCTACTATGAATCGCTCAAGCAGCGCTTCAAGGTCAAGACCCAGCCGCTCACCCGCTGAGCGCTCGCCTTGCCGGGGCGAGCGTCTGGACGACCCAGGCGGAACCCGGCTATAATTTCAGGCTCTGCGGTGGCTGTAGCTCAGTTGGTAGAGTCCCAGATTGTGATTCTGGTCGTCGTG
>CAZKGD010000132.1:0-7012 GCA_964552215.1 uncultured Caldimonas sp.
GTCGAAGTAGCGGTGCACGAACTGGTCGATCAGCACCCGGAAGACCTTGGGGTTCTGCAGCAGCGGCGTGATGTCGCGGAACTGCACGCCTGGCGAGGGCCAGTCGGGCACGGTGCGGATGTGGCGCTTGATGTAGTCGGCGGTGTCCATGGCAGAGGCGCAAGAGGGCGGGGTGGGCCGCCCGCGCGTCTCAGGCGCCCAGGCTCAGCCGGCCCAGCATTGTGCCGCCATCGGGGCCGCCGCGGATCACCACAGCCTCGCCCATGCCCACCCAGGTGCCGGTGAGCGCCGTGATGTTGACCTGGTGCGTCACCCAGGCCTCGAAGCCCTGGGCGGGCAGCCCCGCCAGCGCGCGCCGCAGTTCGGCGGTCTGCGGGTCGCGCTGGGCCGCGCGTTCGGCAAAGAAGGAATGCAGGGCGGGCCAGACCTCGTGGCGGCCGAAGGCCAGCTCGGCCGTGTCGATGCAGCGGCACCAGCCACTGGAGCGCACCGCCCTGGGCACCAGGCCCTGCGCGGCCAAGGCCTGGCCGATGCGCCGCGATTGGGCCCGGCCGCTCTCGGAGAGGTTGCGCTGGGTGGCGCACTGGCCCAGCTGGAACCCGGGCGGGTCGCCCACGCCGGCTTCTGTCTGGGCGTGGCGCAGCATCAGCACCGCGCCACCGTTGCGCAGGGCGTCCAGCAGCGACGCCTCGCTCGCCTGGGCGCTCGGCCGCAGGGGCGCCAGCCCCAGGACGGCGAGTCCCTGCAAGGCGAGCCGGCGCGACGCCATGGCTTCAGGCCGAGACCGGCGTGAAGTCGTAGCCGTTGCCGCGGGCGCGGATCGCGCCGAAGGCCGGGAAGGGGAAGTGGTAGCCCCCCACCGTCACGCCGTCCTGCGCGGCCATGCCGAGGATCTTGCGGCGCACGGCGCGCGCGGCCTGCGGGTCCATGTCGAAGGTGACGGCCCAGTCGGGCTGGCGCACGAAGAGCGCGGGGATGTTGGACAGGTCGGCCACGTTGAGGAAGCGCTGGCCGCGCGACTCGACCTGGAACATCGACATGCCCGGCGTGTGGCCGTGGGCCGAGACGGCGCGCAGGCCCGGCATCAGCGTCGCGTCGGCGGCGAACTTCTGCACCTCGCCGGCGATGGGGCCGAAGACACGGCGCACGTTCTGGAAGGCGCCGCGCATGCCCTCGGGGGCGGCGTTCATGCGCGCATCGTCCATCCAGAAGGCCCATTCGGCCTCGGGCACCCACACCTTGGCCTTGGTGAAGGGCGTCTGGCCTTCGCGGTTGCGCAGGCCGTTGATGTGGTCGCCGTGGAAGTGGGTGATCACCACGGTGTCGATGCTGTCGGGCGCGATGCCGGCGGCCTGGAGGTTGGCCAGCAGCCGGCCGGTGGTGGGCGCACCGAACTGACCGTTGCCGGCGTCCATCAGGATGCGGCGCTCGCCCATGATGGCGACAAAGGCGGTGAAGCTGATGTCCACATGCGTGGTGGGCAGGCCGGCTTCCGTGAGGGCGGCCTGGACTTGCGCCAGCGGCACGTCGCGCACGAAGCCTTCGGCCAGCGGTCGGCGAGCCACGCCGTCGTTGATGGCCAGGATCTCGACATCCCCGATGCGCAGACGGGCGAAACCGGGAGCGGGCGGGGTGGGAGTGCCCAGGTCGGGCGCGTTCTGGGCCCACACGGGCGCAACGCCCAACGATCCCAAGGTGCCGAGGGCAAAGGCGGCGGATCCGGCGAGGAACTGGCGGCGGTGCAGCATGGGAACGCTCCTGTTTAAGTTGTGACCGATGGGTAGCAAATGAGCGGCGATGGTCGCGCTATTTCCCGCCGGGTGCCGGCCTGTCCCACAAACCCCCGCAGCCTCTGCGACTTTGCGCGCTGTGCGCGCAGCGGCCTCAGGGGCTCAGCAGGCGCTCCTCGGCCCGCGCCAGGGCCTCGGGCAGGCCCGACAGGACCAGCGTGTCGTCGCCCTGGAGCCGCAACTCCGGGTCGGGCCGCACCACGGCGCCCTGGGCGCGTCGCACCGACACGACCTGCACGCGCAGCGTGTCCAGGGCCAGTCGGTGCAGCGGCTGGCCGTTCCAGGGCGTGCCTGCAGGCAGGGTGACGGACTGCAGGCGCTGCGTCTGCGTGTCATCGGCGCCGCTGTCGTCGGCCCCGTGGAAGTAGCCGCGCAGCAGGCTGTAGCGGGCCTCACGCTGTTCCTGCACGCGGCGCAGCACCCGGCGCATGGGCACGCCCACGAGGGCCATGGCGTGCGAGGCCAGCATCAGCGAGCCCTCGATGGCCTCGGGCACCACCTCGGTGGCGCCGGCCGCGCGCAGGCGCTCGAGGTCGGCGTCATCGATGGTGCGCACGATCACCGGCACCTTCGGCGCGTGTTCGCGCACAAGCTGCAGGATCTTGAGCGCCGAGGCCGTGTCGTGGTAGCTCACCACCACCGCGCTGGCGCGCGACAGGCCGGCGGCCATCAGGCTCTGCAGCCGCGCGGCATCGCCGAAGACCACGCTCTGGCCGGCCGCTGCCGCCTGGCGCACGCGGTCGGGGTCGAGGTCCAGCGCCATGTAGGGCAGGGCCTCGGCCTCCAGCATGCGCGCCAGGTTCTGGCCGCTGCGGCCGTAGCCGCAGATGATCATGTGCGCTTCGGTGCGGATGGACTTCTTCGCGATGCTGGTGAGCTGCACCGATTGCAGCATCCAGTCGTTGGCCGACAGGCGCATCACGATGCGGTCGGCGTGCTGGATGAGGAAGGGCGTGGCCAGCATCGACAGCACCATGGCGGCCAGCACCGCGCTGCGCAGGTCGGTGGGCACCAGGCCGCGGTCGGTGGCGAGGTTGAGCAGCACCAGGCCGAACTCGCCGGCCTGGGCCAGGTACAGGCCCGTGCGCAAGGCGACGCCGGTGGGCGAGCCGAAGAGCTTGGCCAGCGCGGCGATGAAGACGAACTTGAACAGCAGCGGCAGCGTGAGCAGCAGCAGCACCAGGGGCCATTGCTGCCACACCACGCGCCAGTCCAGCAGCATGCCGATGGTGATGAAGAACAGGCCCAGCAGCACGTCGTGGAAGGGCCGGATGTCGGCCTCCACCTGGTGCTTGAATTCGGTCTCGGCGATCAGCATGCCGGCCACGAAGGCGCCCAGGGCCAGCGACAGGCCGGCGTGTTCGGTGAGCCAGGCCAGGCCCAGGGTGACCAGCAGCACGTTGAGGATGAAGAGCTCCTCGCTTTTGCGCCGCGCCACCAGGGTGAGCCACCAGCGCATCACGCGCTGCCCGCCCACCAGCAGCACGCCCAGCAGCACCGTGGCCTTGAGCAGGGCCAGGCCCAGGTCGTGGGCCATCACCTCGGCCGCAGCCCCCAGCGAGGGGATGAGCACGAGGAAGGGCACCACGGCCAGATCCTGGAAGAGCAGCACGCCGATCACGCGCCGGCCGTGTTCGCTGTCGAGTTCCAGCCGCTCGGCCATGAGCTTGACCACGATGGCGGTGGAGGACATCGCCAGCGCGCTGCCCAGCGCCAGCGCGGTGGGCCAGGACAGGTCCCAGGATCGGCCCAGCGCCGCGAACAGCCATGCAAGCCCGGCATTGCCCAGCACCACCAGCGCCACCGTGCCCAGCACCTGGCTCAGTCCCAGGCCGAAGACCAGACGGCGCATGCTCTTGAGCTTGGGCAGGTTGAATTCCAGCCCGATCACGAACATCAGGAAGACCACGCCGAACTCGGCGAGGTAGCGGATGCCGGCGCCGTCCTGGGCCAGGGCCATCGCGTTGGGCCCGATCAGCACCCCCACGGCCAGGTAGCCCAGCATGGGAGGCAGCTTCAGGCTGCGGCAGGCGACCACCCCCAGCACCGCGGCCAGCAGGTAGAGCAGCACAAGATCGAGGGTGGAGGCCATGGTGGCGCGCGCGGGAAAAGCCGGCGCGAGCCGGGCCCGGCGCCTAGAATCCCTGGATCGTAAACGAGCGACCGCCTGTCCCGCCTGAACCCATGTCAAGCCCGCCCGTCCCTGGCTTCAATGCCGACCGCGCCATCGAGCTGGCTCGCCAGACCCTGCAGATCGAGGCCCAGGCCCTGCTGGCCCTGAAGGACCGCCAGGGCGAGCCCCTGGCCCAGGCCGTGGGCCTGATCCTGGCCTGCACCGGCCGCGTGGTGGTGATGGGCATGGGCAAGAGCGGCCACGTGGGCCGCAAGATGGCCGCCACCTTGGCCTCCACCGGCACGCCGGCCATGTTCGTCCACCCGGCCGAGGCCAGCCACGGCGACCTGGGCATGGTCACGCCGGCCGACGTGGTGATCGCGATCTCGAATTCCGGCGAGAGCGACGAGCTCACCGCCATCCTGCCCCTGCTCAAGCGCCTGGGCGTGCGCCTGATCGGCATGACGGGGCGTGCGGCCTCCACGCTCGCGCAGCACAGCGACGTGATGCTCGACACCTCGGTGGCACAGGAAGCCTGCCCGCTCAACCTCGCGCCCACGGCCAGCACCACCGCGCAGATCGCCCTGGGCGACGCGCTGGCGGTGGCCCTGCTCGATGCCCGTGGCTTCCGCGAGGAGGACTTCGCGCGCTCGCACCCGGGGGGCTCGCTGGGCCGCAAGCTGCTCACCCACGTGCACGACGTGATGCGCCAGGGCGAGGCTGTGCCGCGCGTGCGGGCCGACACCGGCTTCTCGGCGATGATGCGCGAGATGTCGGCCAAAGGGCTGGGCGCCACCGCAGTGGTGGACGCCGAGGACCGCGTCGTGGGCATCTTCACCGACGGCGACCTGCGCCGCCAGATCGAGCAGGGCCGCGACCTGCGTGGCCTGAGTGCGGGCGACCTGATGACCCGGCACCCCCGCACCGTGCGCGCCGATGCGCTGGCCGTGGAGGCGGCCGACCTGATGGAAGAGGCCCGCATCACCTCGGTGCTGGTCGTGGACGAGGCGCAGCGCCTGGTGGGTGCTCTCAACACCAACGACCTGATGCGCGCCAAGGTGATCTGATGCGCGAACTGCGCCCGGTCCTCACGGCCCCGCCCGAACTGCTGCTGCAGGCGCAGGGCCTGCGCGCGGCCCTCTTCGACGTGGACGGCGTGCTCACCGACGGCCGGCTCTACATCGGCGAGGACGGCGAATCCTTCAAGGCCTTTCATGCGCTGGACGGCCACGGCCTCAAGCTGCTGCCGCGCGCGGGCATCGAGCCGGTGGTGATCACCGGCCGCGACTCGCCCGCGGTGCGCCGACGCCTGGCCGACCTGGGCATCACCCGGGCGTATTTCGGCGTGCACGACAAGCTGGCCGTGGCCCAGGCCCTGCTCGATGCGCAAGGCTGGTCCTGGGACGAGCTGGCCGTGATCGGTGACGACTGGCCCGACCTGCCGCTGATGGTGCGCGCCGGCTTCGTGGGCGCCCCGGCCAATGCCCACGCCGAAGCCAAGGCCGTGGCCCACCATGTCAGCGCGCTGCGTGGCGGGGAAGGGGCCGCACGCGAGTTCTGCGACCTCCTGCTGATGGCCAGCGGCCGCTACGCCGAACTGCTGCACGGCCACCTGCAGACCCTGGACGACGGGCGCGCCGGTGCTGCCGACTGACGATTCCCTGCCCCCGGCCAACGAGGTCGCGACGGCGTCGCCGCCGCTGCCCCGCTGGGCCCGCGCCTGGGACCAGCTCATGGCCTCGCTGCCGGTGGTGCTGATGGCCCTGCTGGCGGCCTTCACCTACTGGCTGGTGCGCAGCACCCCGGTGCCCGAGGCGCCCCGCGAGGCGGCCGCGCCGCGCAGCGACCCCGACTACGTCATGCAAGGCTTTTCGGTGCAGCACTACACCGAGGCCGGCCTGCCCGGCGTGCGCCTCGAAGGCCGCGAGATGCGCCACTACCCCCACACCGATCAGATCGAGATCGACGACGTGCGTGTGCGCCACACCGACGAGCAGGGCCGCATCTCGGTGGCCACCGCGCGCCAGGCCCAGGCCGAGGGCGACGGCAGCGAGGTGCGCCTGGTGGGCCAGGCCGTGGTCGTGCGCGAAGCCCTGTCACCCGACGCCACCGACCCGCTGGCGCAACGCCTGGAGTTCCGCGGCGATTTTCTGCACTTCTTCGTGGACGAGCAGCGCGTGGAGTCCGACCAGCCTGTCACTCTCGTACAAGGAAGCGCCCGGATCCGCGGCCAGGCCCTGATCTATGACCACAGCCGTCGGGTGCTCGAACTGACCGGTGGCGTGCAGGGCGAACTCCCCCCGGCCGGCCGACGTGCCGGAGCGTCGTCATGACCCGCCCGCTGGCCTACATCACCGGCGCGTCCAGCGGCATCGGCCAGGCGCTGGCGCAGCGCTTCCACCGCGCCGGCTACCGCCTCGCCCTGGTGGCGCGCCGCGCCGCCGAGATCGAGGCCTGGGCGCAGGCCCAGGGCTGGACCGCCGAGGACTGCACCGTCTATGCCGCCGACGTGCGCGACGTGAATGCCATCACCGCCGCCGGCCGTGCCTGCATCGACGCCCAGGGCCTGCCCGACGTGGTGATCGCCAACGCCGGCATCAGCGTGGGCATGGATACCGCCGTGTTCGACGACCTCGACGTGATGCGCGCCACCTTCGAGACCAACAACCTGGGCATGGCCGCCACCTTCCATCCCTTCATCGACGGCCTGCGCGCGCGCCGCTCCGGCCGCCTGGTGGGCATCGCCAGCGTCGCGGCCATCCGCGGCCTGCCAGGCCACGGCGCCTACTGCGGCAGCAAGGCCGCCGTGGTGAGCTACTGCGAAAGCCTGCGCGGCGAAATGCGCCCCTACGGCGTGCCGGTGGTGACCCTGCTACCCGGCTACATCGACACCCCGCTCACGCGCGAGAACCGCTACCCCATGCCCTTCCTGATGAGCGCCGACGCCTTCGCCGACCGCGCCTTCGCCGCCATCGACGCCGGCACGAGCTACCGCGTCATCCCCTGGCAGATGGGCATCGTCGTCAAGCTGCTGCGCGTGCTGCCCAACGCGCTGTTCGACCGGGTCTTTGCGGGACGGGAGCGGAAGAAGCGAAGAGGGGAGTGAGGA
>CAZKGD010000133.1:0-6988 GCA_964552215.1 uncultured Caldimonas sp.
GCCGCGGGCTTCGCAGACGGTGTAGCCCTTGGCCCCGGCGGCGAGAAGGTCCGGGCCGATCAGGGACTCGACAGCCTCCTCGCACACGATGACCACGAGTTTGGTGGGACCGATGCTCATAACCAAGCGTACACCGATTTGGCCATCGCGTGATAGAGCGGCACGCCGACGATCACGTTGAAGGGGAAGGTCACGCCCAGGGACGCCCCGATGGACAAGGCGGGGTTGGCTTCGGGGATCGCGATGCGCATGGCCGCCGGCGCGGCGATGTAGGACGCGCTGGCGTAAAGCACCGCCAGCAGGGTGGCGCCTCCCAGCGACAAGCCGAGCCAGGCACCGATCAATACCCCACCCACGGACGAAATGAGGGGCATCACGATGCCGAATCCGATGAGGAAGGGCCCGGCGCGCCGCAGATCTTCCAGGCGCGAGGCGGTCAGTACGCCCATGCCCAGCAGGAAGAGCGACAGCAGGCCCTTGAACATGTCGCCGTAGAACTTGGTCAGCGAATCGGCCCCCTCGGCGCCCCAGTACCAGCCGATCGCCAGCGCGCCCACCAGCAGCACGATGGCCTTGCCCGCCAGCACCTCGTGGCCCAGCACCCGCCAGTTGGTGTCACGGTTCAGGCCCTTGGCCAGCAGGATGCCGATCATCAGGGCCGGAAACTCCAGGAACACGAGGAACACCGACATGTAGCCTTCGTAGCCGACACCCTGGCGCTGCAGGTAGGAGGCGCCCACGGCGAAGGTGACGACCGACACCGAGCCATAGTGGGCGGCGATCGACGCGGCGTCCGGTCGGGACAGGCGTCCGAGCCGCCTCAGGACCTGAAAAGCCACCAGAGGGGTGCCGGCGCTCATCAGGACGGCCACGATCACGGGCAACACCAGGTCGCCCGCCTGGGCCTGGGACAGTTCGATGCCACCCTTCAAGCCGATGGCAATGAGCAGGTAGATGCTGAGGGTGTCGGACAGGCCGCCGGACAGCTTGAGGTCCGACCGCAGCAACCCGGCCACCACGCCCAGCACGAAGAATCCGACGACAGGATCGAGGCTCACGTCAAGTCTCAGCCATTCCCTTCAGGGTCACTGCACCAGCGGGCTGTCCGTCCCGTCGAGACCCACGCCCTCCAGCGTGGCCTGACCTGCGAGCACGCGCAGGTACTGGCGCAGGGCAGTCACATAGGCCTGCTGCTGCAGCGCCAGCCGCACGGCACCCCTCACCACCTCCAAGGGCTGGGCCTGGCCGGCCTGGCGCTCCAGCACCTCCACCACATGCAGGCCGAAGCGGCTGTGCACGAGGCGGGGCAGCACGCCCACTTCCGGGTGACCGAAGATTTCGCGCGCGAACTCCGGTGCGCAGTCGCTCGCACGCAGCCAGCCTTCGTCGTCACCGATGGCGCCGCCGTGCGCACTGCTGGGGCAGTTCGACCAGGCCTGTGCAGCCTGCGAAAAGCGCAGGTCCTGGTCGGCCTCGGTCTGGCCTTCGTCATGGCAGCGCAGTTCCAGCAGCACGCTCTCGGCCTTCAGGCGCAGGGCCTTCACGTCCACGCCGGGGGTGACGGCAAAGAGGATGTGACGGGCGCGCACCCGCTCACCTTCGCTGTACTGGGCCGCATGGGCCGCGTGGAGGCGACGCAGGGCCTCCTCGGAGGGCTCGGGCAGGTCCAGCTCGCGCTCGAGCAAGGCCTCGATCGCAGCGCTGGCCGCTTCGCTGATCACGCCATCGGTGCCGGGCACATCGGTGGCCTGCAGCAGGCCGGCGGCCTGCGCCGCCTGGCGCAGCAGCTCGGTGCAGGCGCGTTGGCGCAGGGCCTCCTCCGGCAGGGACTCGCCGGGCGCGTGCAGGGCCTGCCCGTTGACGCGGGCCACGAGGCTCAGGGTGTCGGTGCTCATGAGGCTCTCCTTCAAGCGGCGGGGCGGCGCGAGCGGTTGTGGTCCGCCGGCAGATTCAGCCGACGCGAACGCACCACCTGGTAGGGGCGCACCAGATAAGACAAGGAACCGAAGCCGCTCCACACATGCACCAGGCGGGTGAAGGGGAAGACCAGGAACATCGTCATGCCCAGGACCATGTGGGCCCGGAAGACCCAGGAGATGTCGGCCATCAGCTCGGCCGCGCCGGGTCGGAAGGTGACGATGCGCTGCGCCCACTCGGCCAGGACCAGCATCACGCTGCCGTCCAGGTGCTGGGCCGACAGCGGCACGGTGGCCAGGCCCAGCACGAGCTGCACCCACAGCAGCCACAGCAGGAAGATGTCACTGGTCTTGGACGTGGCGCGAATGCGCGGGTCCGACAGGCGGCGGTGCAACAGCAGGCTCACGCCGATGAGCGCCAGCACGCCGGCAATGCCACCCGCCGTCATGGCCAGCACTTGTTTGGTGCCCGAGCTCATGAAGGGCTCGTACATGAAGTGCGGCGTGAGCATGCCCACGAAGTGGCCGAAGAACAGGAAGAGCACCCCCGCGTGAAAGAGGTTGCTGCCCCAGCGCAGCTGGCCGGTGCGCAGCAGCTGCGAGGAATCGCTTTTCCAGGTGTACTGGTCGCGATCGAAGCGCAGCAGGCTGCCGACGAAGAACACCCCGAGGCAGATGTAGGGGTAGAGGCCGAAAAAGAAGAAATCGACGGTGGCTTTCATGCGCGTGCTCCTTGGGAAGGTGCCGGCTTGCGGACGATGTGGATGGGCTGGGGCTGTTCCGGTCGGTTCTGGCCCTTGGTGGCACAGCCATCAAAAGCAGGGGGCTCGGCCCAGGCGTCATCCAGGCCTTCTTCGGGCGGCAGGGCCACGTGCTGGACACGCTCGCCCGCCATTTCCAGCACCGCGGCAATGGCCGCGGCGTAGGGGCTCTGCCGCTGGGCCAGCGCCGTGTGCAGGGCGTTCAGGATGTGCGCCATCTCGCCGAGGAAGTCGCGCGCCACAGCCGCCTGCTGCGTGGCGGCGAACTCCAGGGCCACAGGCAGGTAGTCGGGCAGTTCGCCAGGGGCGAGGTAGAGGCCCGCCTGCTCGTAGGTCTGCAACAGGTCCACCATCGCCGGGCCGCGGTCGCGCGAGTCGCCGTGCACGTGCTCGAACAGGTGCAGCGAAGTGGCACGCCCCCGGTCGAAGGTGTCCACGTACCGGGCCTCGACCTCGAAGGACTCGCCCCGGCGCAGCTGGCGGATCAGGGCCTGCAGGCCGGCACGGGCCTCTGCGCTGAGCGCGGGTTCGGCCACCACCACCGCCTCGATCTCACCAAGGGCAGCACGCAGCGTGTCGTCCGGGTAGCCCAGCAGGCAGGCCACCGCACGGCAGCTTTGGGAAGGAAAGTGTTTCATCGTGATGCTCCTGCGCTCAGACGGTGGCCTTGATGGGGATGGTGCGCTTCTTCTTGCCGCCGAAAAGGCTGGTCTCGCTGGCGCCGTCGGAACAACCGTTGCCGAAGGAGAAGCCGCAACCGCCGCGCACGTCGAAGGCGTTCTCGGCGTATTCGCGATGCGTGGTGGGGATGACGAAGCGGTCCTCGTAGTTGGCGATCGCCATCACGTGGTACATGTCCTCCACCGTGGCTTGGTCGATGCCGACTTGCTGCAGCGCGGTCGTGTTGATGCGCCCTTCCACGTGCTTCTCACGCTGGTAGGCGCGCATTGCGAGCATGCGTTCAAGCGCACGCACCACTGGTGCCGTCTCACCGGCCGTGAGCATGTTGGCGAGATAGCGCACGGGGATGCGCAGCTGGTTGACGTCCGGGATCTCGCCGTTGATGCCGATCTCGCCGGCGTTGGCCGCGGCGGTGATCGGCGACAGCGGCGGCACATACCACACCATCGGCAGCGTGCGGTACTCGGGGTGCAGTGGCAGTGCCACCTTCCAGTCCACCGCCATCTTGTAGACGGGGCTGGTGCGTGCCGCCTCCAGCCAGGCCTCGGGAATGCCGTCGGCGCGGGCCTGCTCGATCACTTTGGGATCGTTCGGGTCGAGGAAGATGTCGAGCTGGGCCTGATAGAGGTCGCGGTCGTGCTCGACGCTGGCCGCCTGCTCGATGCGGTCGGCGTCATACAGCAGCACGCCCAGGTAGCGGATGCGGCCCACGCAGGTTTCCGAGCACACCGTGGGCTGGCCGGCTTCGATGCGGGGGTAGCAGAAGATGCACTTCTCGGCCTTGCCGGTCTGCCAGTTGTAGTAGATCTTCTTGTAGGGGCAGCCCGAGACGCACATGCGCCAGCCTCGGCACTTGTCCTGGTCGATCAGGACGATGCCATCCTCCTCGCGCTTGTAGATCGAGCCGGACGGGCAGGAGGCCACACACGCCGGGTTGAGGCAGTGTTCGCACAGGCGCGGCAAGTACATCATGAAGGTGTTCTCGAACTGACCGTAGATGTCCTTCTGCACGTCGTCGAAGTTCTTGTCCTTCGAACGCTTGGCGAACTCGCCGCCCAGGATCTCCTCCCAGTTCGGACCCCATTCGATCTTCTCCATGCGCTTGCCCGTGATGAGGCTGCGCGGACGCGCCACGGGCGCGGCCTTGGACTCCGGCGCCGACTGCAGGTGGTCGTAGTCGAAGGTGAAGGGCTCGTAGTAGTCGTCGATCTCGGGCAGGTGCGGATTGGCGAAGATGCGCATGAGCAGCTTCCACTTGCCGCCCTGGCGCGGCTCGATGCTGCCGTTGCTCTTGCGGACCCAGCCGCCGTGCCACTTGTCCTGGTTCTCCCATTCCTTCGGATAGCCGATGCCGGGCTTGGTCTCGACGTTGTTGAACCAGGCGTACTCCATGCCCGGCCGGTTCGTCCAGACGTTCTTGCAGGTGACGGAGCAGGTGTGGCAGCCGATGCACTTGTCCAGGTTGAGGACCATGCCGATCTGTGCGCGGACTTTCATCGTGGTTCTCCTTCTTCTCAGGCGGCGGTCGCCGGGGTCTCGTCGTCGAGCCAGTCGATGCGCTTCATCTTGCGCACCACCACGAACTCGTCACGGTTGGTCCCGATGGTCCCGTAGTAGTTGAAGCCGTAGCTGTACTGGGCGTAGCCGCCGATCATGTGCGTGGGCTTGGTGACGATGCGGGTCACCGAGTTGTGGATGCCACCGCGCTGCCCGGTGATCTCGCTGCCCGGGGTGTTGATGGTCTTTTCCTGCGCGTGGTACATCATCACCATGCCGGGGTTGACGCGCTGGCTCACCACGGCCCGCGCCGCGATGGCGCCGTTGGCGTTGAACAGCTCGACCCAGTCGTTGTCGACGATGCCGGCTCGTTTCGCGTCGTCCTCGCTCAGCCAGATCACCGGGCCGCCCCGGTTGAGCGTGAGCATCATCAGGTTGTCGCTGTAGGTGGAGTGGATGCCCCACTTCTGGTGCGGCGTGATGAAGTTGAGCGTGATCTCCGTGTTGCCGTTGGGCTGGCGGTTCATCACCTCGTCCACCGTCTTCAGGTCCACCGGCGGGCGGTAGCTGGTGAAGCCCTCGCCGAAGGCGATCATCCAGGGGTGGTCCTGGTAGAACTGCTGGCGGCCGGTGAGCGTGCGCCAGGGGATCAGTTCATGCACGTTGGTGTAGCCGGCGTTGTAGCTGACCTTCTCGCTCTCCAGGCCCGACCAGGTGGGCGAGCTGATGATCTTGCGCGGCTGGGCCTGGATGTCGCGGAAGCGGATCTTCTCGTCCTCGCGGTGCAGGGCCAGGTGGGCGTGTTCGCGGCCCGTGATCTTGGAGAGCGCCTCCCAGGCCTTCACGGCGACGTGGCCATTGGTCTCGGGCGCGAGCATCATCACCACCTCGGTGGCATCGATGTCGGTCTCGATCTTCGGCATGCCCTGGGTCACGCCCTCTTCATGCACCTTGCCGTTCAGTTCGGCGAGCTGGCGCACTTCCTCGGCGGTGTTCCAGGCGATGCCCTTGCCGCCGTTGCCCACCTTCTCCATCAGCGGGCCCAGGGCCGTGAAACGCTTGTAGGTGTTGGGGTAGTCGCGTTCGACCACGGCAATCTGCGGCGCGGTCTTGCCCGGAATGAGATCGCACTGGCCCTTCTTCCATTCCTGCACGTCGAAGGGCTGGGCCAGCTCGGCCGGCGTGTCATGCATCAGCGGCGTGAGCACCACCTCCTTCTCCACCCCCAGGTGGCCCACGCAAACCTCGCTGAACTTGCTTGCGAAGCCCTTGTAGATCTCCCAGTCCGAGCGGGCCTGCCAGGCCGGGTCCACCGCCGTGGACAGCGGGTGGATGAAGGGGTGCATGTCGCTGGTGTTGAGGTCGTTCTTCTCGTACCAGGTGGCCGTGGGCAGCACGATGTCGGAGTACAGGCAGGTCGTGCTCATGCGGAAGTCGAGCGTGACCAGCAGATCGAGCTTGCCTTCGGGCGCCTGCGCGTGCCAGGCCACTTCCTTCGGCTTCGCATCGCCGGGTCCAAGGTCTTTTCCTTGCACGCCGTGGGCGGTGCCCAGCAGGTGCTTGAGGAAGTACTCATGGCCCTTGCCTGAGGAGCCGAGCAGGTTGGAGCGCCACACGAAGAGGTTGCGCGGCCAGTTGTTGGGATGGTCGGGGTCCTCGCAGCTCATCTTGAGCGCACCGCTCTTGAGCGACCCCACCACATAGTCCTTGGTGTCCTGGCCTGCGGTCTGCGCATCCCGCACCACCTGCAGCGGGTTGGTCTGCAGCTGGGGCGCGCTGGGCAGCCAGCCCATGCGCTCGGCACGCACGTTGTAGTCGATCAGGCTGCCCTGGAACTGCGCCTTGTCGGCCAGCGGCGAGAGCACCTCTTCCACGCCCAGCTTCTCGTAGCGCCACTGGTCGGTGTGGGCGTAGAAGAAACTGGTGGAGTTCTGCTGGCGCGGCGGGCGGATCCAGTCCAGCGCGAAGGCCAGGGCCGTCCAGCCGGTCTGCGGGCGCAGCTTTTCCTGGCCCACATAGTGCGCCCAGCCGCCGCCGCTCTGGCCCACGCAGCCGCACAGCATCAGCATGTTGATGATGCCGCGGTAGTTCATGTCGCTGTGGTACCAGTGGTTCATCGCCGCGCCGATGATC
>CAZKGD010000134.1:0-6976 GCA_964552215.1 uncultured Caldimonas sp.
AGGAGGACTACGACCTCATCAACGCCGGCAAGCAGCCGGTGACGCTGCTGCCGGGCGGCTGCTTCTTCCACCATGCCGACAGCTTCGGGATGATGCGCGGCGGCCACCTCGACGTGTGCGTGCTGGGCGCCTTCCAGGTGGCCGCCAACGGCGATCTGGCCAACTGGCACACGGGCGCGCCCGATGCGATCCCCGCCGTGGGCGGCGCGATGGACCTGGCCATTGGCGCGAAGAAGACCTACGTGATGATGGAGCACCTCACCAAGGGCGGCGAGAGCAAGCTGGTGCCCGCATGCACCTACCCCATCACCGGCGTGGCCTGCGTGAGCCGGGTCTACACCGACCTGGCCGTCATCGACCTCACCCCCGATGGCGCCAAGGTGATTGACATGGTCGAAGGCCTGAGCTTTGATGAGCTCCAGAAGGTCACGGCCATCCCGCTGCAGCGGGCGTGACCGACATCCCGATCCAACGAGCGAGACCTCCCTCCATGACCCAAGCCTTCATCTGCGACGCCATCCGCACTCCTTTCGGCCGCTACGGCGGCTCGCTGTCCGCCGTGCGCACCGACGACCTGGCGGCGGTGCCGCTCAAGGCGCTGATGGCGCGCAACCCGGACGTCGACTGGGCGGCCGTCACCGACGTGATCTACGGCTGCGCCAACCAGGCCGGCGAAGACAACCGCAACGTGGCCCGCATGGCCGCCCTGCTGGCGGGCCTGCCCATGGACGTGCCGGGTGCCACGGTGAACCGCCTGTGCGGCTCGGGCCTGGATGCCCTGGGCACGGCGGCGCGCGCCATCCGTGCCGGTGAGGCCGGGCTGATGATCGCCGGCGGCGTCGAGAGCATGAGCCGCGCGCCCTTCGTGATGCCGAAGGCGGAATCGGCCTTCTCGCGCAACAACGCGGTGTACGACACCACCATCGGCTGGCGTTTCGTCAACCCGCTGATGAAGGCGCAGTACGGCGTGGATTCCATGCCCGAGACGGCCGAGAACGTGGCCACCGATTGGAAGATCAGCCGCGAAGACCAGGACAGGATGGCCCTGGCCTCGCAGCTCAAGGCCGTGGCCGCGCAGAAGGCCGGCTACTTCGATGCCGAGATCACGCCCGTGACCATTCCTCAGAAGAAGGGCGACCCTCTCGTCGTGAGCCGCGACGAGCACCCGCGCGAGACTTCGCTGGAAGCGCTGGCCAAGCTCAAGGGCGTGGTGCGCCCCGATGGCACGGTGACGGCCGGCAATGCCTCGGGCGTGAACGACGGGTCGTGCGCGCTGCTGCTGGCCGACGAAGCCAGTGCGGCGAAGTACGGCCTGGCGCCGAAGGCCCGCGTGGTGGGCATGGCCACCGCCGGTGTGCCGCCGCGCGTGATGGGCATCGGCCCCGCGCCGGCCACGCGCAAGGTGCTGGCGCTCACCGGCCTCTCGCTCGATCAGATGGACGTCATCGAACTCAACGAGGCCTTTGCGGCCCAGGGCCTGGCGGTGCTGCGCGACCTGGGCCTGAAGGACGACGATCCACGCGTGAACCCCAACGGCGGCGCGATTGCGCTGGGCCATCCGCTGGGCGCGTCGGGCGCCCGCCTGGCCACCACTGCGGTGAACCAGCTCGTGAAGACCCAGGGCCGCTACGCGCTGTGCACGATGTGCATCGGCGTGGGCCAGGGCATCGCCGTCATCCTGGAACGCGTCTGATCACTCGGCCGCGCTGAACTCGGCGAGCTGTTCGGCGTACTCGTAGAGCGCGCCCAGGATGTCCTGGCCGCGCTCGTCGTCGTCGGCCAGCGATTCGCCCAGGGCGTCGATGCGCTCGAAGTACTGTGCCAGCGTGGGCAGCCCATGGGCGCCGTCGTGCAGGCGCGCATGGCAGTGCTCGCGCCAGCGGGCCAGCTCCGGCTCGCTCAGCGTGTGCGGGAAGTTGCGGGCGCGGTAGCGGAAGAAGAGTTCGTCCAGGCGCTCGTCGTCGAAGCTGGGCGTGCGCTCGGCCAGTTCCTCGGGTTTCGCGGTGCGCAGGCGCTGCAGGCGGCGGCGGTCTTCGTTGCCGATGAAGCCGCCGTACAGGTCCTCGTCCACGTCCACCGGCCCGGGGGCTTCGGGTCGGGCAAACACCTCGGGCCACAGGCCCGCGAGCTTGGCGCCGTCGCGGCCCACCACCTCGGCGTGGCGCAGGGCCTGGTCGATGTCGAGCTTCCAGCGTTCGATCACCGCCGGCGTCAGCGCCTTGAGGTTGCCGATCACGATGGGCGACTTGTTGATGTGCAGGGTCTTGATCGGCAGCCGCGTCACGCCTTCGGGCAGGTCTTCGGCGCGTGTGTAGAGCCGTTCGCGCACCTGGGCACTGCTCAGCTCGAAAAGTTCGGCCGGGTCGTGGGCCAGGTCCCAGACGATGATCTCGTTCTTGTTGGTGGGGTGGGGCGCCAGCGGCCAGACGATGGCCAGGCCGCCGCGTTCGACACCGTACATGCCCGAGAGGTGCACGAAGGGCCGCCCGGCACCCATCTCGGCGAGCACGGCGTCCTTCTTGCGCAGCTTCAGGCAGAAGTCCCACAGGCGCGGCTGGCGGGTCTTGATGAGGCGCGCCAGCGCGATGGTGGCCCGCACGTCCGACAGCGCATCGTGGGCCGCGTCGTGCACGAGGCCGTTGGCGGCGCTCAGGTGTTCGAGCTTGAAGCTGGGCCGCCCGTCTTCATGCGTGGGCCACTCGATGCCTTCCGGCCGCAGCGCCCAGGTGGCGCGCACCACGTCGAGCAGGTCCCAGCGGCCGCAGTCGTTCTGCCACTCGCGGGCGTAGGGGTCGATGAGATTGCGCCAGAACAGGAAGCGCGTGACCTCGTCGTCGAAGCGGATGCTGTTGTAGCCCAGGCCGATGGTGCCGGGCTTGGCCAGCTCGGCTTCGATGGCCGCGGCAAAGGCATGCTCGGGCACACCGTGTTGTTGGCAGTGCTGGGGCAGGATGCCGGTGAGCAGGCAGGACTCGGGGTCGGGCAGGCTGTCCGGTGTGGGCTGGCAATACAGCATCACCGGGTCGCCGATCTCGTTCAGCTCGGCATCGGTGCGGATGCCGGCGAACTGGGCCGGCCGGTCACGGCGGGGCACCCGGCCGAAGGTCTCGTAGTCGTGCCAGAAGAAGGTCAGATCGCTCATGACCGCGACCATACCTGAACGGCTGCGGTCCTTTTGTGGATCAGAGCGAACCCAGGAACTCGCGGATCGTCCGCTCGAAGGCCTGCGGCTCTTCCATCACGCTGATGTGCGAGGCGTTCTCCAGCACCACGAGCTTCGCGCCGGGACGGGCCTGCACGATGGCTTCGGACATGGCCACCGGCGCCCCCTGATCGCGTGCGCCGGCAATCACCAGGACCGGGCAGGCGATGGTGGGCAGGGCCTCGCGCCAGTCCACCTTGGCCACCGCGTGGCAGCAGGCCACGTAGCCTGCCGGGTCGGTGCGCAGCAGCGTCGCGCGTGCGGCGGCCTCGGCCTCGGGGTGGGCGGTGCGAAACTCCTCGTGGAAGTAGCGGCCCATCACGGCGTCGGCAATGGCGGCCAGCCCCTGCGACTCGACGGTGGCGATGCGTTGCGCCCACAGGCCCCGCGCGGCCTCGGGATACCAAGACGTGGAGTTGGCGATCACCAGTGCCTTCACCAGATCGGGATGGCGGGCTGCGAGGCCCTGGCCCACCATGCCCCCCATCGACAGGCCGATCCACACCACCGGGCCTCGGCCCCATTCGCGCACCACGCGGGCGGCGTCGTCCACCAGGTCGTTCATGGCATACGGGCCCGCCGGGGAGGCGGATTGGCCGTGGCCGCGGTGGTCGTAGCGCAGCACCTCACAGCCCTGGGCGGCCAGTGCGCGCGCCAGGCCATCCCACAGGTGCACGTCCATGCCCAGCGCATGGCTCAGCACCACGGGCGTACCCTGGCCCTGGCGCAGCACGTGCAGCTCGGGCGTGCTGAAGGTGCGGTGCGTGCTCACGCGGTGCTCGGGCGTGAGGGGTTGCGGGTCGATGGCGATGCCCAGCTCCTTGAAGAGGTCGAGCGCCAGCTTGAAGGCGGTGTTCGCCGCCGGCACGCCACAGTAGATGGCCGACTGCAGCAGGGTCTCCTTGATCTCGTCCAGCGCGATGCCGCCGGCCACGGCGGCGCGCAGGTGCAGCTCGTACTCCTCCCAGCGGCCCTGGGCGATGGTCATGCCCAGCACCAGCAGGCGGCGCGTGCGGTGGTCCAGCCCGGGGCGACCCCAGATGTCGTGCCAGGCATGGCGCGTGATGAGCGACTGGAAGTCGGCGTTGAAGGCGTTGGCGTTGGACAGCGAACGATCGACCCAGGCGTCGCCCAGCACGGCGCGGCGGTTGCGCAGGCCCTGGTCGAAGGGGTCGGTGTGGTCGGGCGTGGAGGGCTTGGTCATGTCGGATCGAGGTCAGGAGGGAAGGGGCGATGCCTGCAGGCGCTGGGCCTCGGCTTCGAGGGCATCGAGCTGGTCCAGCGCGATGCGGGCGGCGGGCTCGGCGGCCTGGTCGATGTCGAACAGCGGGGCGAGACGGTCGTGCAGGCCCGCGAGGGCCGCGTCGCGGGTGATGGCTTCCAGCGTCACGTCGCGCAGGTGGCGGCCCGAGGCCAGGGCCTGGCGCGTGAGGCTCTCCATCAGCGCATGCGCCGGGGCCTTGCCCATGGCGGAGGCCAGCAGCATCGACACGGCCTCGGCGCTCACCAGGCCCTGCAGCGCCTCGATGTTGGCTCGCATGCGGGATTCGTCCACCACCAGGCCCTGGGCTGCGTCGGCCAGTGCCTTCACGGCGCCATGGACGCTGATGAACAGGCCCGCCCATTCGGCCAGTTCGGCCTGCCAGTTGCCCAGCCCGCGTTCATGCTCCTGCGGCATGCTGGCCAGCAGGGCCGCCACGCGCTGGGGTGCGCGGGTGGCCGCGGCCAGGGCCACCATCGATGACACCGGGTTGCGCTTGTGCGGCATGGCCGAGGAGCCCCCCCGACCGCCGCCCGAGGGCTCGGCCAGTTCGGCGATCTCGCCCTGGGCCATCAGCGAGAGGTCGCGCGCGATCTTGCCCAGGCTGCCGCACAGCACGCCCACCTCGCTGCCCAGCGCCACCCATTCGTCGCGCTGGGTGTGCCAGGCCAGGGGGGACCACTGCAGCCGCAGAGCCTCGGCCATCCGCCGGGCGACGGCCGGCCCCTTCGGCCCCATGGCCGACAGCGTACCCACGGCGCCACCCAGTTGCAGCTTGAGGGCTCGCCGGGCCGCGTCGCGCAGTTGCCGCTGGCGGCGCAGCAGCGGCGCCACCCAGCCCACCAGCTTGTAGCCCAGGGTCACCACCTGCGCGGGCTGCATCAGGGTGCGGGCCAGCACCGGGCTGTGCGCATGGGCGCGGGCCAGGCGCAGCAGATCGGCGATGAGACGGGTGAGGTCGCGGTCGATGAGTTGCAACGCCCGTCGTGTCACCAGCACCATGCCGGTGTCGATCACGTCCTGGCTGGTGCTGCCCCAGTGCACAAAGCCGGCGGCCGGCTTGTCGAACAGGGCCACGGTGTCGGTGAGCTTCTTCACCAGCGGAATGGCCAAGCTGCCGGCGCGGCCGCTCTCGGCAATCAGGCTGGACACGTCGTAGAGGTCGGCCTTGCAGACCCCCGCAATCGCCTGGGCACACGCGGCCGGCATCAACCCCTCGTCGGCCTGGGCCTGGGCCAGGGCGGCCTCGAAGTCCATCATGGTCTGGACGACCGAGGACTCGTTGAAAACCTCGAGCATCTCGGGTGTGGAGAGAAAAGCTTCGAAGATGAATGCGGACATGACGGGCTGGTCGCGCCGAAGCCTGCTGGGTCACGAGACGACGACGGGGTATTGAGATTTTTAATGAGCGCGATAGTCGCACCGATGGTTGTTGATCGAACAACGTCAGCCAATCTAGGCTATATTGCCCCGCGGAACAAGCCTTCCGCGCAGGTGGATGCGGTGATCGATCCTGCCGTGCGTGGAGCGCGCAGTAGAAAGGTGCTCCCATGTCACTCACCGCCATGTCCGGTCCTGACTTTCAGGTGCAGAAGCGCGATTTCATTGCAGGGCTGGAAAAAGGCCTGGCGGTGATCGAGGCCTTCGACCAGGATCAGTCCCGCCTGTCCATGACCGAGGTGGCCCAGCGCACCGGGCTGACCCGCGCCGCGGCGCGGCGCTACCTGCTCACGCTCACCCAGCTGGGCTATGTGGCCTATGACGGGCGCATGTTCTCGATCACGCCCAAGGTGCTGCGCCTGGGTCAGTCCTACATCCATTCCGCCCGCCTGCCGCGCATCGTGCATCCCCAACTGCACAAGCTGGCCCATGCCCTGCAAGAGGCGTCTTCCGCCGGCGTGCTCGACCGCGGCGACGTCATCTGCATTGCCGCCACCACGGCAGGCCGGGTGGTCTCAGCGACCTTGCAGCCCGGCACCCGCGTGCCGGCCTACTGCACCGCCAACGGGCGCGTGCTGCTGGCCGCGCTGCCGCAGGAAAAGGTCGATGCCTGGCTGGATGAGCAGCCCCTGGAGCCGCTCACGCCCCACACCATCACCCACAAGGACCGGCTGCGCATCGAGATCGCCCGGGCTCGGGCCCAGGGCTATGCGGCCGTCGACCAGGAGCTGGAACTGGGCCTGCGTACCTTGTCCGTGCCGCTGAAGAATCTGCGTGGTGACTCGGTGGCCGCGCTCAACGTGAGCGTGCACGCCGCCCGCATGTCCATGAGCGAACTGCAGGACCGCTGCCTGCCGGCCCTGCTGCAGGTGCAGTCGCAGGTGCGTAACCTGCTCTGACACGGTGTGCTCAGGCAGTGGCGCCTGAGGGCTCCACCTGGAAGGTGTGCACCAGCGACATCAGCGCGCAGACCTGCTGCTGCAGGCTCCGGGCCGCAGCCGCCGACTCCTCGACCAGCGCGGCGTTCTGCTGGGTCATCTGGTCGAGCTGGGTGACGGCCACATTGATCTGGC
>CAZKGD010000135.1:0-6652 GCA_964552215.1 uncultured Caldimonas sp.
CCGTCCTCGGCCTCCTCGGCGTTGTTGTAGCCGATCTCCTTGAGCAGGCCGCGCACGATGCGGCGCATGGTGGAGAAGTCATCGACGATGAGGAATTTCAGGTCGGTGGCGGTACTCATGGGGAGCGTCCTCGCAGGGAAAAGTGGGCGTTCGCTGGCTTATCGGCCAGGCGCCGGAAAACTGAAGTTCTCGCCGACAGGTGCGGTGGAGGGAGCGGGCAGGGCTCCAGACACCGCGGGCGCCGTGCCGGCCTCGACGTCGCCGCCGCGCTCGAAGCGTTCTTCGGCGTCCTTGTTCATGACGATGATGCTGATACGGCGATTGATGGGATTGAGCGGATTGTCCTTGTCCAGCAGCGAACTGGAGGCGAGTCCCAGCACCCGCACCACCTGGCCTTCGCGCAGGCCGCCGGCCACGAGCTCGCGGCGCGATGCGTTTGCCCGGTCGGCAGAAAGCTCCCAGTTGCTGTAGCCGCGCTCACCGCTGCTGTAGGCGGCGGCGTCGGTGTGCCCCGCCAGGGTCACCTTGTTGTTCACCTCGGACAGCACCTTGCCGATTTCTCTCAGGATGGTGCGCATGTACTCCTTCACCAGTGCACTGCCCGAATCGAACATGGGCCGATTCTGTTCATCGACGATCTGGATGCGCAGGCCATCTTGCGTGATGTCGATGCGGATTTGCGATCGGAACTGCACCAGGAGCGGATTGTTCGTGACCGACTGCTCGATCCGTTGCTTCAAGCCCTCCAGGCTGGCTGCCTCTTCGCGGGCCGCCTGCTCCTTCAGCGCTTGGAGGTTGATGGTCTTGCGCTCGGCCTCGATGTCGCCGTTGCGCACCTGGCCCGTGGTGCGGGTCAGATCGGTGCCGCCGCCCTTGATCACGTGGGAGGCATCGCCGGCACCGCTGCCGCCGCTGAGCAGGGCGATCTTCAGAGGCGACGAGAAATAATCGGCAATGCCCTTGCGGTCGCCCTCGGTGGTGGAGCCCAGCAACCACATCAGCAGGAAGAAGGCCATCATGGCCGTCACGAAGTCGGCGTAGGCGATCTTCCAGGCGCCCCCATGATGGGCGTGGCCGCCTTTCTTGATCTTCTTGACGATGATCGGCTGCAGCTTCTTGGAATCGCCTGCCATGATGGATCCTGATCAGGCCTTCTTGCCCTTGACGTGGCCTTCCAGCTCCGAGAAGCTGGGGCGCTCAGTGGAGTAAAGCACCTTGCGGCCGAACTCCACGGCGATCTGCGGGGCATAGCCCTGCATGCTGGCCAGCAGAGTGGTCTTGATGCACTGCAGTTCCTTGGTTCCTTCTTCCGTCTTCTGGTCGATCAGGCCGGCCAGCGGTTCTGCGATGGCATAGGCCAGGAAGATGCCCAGGAAGGTGCCGACCAGCGCCGAGCCGATCATGGCGCCCAGCACCGCCGGCGGCTGACCCACCGAGCCCATGGTCTTGATCACACCCAGCACGGCCGCCACGATCCCGAATGCCGGCAGGCCACCGGCCACGCGTTGCAGCGCGGCCGCGGGGGCGTGCGCTTCGTGGTGATGGGTCTCGATCTCGCTGTCCATCAAGGCCTCGATCTCGTGGGCATTGAGGTTGCCCGACACCATCATGCGCAGGTAGTCGGTGATGAACTCCACCACATGGTGGTCATTGCCTACCGTCGCATACTTCTTGAACAGGGGCGACTCATGGGGGCTTTCCACATCCTTCTCGATGGCCATCAGGCCCTCCTTGCGGGCCTTCTGAAGGATCTCGTAGAGGAGTGCCATCAGTTCCATGTACCGAGCCTTGGTGTACTTGGATCCCTTGAGGGCCGTGGGGATGGTCTTGAGCGTGGCCTTGAGCACCTTGGGCTGGTTGTTCACGACGAAGGCGCCGAGGGCGCCGCCGCCGATGATCAACATCTCGAGCGGAAGCGCTGCCAGGATCACAGCCATGTTGCCGCCTGCAATCATGAAGCCGCCGAACACGCAGCCCAGTGCTAGGAGATAACCGATGATGACGAACATGAGACTGGTCTTTCCTGGTGGGGTCGTGCGCCGCGAAGGATGCCGCCAAGCGCACGCTTGAACCGGGTTCCCAAGGGATATCGGCCCTCTGCCGGGCGACTTGAGCCAGATCAGCTGCCAAAAAAGCACGGACTCGCGAGGAGCCCGTGATCAAGGCGCCGCGGGGGCGCTCAGGAGGAGACAGCAGGAGACGGAAGGAAACTCAGTGCAGTTGCAGGCCGCCGTTGGCCTTGCCTTTGCCGGCACGGGCCGGCGGGTTGCACATGCCGCACACGAAGTGCTTGGCGATTTCATGCGGGTGCGTCACGAAGTGGCCACCGCACTTCGAGCAAGGCGTCATGGTCAGCATGCCGTTGTCCACGAACTTCACCAGGCGCCAGGCGCGGGTGATGGACAACTGCGCCTCCAACCCCTGAGACTGGGTCTGCTCCAGGTACAGGCGGTAGGCCTTGATGACCACGTCGATCTCATCGAGCTCGACGGCCTTGTTCAGGTATTCGTGGATGTTCAGGAACAGCGAGGCATGGATGTTGGGCTGCCAGGTCATGAACCAGTCGGTCGAGAAGGGCAGCTGGCCCTTGGACGGCGACTTGCCGGCCACTTCCTTGTACAGGCGCAACAGGCGCTCGTAGGACAGGTCGGTCTCGGACTCGAGCACCTGCAGGCGGGCTCCCAGCTGGATCAGCGTCACGGCGCGTTCGATCTGGCGGGCTTCGGTCAGGATGCTCTTGGTACGCATGGCAGGCTCTCTCTCGGTGTTCTCGGGTGGCGGGCGTCGCGACGGATCAGGCGGCCTCCTGATGGCGGCCGGCCATCAGGATGCTGGCGTGCAGGCGGGAGGTGGCGTCGTTCGCAGCCGTCTTGCCATGGTTGGTCAGCAGGCCCCAGACCAGGTCGTCGTCCATGCGGAAGCGGCACAGCAGGGTGTTGCCCGAGGCGATGCGCATGACCTGGGCCGGGCTGAGCACGGCGATCATGTCGGCGGTTTCCTCCGAGATGCCCAGGCGGAACAGGGCCTCGGCGCGATCGGCGCGGATCAGGTTCTGCGCCAGCATGAGGTAGGACAGGTTGGCTTCGCGGATCTCGGCGAGGATCTGTTCGGTCTGTTGGCTCATGGTCGGCTCCGTTCGTCGGTCGGTTGATTTGCTGTGTCTTCCTGGGCTTGCTTTCGCTTGCACCGTGGGATGAACTTTAGGCAGACCGGAAAAGAGCCGATATCAGGTCCCTTCTGTTCGGCGTGTCGCGGTTTTCGTAGGCCCTTGTCAGGCAACTTCCTACAAGGAAGTCGCCTCAGGGCTGGGTCCAGGCTGCGCGCCAGGTGTCCAGCGCAGCACCTTCCAGCATCCAGTGGGCGCGCACCTGCTCGCGCAGGGCATCGCCGGCCCGGGCCGCAGCGTCCAGGTCATGGGTGTGCATGCGGATGGCGTCGACCCACTCCTTGAAGCGGTTCTTCACCCGGGTGACCGGCAGGCCGTCCTCCTGGTAGCAGCGGATGTCGCTGCACACCACCGGATAGCCGCACACGCCGTACTCGATCAGGCGCAGGTTGCTCTTGCATTCGTTGAAGAGGTTCTGCTCGAGCGGTGCCAGGGCGAGGTCGAGGTCGAGGCTTGCGAGCTTGGCCGGGTACTTGTCGATCGGCACGCCCGCATGCACTTCGTGGACGAAGGGGAGGATCTCTGTCGGACACATGCCGAAGAACACCCATTCGACCTCTGCGGCCAGCGCCTTGACCACATCGGCAATCAGCGCCAGGTCGCCGGCATGACCGGCGCTGCCGGCCCAACCCACCCGGGGCTTTTGCCCGCGACGGCGCTGTGGCGTGAACCCGGACCACCAGGCGGTCGGTAGCCGGTTCTTGACCACGCGTGTGTCGGGATGCAGCCCTTCGAAAGCTTCGGCCAGTGCATCCGTCGATACGACGAAGCGATCGACGTAGCCCAGCCCTCTTCGCAACGACTTCAGCGCATCCTTGGGAATGCCCTGGCGGTAGGCGCTCTTGAGCGGCAGATTGGGCAGGTAGTCGTCGAGTTCGTACACCTTGAATGCACGAGAGAAGGCTTTCATGCGGCGCATGGCCTCCAGGCGCTGCTCACCGATCTGTCGTTGCAGCACGATGGCATCGGGGTCCAGCCGGGCCAGTTCGGATGGCAGAAGTGCTGCATCGGTCAGCATCCCTTCGATCTGGCCAGCCTCGCGCATGGCCTCGAAGGGCTGGATCACGCGATAGTGGCCGCAGCCCCAGCGGTCGGCCATGTGGGCAAGCACCACCGGAGAAGGCCGCCAGGCCAGCGGATGCCAGACGAGGTCTGTGCGGGCTTCGTACTCGAAGCCCTTGCCGCGCAGTGACAGATTGGGGTTGTAGGCCGGATCGCGGGCGATCCGGGGCAGCCATTTGGCATACAGCGCGTCCTTCTCGGCGGCGAAGCGCTCCTTGCGGCTGTCGACATCACCGGTGCCGAAGTGCTTCTGGCTGGCGCTGCCTTCGTGCATCACCAGGGCCTGCGGTGTCCACACATTGAGGTAGCCGGCGACGCCCAGCTTCAGGCACAAGTCCACATCGTTGTATGAGACCTTGAAATCGCCCTCGTCGAGGCCGCCCACCTCTTGGTAGAGGGACTTGCGCACCATCAGGCACGCGGCTGTGAGTGCGCTGTAGTTCTGGTCGACGCGCAGGCGCTGCATGGTGCCGTGCGCGTCAATCGCTTCCCCGAGGAAGGGGTGCTCGGCCGGACCGCGCAGGCCCAGCACCACGCCGGCATGCTGGACGGTGCCGTCCGGATGGAGCAGCTTGGCCCCCACGGCACCCACTTCGGGGCGTTGGGCGTGGTTGAGCAGCGCGTCGAGCCAGCCGGGCTCGATGATGGCCGTGTCATTGTTCAAGAGCACGAGGTATTCCCCACGTGCCTGCTCGGCCGCCAGGTTGTTCATGGCCGAGAAGTTGAAGGGGTGGGGGTAGCGCAGGACCCGCGCGCGCTCGTCGCCCATGCCGGCCACGCCGGCGAGCCATTGGCGGGCTTCCTCGGTCTCGCTCTGGTTGTCGACGATCAGCAGTTCGTAGTTCGGATAGGCGGTCTTCTCCAGCAGGCTCTCGACGCAGCGCTGCAGCAGGGGCAACTGGTCGCGCGTCGGGATGATGATGCTCACCAGGGGCTGGTCGGCATGGCCGTACTCGATGCGGTATTGCCGGGGCAGGTCCTGGTGGACCCGAGCCTGCGCGTAGCCTCGCGCCTGCAGGTGGCGCTGCAGCGCGGCGCGCTCGTCGGCCTGATCCGCGGCGGACGGGGTGTCGGCGATCAACAGGGGCTCGGCCACATGGCCCAGACCTGCCAGGCCGCCTTGTTCCACCAAACGCAGCAGCAGATCGAATTCCGCGGCGCCGCCGAACCGGGCATCCAGGCCGCCGAGTGCCAGGAAATGGTCGCGCTGGAACCACCAGTGCGCGGCCATCGCCGCAGGAAAGCTCAGCAGGAGATCCAGGTTGAAGTCAGGCCGGAAGGCCGCGCCCAGGGTGCCGTCGGCGCCCCGGTATAGCTCGTCGGCATAGACGGCGCGGCACCCCTGCGCGCCGATGAGGTCCAGGGCCAGCACGGTCAGCCCGTTGGGGGTGAAGATCTCGCCGCTGCGGGTGAGCATGATCCACTCGGCATCGCAGTCTGCCGCCATCCGGTTGATGGTTGCAATGGCCTGTCCAGGCATCGCGGGCATCAGGCGGGGACGACCCGGCAAGGCCTCGGTCTTCAGCCCCGGGGGCGCCAGCACGCTGACCGTGATGCGCAATCCCAGGCGGCGAGCGTGTTCCAGGCTGTTCAACGTGTCCTGCAAGCGCTCGTGCGAGTCGTCCGTGGCTTGCACGATCACGGCCAGGCGCGGGCCGCCCTCCTGGCTCTTCAACCGTTCGCGGATGTGATCTTCCTGCGCCGCGGTGAAGCGGCGGCTGCCGAGCCAATCCTCCAGGGTCTTGGCACCCCGGTCTTCCGAGGGCACGGACAGGTCGGCCGGCAGTGGCGCCACGTCCAGGCCGCACTTGAAGGCCAGCAAGGGCATCAGCCGTTCGAGCGCGTGAGCCAGGGTGCCATCGAGTTGCCCGGCCTCGGGCTCGAAATCGGCCGCCTGGATGTCGAGCTGGCGCAATTCAGCCAGCACCCGACCGCGCACCCAGAACATGGTGCCGGCGGCGAATGGGTAGTCGCCAGCCTCCACATCGAAGCCCAGGCGAGCCGCCCAGAGCTTGAGGGTGGGCAGGTTCTTGGCGTAGCCGGCGGTGTTGCGCAGGCTCACCAACCACTGGGGCGGTGCGGCCAGTCCCACCTCGGGATGATGTTCCAGGTACTCGAGCAGATCCGCGGCCCGACGGCTGGGAACCAGAGACTGCAGCAGGGAACGCCGCCAGCGTTCGCCCTGTCCGGGAGACAGGTGGGGAGAGCGCTTGGTGTGGAGTTTCAGGATGTAGTCGTAGCGATCCAGCGGCTCCGTGCGCAGCAGTTCGACCAGCGGAGCCACATCACGCCCACGGTTCTCGCAGGCGTGAATTCGGGCCTGCGGGAAATCCGTCTTGACCAGCTTGCTCGCCCACAGGAGCTTGTCCGCGGGTGTCGTGATGTAGAGGTCTGTTCCCTCGGGCAGTTCGGCCAGGGCCTGAG
>CAZKGD010000136.1:0-6581 GCA_964552215.1 uncultured Caldimonas sp.
GCGTAGTAGGCTTTCTTCGCCTCGTACATGCGTTGGTCGGCCTGGTGCACGGCCGACTCCAGCCGTTCGCCTGCCTGGCAGGTGGCCAGGCCGATCGCAAACGTGAGCGCCGCGCCAGGATAGAACTGGTTGTTCAGGTCCAACAGCGAGTGGATGCGCTCGATGACCTGTTCGCCGCCGCGCTCGTCGGTGCCGGGCAGCAGCACCGCGAACTCGTCGCCGCCGATGCGCGCGGCGCTGGCAGGCTTGTCCACCGCCTTGGCCAGGACCTCGCCGGCGCGGCGCAGCAGGCTGTCGCCACCGGCATGACCTTCCTGGTCGTTGATCACCTTCAACCCGTTGAGATCGGCCACGATCACCGTCACGGGCCAGGGACCCTTGCGCTCCAGGCGATGGAGTTCGTCCACGAAGTAGGACCGGTTGCGCAGCTTGGTCAGCACGTCGTGCTTGCCCAGGTACTCCAGGTAAGCCTCGGCCTTCTTGCGCGCCGTGATGTCGGTGAGCGAGACCAGCACCAGGCCCCAGTCGGCTTCATGACCGGGCAGCACCGAAAACTGCATGTACACGTGCACCGGCTCGCCGTCGAGGCCGTAGTTGATGGTCTCGCGCTGCTGGAAGAGCTTGCCGTCCCACAGCTCGATCAGCTGCTCGGCGAAATGCTCGCGCATGTCGTCGCGGAAGACCTCGTGCAGGCGGCGCATCAGCGCACCCTTGTCGGTGGCCCCGAACATCGTCAAGGTTTGCCGGTTGACGTCGATGACGCGGATCTCCTGCATGCAGCGTTCGATGAATTCGGGGTGCACGTCGAGGAAGGTGCGCAGGTCGCGGATGCCCTGGGCGCGCACGCCGTCGATCAGGAACTTCACGTTGCTGAAGTCCTCTACCCACAGCGACACGGGCGAATGCTCGAACAGCCCGAGCGCGTACTGCTCGCTGCGCTTCAGGGCCCGTTCGGCCCGCGTGCGCTCGGTGGTGTCCTCGATGGCGACGAGCACGCGGTCCCAGGTGTCTTCATGCCCGGGCAGCACGGTGGCGCGCAAGGAGATGTCGAGCCGGCGTCCGGTGAGGCTGTAGTTCACCGTGGGGCCGCCGAAGCCCCCTTGTCCTTCCCACAGGGCGTTCAGCTCTTCGACATGCTGCTCGAACATGTCGTCGCGAAACACATGGCCAAGGTTGGCGGCCAGGTGTTCCTGGCTGTGGGCCTCGAAGAGTTCGAGCGTGCGCCGGTTCACGCTCAGCAGCCGGATGCGCTGCGAGCACTCGGCCACCCGGCTGCGATCGGCCCGCAGGTGGGCGCGCAGGTCACGCACGCCTTCGCCACGCCAGGCCTCGAACAGGGCGCGCACGCCGCTGTAGTCCTCGAGCCAGAGCGACACCGGCGCCAGTTCGAACATGTCGGCGTAGGCCTGGGCCTCCAGGTGTGTGGATGGGGTCATGTGCTTCGTCCTCCCATCAGCGCCTCGATCTCGTCCGGATCGACAGGTGCATCGCGCGTGAGCAGTTCGCAGCCGAAGGGCGTGATCACCGCATCGTCCTCGATGCGGATCCCGATGTGCCAGTAGCGTTCGGGCACCCCCTCGCCGGGCCGCACGTACAGGCCGGGCTCCACCGTGGCCACCATGCCGGGCTGCAGGATGCGCGAGGGCTTCTTCACCACGCGCCCGCCCAGCCCGTCGGCTTGCTCGATGGGCGCTTCGTCCTCCTGTAGGTAGCCGCCCACGTCGTGCACGTCGCGGCCCAGCCAGTGGCCGGTGCCGTGCATGTAGAAGGGCCGGTATGCGGCCGTGCCGATCACCTCGTCGAGATCGCCGTGGCGGTCGCGGCTGAGCAGGCCGGTGTCGAGCAGTCCCTGGCACAGCACGCGCAGGGCGGCGTCGTGGGCATCGCGCAAGCGCGCACCGGGGCGCATCGCCTCGATCGCTGCGGCCTGGGCGGCCAGCACGATCTCGTAGAGCTCGCGCTGCGCGGCGCTGAAGCGACCGTTCACGGGAAAGGTGCGGGTGATGTCGCCCGCGTAGCCGAGGTATTCGCAGCCGGCGTCGATGAGGCAGAGCTCCCCCGCCCGCAGCGGCGCGTTGCCGGCCGGGTAATGCAGCACGCAGGCATTCGCCCCGGCGGCCACGATGCTGGGGTAGGCCGGGCCGGTGGCGCCATGGCGGCGAAACTCGTGCAGCAGCTCGGCCTCCAGGTGGTACTCGCGCCGGGGCTCCCCGCCCTCGCGGGCCCAGCGCGCGCTCTGTTCCATGGCCCGCACATGCGCCAGGGCCGAGATCGTGCCGGCGCGGCGCATCAGCTGCAGCTCGTGCGTGTCCTTCACCAGGCGCATCTCATCCAGCACGCCGCACAGGTCGTGCAGGCGCGCGGGGCACTGCACCCCCTGGCGCTCGCGGGCGCGCACGGTCGCGAGCCAGCGCTCCACCTGTGCGCCCAGACCCTCGTGCACGCCAAAGGGGAACCACAGCGCGCCGTGCCCGCCGATCAGCTCGGGCATCACGCGCTCGAGGTCCTCCACGCTGTGGGCGGCGTCCAGCCCCAACTCCCCCGGTGCGGCTTCGGGACCCAGCCGGTAGCCGTCCCAGATCTCGCGCTCGGCGTGGCGCGGCCGGCACAGCAGGGTGGATCGCCCGTTGCTGCTCAGCACCAGCCAGGCCTCGGGCTCGTCGAAGCCGGTGAGGTAGTGGAAGTGGCTGTCAGGCCGGTAGGGGTGGTGGGTGTCACGGTTGCGCGGGCGCTCGGGCGCGGTGGGCAGCACGGCCACGCCGCCGCCGGCGGCGCGCAGGGCCTCGATCAGCCGCGCGCGGCGCTGGCGGGGGGCCTCCGGGTCGGCGGCCAGGGGAGGGAGCAGGCTCATCGGCACAGTCTAGCCCGGTCGCAAGGCCGATGGTGACGTCATCACCCTGTCACGACGCCGGCCAACACTGCGGGGTTTTGCCAACCGTCGCAGGAGACACCGTGAAGCAGATGAACAAGCCGTGGGTGATGGGCAGCATCGCAGCCGCCGTGATGGCGCTCATCGTCGGTTGTGGCGGCGGCAGCGACGGCCCCGCACCGAACGAGCCGGTGGTGCTCACGCCTGCCAGCCTGAGCATGGCCCGCATCGGCGGCTACGTGCACGAGAACCCCACCGGCCAATCCGGTGCCGCCGAAGTCCCGGCTTATGACCCTCTGAGCCGCCGACTGTTCGTGGTGAACGCGATCCTCGGCTCGGTGGACGTGCTCGACCTGAACAACCCGTCTGCGCCGGTCCTGGTGCAGACTCTGGATGTGAGCGACCTGGGCGCCAGCGTCAACAGTGTGGCCATCCACAACGGCGTGGTCGCCCTGGCCATCGAGGCCGACCCCAAGACCGACCCTGGCCTGGTGGCCTTCTATCGCGCGGCCGACCTTCAGCGCATCGGCCAGGTCACGGTGGGGGCCCTGCCCGACATGCTGGTCTTCACCCCTGACGGCCGCCGCCTGCTGGTGGCCAATGAAGGCGAGCCCAACAGCTACGGCCAGCCCGACTCGGTGGACCCGGAAGGCTCCATCAGCATCATCGACCTGCCGGTCCTCACGCCGGCGCAGGCCACGCTCGCCGTCACGGCCCGTACGGCGGGCTTTGCGGCCTTCAACAACCAGGCCGCCTCGCTGCGTGCGGCTGGCGTGCGCATCTACGGCCCCAACGCCACCGTGGCGCAGGACCTGGAGCCCGAGTACATCACCGTGTCGGACGATGGCCGCACCGCCTACGTCGCGCTGCAGGAAAACAACGCGATCGCCATCGTGGACGTCGAGGCGGCCACGGTCACGTCCATCCGCCCGCTGGGCTTCAAGGACCACAGCCTGGCCGGCATGGGCATGGACGCCAGCGACGAAGACGGCGGCACCAACACCAACAGCGGCACGCCGGCGGTGCGCATCGCCCCGGTGCCGGTGCGAGGCCTGTACCTGCCCGACGCCATCGCCAGTTACACCGTGAACGGCCAGACCTACCTCATCACCGCCAACGAAGGCGATGCGCGCGCCGACTGGCCAGGCTTCAACGAGGAAACACGCGTGCGGGCCCATTGCACCAACGGCCTGGAGCCGGCGATCTTCGGCCCGGACGCCGCCAATCTCCTGTTCGACTCCAACCTGGGCCGTCTGCGCATCACCAACACCCCCAACGGCGGCCTGGACGGCAAGAACAGCGCCGGCCGCTGCACCGAGCTCTACGCCTTCGGTGCGCGCTCCTTCTCGATCTGGACCTCGGATGTGACGCGCGTCTACGATTCCGGTGACGACTTCGAGCAGCGCACCGCAGCGCTGGCCGGCACGCCAGGCCACGACTTCGCCTTCAATGCCAGCAACGATGGCAATGCGCTCGACGCCCGCAGCGCCAGCAAGGGTCCCGAGCCCGAGGGCGTGGTGGTGGGGCGCTTTGGTGCGAAGAGCTTCGCCTTCATCGGCCTGGAGCGCGTGGGTGGCGTGATGGTCTACGACGTGAGCAATCCGGTCGCACCGACCTTCGTCACCTACCTGAACACGCGGGAGGGGGCGGGCGGCGACCGTGGCCCCGAAGGCCTGGCCTTGATTCCGGCAGCCGACTCCCCCAACGGCCAGCCGCTGCTGATCGTTGGACACGAGACCAGCGGCACCACCGCCGTCTACCAGATCAACCTGAGCTACTGAGCCTTTTCACCCTGGGTGCGGCGCAACTCCACCAGCTTGCGCCGCAACTCGCGCTCCACCGGGTCCTTGGGTTCCTTGCGGGCGCGCTCACGCCGCTTCTCGTTGGCGCGGCGTTCACGCATCTCCTGCACCTGCTGCATCTGCAGGCGGATGAAGTTGGCCACGTCCTCCACGCGGCCGAGGCTGCCCAGTGCGGCGGTGCGCGGCAGCTTCACGGCCTTGCCGTCGGCCAGGGTCAGGGCGATGTAGCACACCCCCAGCGGACCCAGCCCCGGCTTTTCCACCACATGGACTTCGTTGACCAGGGAGACGGGCACCTGGCGTGTGGAATGCTTCCAGCCGCGCCGCCAGCTCACATGCTTGACGCTGGCTGCCGCGCGCTCCCAGGTCCACAGGTCCCAGCCCAGTGCGGCCAGCCAGGCCAGCAGGGCCAGGGCGTAGAGCCAGCCCTGGGCGAAGGACCAGGCCAGGCCGCCCAGCAGGCCGGCGCCGGTCAGCCCGGCCCACACGATGTAGAGATCGCGCTCGGGCGTGAGCAGCGAGCGCTCATAGAGGAAGGAATCCATCGCCTCGCCCGACAGCGGCGAGGCCGACAGCTGCACCGCGCGCACGGCCTTGGCAGCCCCCACCTCCAGCATCGCGGCAACCGCCACCGCCACCAGTGTTGCGACCAGCACTTCCATCATCGTGTGCCCTCCTCGGCCGACAAGGCTTCCCATTGTGCGGGGGTGCCCACGTTTTCCCATGCACCGGTATACATCTGGACACTGATCTGGCGCCGAAGCATCGCGGCATGCAAGAGGGGCCCCAGGGCCGCCCGTTCCCCCACCGGCAGATGGCGGCACAGGTCGCCGCGCACCAGCGCCAAGTTGGCATAGGTGAAGCGTGGGCCGGGTGCCGGCTCGCTCTGGCCCAGGCCGTCCGGGCCGATGCCGAAGTCGCCCTGCGGGTGGTAGGGCGGGTTGGGCACCAGCCAGAGGTGGGCCAGCCGGTCGCTCGCGGCAAAAGCCCGGGCCTGGGCGGCGTCGAAGCGGAAGCCGGGCGCGAAGATGTCGCCCGAGACCACCCAGAAGCATTCGCCCAGCCAGGGCAGGGCCTTGGCGATCCCGCCCGCGGTTTCCAGGGCACCCCCGTGATCGCGGCCTTCCATCGAGTACCGGATGCGCAGCCCGAAGCGCGAGCCATCGCCCAGCGTGGCCGGGAATTGCTCCTCCAGCCAGGCGGTGTTGATGACCACCTCGCGCACGCCATCGCGTGCCAGGGCTTCGAGGTGCCACTCGATCAGCGGCTTGCCCCGCACGCGCAGCAGGGGCTTGGGAGTGTGGTCGGTCAGCGGGCGCATGCGTTCGCCGCGGCCGGCCGCCAGGATCAGGGCTTTCAGGGTGTCCATGCAGGGTGGAGGAGGCCTCCAGACCGTCGATCCGGCCGATTATCGGCCCCGATTTACAATCCGGGGTTCTCCGATCCTTCCCACCCATCCCCTTTCGGCCGCCGTCCAGGCGCCGGAATGCAGCCGAAGCGGCAGGTTTCCTCATGGACATGAGCGCCCCCTCCACCCCCGTCGACACCTCCCTGATGGCCAATGCCATCCGTGCCCTGGCCATGGACGCCGTCCAGGCCGCCAATTCCGGCCATCCCGGCGCCCCGATGGGCATGGCCGAGATCTCGGTCGCGCTGTGGGGCCGCCACCTGCGCCACAACCCGGCCGACCCGCACTGGGCCGACCGCGATCGCTTCGTGCTGTCCAACGGCCACGGCTCGATGCTGATCTACGCGCTGCTGCACCTCACCGGCTATGACCTGCCGATCGGTGAACTCAAGGCCTTCCGCCAGCTGCACAGCAAGACCCCCGGCCACCCCGAGGTGGGCATCACCCCGGGCGTGGAAACCACCACCGGCCCGCTGGGCCAGGGCATCACCAACGCCGTGGG
>CAZKGD010000137.1:0-6578 GCA_964552215.1 uncultured Caldimonas sp.
GCATGCTGCCCAACCCGGAGTTCTATCTGCTGGGCCGCGTGCCCAAGGCCAAGCCAGCCTGATGGCGGCAGCCCGGGGCCGCGGGTTTACAAATGAATACCCGACCAGCAATGGGCAGACATGAGCGTCGCCGGTACCTGCGGTGAAATCGGTGTGCCGTAGACACCGGAGACACCCATGAACACTCGCTGGAAGGCGTTGCCTGCTGCGCTCTTGATCGGGCTGGCCGCTTCGCTGCTGACCACCCCCGTCCTCGCCGACGACGATGACGATGATCTCGACGGCCGCATCGAATCGATCAACCGCAGCAACCAAAGCTTCGTGGTACGCGGCATCCGCGTGATCGTCACACCCGACACCGAATTCGACGACGACTACAGCCGCTTCAGCGACCTGCGCGTCGGGCACCGTGTGGAGATCGACGGCCAGCGGCGTGGGCAGCGCTTCATTGCACGCGAGATCGAGCGCGACGACGACTGATCAAGCGTTTGCGCGCAGCAGCCGGCCGCTGTCGGTGAGCAAGTACAGGCATCCGTGCGGGCCCTGACGCACGTCGCAGATACGCTCGCCCAGTGCGCCGGCCCGGTGCCGGTGAAGAAGGCCGTGCCCGCGTCCACCTCCGAGAACGCGAGGCAGGCGCGCTGGTTGCTGGCAAACGCCGGGTCGATCGCCACGTCGAGCAGGCCGCCCTGCCCGGCCGTGGTCAGGCCGGCGATTGTCTGGCCCGTATTGCTATCGGCCGCGAGCAGCGAGGACTGGCCCAGGCGGCCCGTGACCTGCATGCGCCCATGCTAGGCGGGGCGTGCCGGGCGGGCTGCAAGCATTTGTGACCCGTGCGCCAGCGGCAGGCCCGGCGATGACATCGTCGCGCGCAGCACGGAACCGCTCACCGACTCGGTGCAATACAGGGTCTTGCCGTCGGGTCCGCCAAAGGCCACATTGGTCAGCGAAGCACCCACCGGGCTGCGGATCACCTCCTCCGGCTCGGCACGCGCATTCAGAACCCAGGCGTAGCCCAGGCCGGGGTTGGCCACGATCAGTCGACCTTGCGCGTCAACGGCCAGGCCGTCCGGCCCGCTTGGCCCGTACGAGGTGAAGAAAGCACTGACCTTGGACACGCTGCCGTCGTCGAGCAGCGGCACGCGCCAGACCGCGTTGCCACGCGTCACGCCCAGGTAGAGCACGCGCTCGTCGGGCGACAGCGCCACACCGTTGGGGCTGGGCACGTTGGACAGCAGCAGGTCGAGCTGGCCGTCGGGCCGCAAACGGTACAGGCGGCCGGTGGGGTCGTGCAGGCCGGTCTGGCCCTGGTCGCTGAAGTACAGGTTGCCCCGGGTGTCGAAGACCAGATCGTTGACGCCCTTGAACCGCTCGCTGTTGCGGCGTTCGAGGTAGGGCCTCACGGCGCCGCTGGCGATTTCGCACACCATGAGGCCGTTGCGGTAGTCGGCAATCAGCAGTTCCCGCTCGTTGAGGAACTTCATCCCGTTGGGCTCGCCGTCGTATTCGGCGACCAACGACCAGGCACCGGTCGCGTCGACACGGAAGATGCGGCCGAATGGGATGTCGGTGAGGTACAGGTTGCCCGCCGCATCGAACACCGGCCCTTCCAGGAAGCTGTCCGTCACGTGGCCTGGCCGGTTGGCCTCACCCCAGCTCGAACGGCTGCCCGGGCGCCGGAATGCGTCCGGCAGGCGGGTGAAGACCTCGGCGTCGCGCAGCGCGGGTGGGTGCGGCAGGAACATGGTGGCTTACTGCTTCTCGAAAGCGGTGTTGGCCGCGATCTTGCCCCAGTACGCGGTACGCTCCTTGAGATTGCGCGCGAAGGCGGGCGCGTCCCAGTGGCCAGCCTCGGCGGCGATGCCTTCGGCATAGGCCTTCATGTCGGCCGAGGCCATGGCGGTGGCGATCTCCTTCTGCAGCCGCTCAAGCACTTCGGGCGGCGTGCCCTTGGGCGCCCACAGGCCGGTGAAGTTGATGACACCGAAGTCCTTCACGCCCGCCTCGGCAAAGGTCGGCACTTGCGGCAGCGCCGCCAGGCGCTTGTCGCCACTGATGGCGAGCAGGCGGATGCGGTTGCCCTTGACCGAGCCGATGACGCCTGGCGTGGAGGCGATCTGGTAGTCGATGGTGGCGCTGAGCAGCGCCTGCGTGGCCTCGCCCGCGCCCTTGAACGGCACGTGCAGGAAGCGCGTGCTGGTGGCGATGCCCAGCGCTTCGCTCGCGAAGTGCGGCATGGTGCCGGGGCCGCCGGTGCCGTAGGTCAGCTTGTTCGGCTCGGCCTTGGCAGCGCGCAACATCTCGTCGAGCGTCTTGTACGGCGACTCGGCGCGCACCGCGACCGCCATCGGCGCGAACACGAAGGCCCCCACGGGCTCGAGGTCCTTGTCGTGGTCGAAAGGCAGCTTCTTGAAGATGTGCGGCAGCAGCGCAAAGGTGGTGTCGTTGGCCACCAGGGTGTAGCCATCGGGCACTGACCGGGCTGCCGCGGACACGCCGATGGTGCCGGTGGCACCGGGCCGGTTGTCGACGATGAAACTCTGCCCGGTCTGTTCCTGCAGTTTGGCGGCCATCTTGCGCGTCACGGCATCCACCGCGCCACCAGGCGCGTAGGGCACGATGATCCGAACGGTCTTGGTCGGCCAGTTCTGCGCGTGGGTGGCCGAGGCGGCCAGAAGCAGGCCAACGGCGAAAAGGTGTCGGGTGTTCATGGGGTGTCTCCTTGGGGTGAGGGGCCAGGTGGGCCGGGAATTTCAAACCGTGGCGATGGAACAGTGCTCGTGCAGCGGAAGCGACGGGCAGAAGCTCAGGACCTCGCGCACCTCGGCCACGCCCTTCAGCACCTTTTCGCGCGTCACCAGGTTCATGCGGCCGCGTTGGTCGTCCAGGCCGAACTCACCCCAGTGCGCCCCCTTGGGCGCGTGAATCCAACGCTGGGCCATGGCGGGTCAGGCGTGCATTACCGAGAGCACGTTCTCGGCCGCGCCCACGCCCATCTTCACGAAGGCGTCGGCCGTCACGCCGCCGATGTGCGGGCTCAGGATGATGCGTTCTTCGCCCAGGAACGGATGGCCCGCCACCATGGGTTCGACCGCGAAGCTGTCCAGGCCCGCGCTGCCCACTTGGCCCGAACGCACCGCATCGAGCAGCGCGGCCTCGTCGATCAGGCCGCCACGCGCGGTGTTCACCACGATCACGCCGCGCTTGCACTGCGCCAGGGTTTGCGCATTGAGCAGGCCGCGGTTGTCCGCGGTCAGCGGGCAATGCAGGGAGATCGCGTCGGACTCGCGCCACAGCGTGGCCAAGTCCACGGCCTCGATGCCGGCGGGCAGACTTTTCGCATACGGGTCGAAGCCGATCACGCGCATCTCCATCGCCAGCGCCATGCGCGCGAAGCGTTGGCCGATGGCGCCCAGGCCGATCAGGCCGACGGTGCGACCCGCGAGTTCCACGCTCTTGTGCGTGGCCTTGTCCCAGAAACCGGCCTGCATGCGCGCATTGAGTTGGGGCACGGATTTGGCGCAAGCCAGCAACAGGGCCAGGGCCTGCTCGGCCACGGCCGCAGCGTTGGCGCCCACGGCGGCGCGCACTTCGATGTGGCGGGCCTGTGCCGCCACCTTGTCGATGGTGTCGGTGCCGCTGCCGTGCTTGGAGATCACGCGCAGCGCGGGGGCCGCGTCCATCGCGGCCGCGCCCACCTTGCCGTAGCGCACGATGATGGCCTCGGGATTGTGCGCCTTGCACAAGGCCACGATGTCCTCGTCGCTGGGCGTCTTGCCGGCATAGACGATGCGAAAGTCGCTCAGCAGGGCCAGGGCCTGCGGGGCCAGGTCGGCCGCGGTGACCAGCAGTGCGGGTTTGAGTGCCACGGCATTGCTCACAGCCGCTCTCCTTCTTTCAACACGCCGGCCGTGCGCAGCGCGGCGTCGAGCCACTTGGCGGCCGTATCGCCCTGCTCGATGGCGGCGATGCGCGCAGCTTCGTCACGGACCTTCTTGTCTGCCAGTGGGACGAGCGCGGCGACCCGGACGCGCTCGATGGCGACCACGCCATCCGCATCGGCCACGATCAGATCGCCGGGGTACACGGTGACACCGCCCACCGACACCGGGTGGCCGATGCGGCCGGACACCTGCTTGGTGGGGCCGTTGGGGTTGGTGCCCACGCTGAACACCGGAAAACCCATCTCCTCGATCTCGAGCGAGTCGCGCACCGCGCCGTCGACCACCACGCCCGCGATGCCGAGCTTGCGGCAGGCGGTCATCATGATGGTGCCCATGAGCGCGGCGGTCTGGTCGCCCTTGCCATCGATCACCAGCACGTCGCCCGGTTTCGCCAGCGACATGGCGGCGTGGATCATGAGGTTGTCGCCGGGGCGAACTTCCACCGTGAGCGCCGTGCCCGCCAGCTTCATGTTCGGGCGCAGCGCGCGGATGCGGCCGTGCAACGCCCCGCGCCGGCCATTGACGTCGGCCAGGATGGCGGCCTGGAAGGCGCCGGCCTGCTGCACGAGTTGGGAGGGCACGCGATCGAAGTCGCGCACGATGTCGGAGAGAGACACGGTGGTTTCCTGAAACAGTGGCAAAGGGGGTCAATCGATCTTGGCGCCGGACTCCTTGACGACCTTGCCCCAGCGGACGATGTCGTCACGGACCAGCTTGGCGAACGCATCGGGCGTGCTGCCGAGCACGTCGGCGCCCTGATCGCTCAACTGCTTGCGCAGAGCGGGCGTCTGCAGCGCCTTGTTGATCTCGGTGTTGAGGCGGCCCACGATGTCCGCGGGCAGGTTGGCGGGCCCAAGCACGCCGAACCAGGTGACGGCCTCGAAGCCCTTGTAGCCGGACTCGGCAATGGTGGGCGCCTCGGGCAGGTCGTCCACGCGCTTGAGCGAGGTCACGGCCAGCGGGCGCAGCTTGCCGTTCTTGATGTGGCCAAGCAGCGTGGGAATGGAGGAGACGTAGATCTCCACCCGCTCGCCCATCACGTCGTTGATGCCCTGCGCGGCGCCCTTGTAGGGAATGTGCACGAGCTGTACGCTGGCCTCGCGCTGGAACAGCTCCATCGCCAGGTGGGCCACGGTGCCGTTGCCGGAGGTGGCGAAGTTGATCGTGCCGGGCTTGGCCTTTGCGGCCGCGATCACGTCGGCCAGGTTGCGGTACTTCGAGGCCGAGGCCACCACCAGCGCAAGCGGTGCGCTGGCCACCAGCGAGATGGGCGTCAGGTCCTTGACCGGGTCGTAGGGCAGCTTGGCGTACAGCGTCGGGTTGATCGCCAGGTTGCTGGTCTGGCCCAGCACCAGGTTGTAGCCATCGGCGGGCGACTTGGCGACGTTGTCGATGCCGATGTTGCCGCCCGAGCCGGGTCGGTTGTCGATCACGAAGTTCCACTTGGTGGCCTCGGTGATCTTCTGGGTGAGCTCGCGGCCGATCAAGTCGGTGCCACCGCCAGCCGGAAAGGGCACAACCAGGCGAACGGGCTTGTTTGGCCAGGCCTGGGCGTAGGCCGAGCCCATGAGCGGGGAAGTGAAGGTGGATGCGAGGGCGAGTCCCATCAGGACGCGGCGGGAAATGTTCACGGGCTTGTCTCCATCGGTGGTCAGCGAACCGCTTCGCTGTGGCCCGGATTTTCGGCAACAGTTCCACTCCGTACAATGCTGTTCCGCACAGTGAACCAAGGTGCAAGATGCGAAACCCCAATCCTGACGACGCGGCCCCCGACGACGCACCCCCCGGAGAAGGCGGCGTGACCGCCGTAACGCGCGCGCTCTCGCTGATGGAGGCCTTCCAGGCCGGCGAGTCCCGGCTCTCGCTGTCGGAGCTGAGCCGGCGCACCAGCATCCACAAGACGACCGTGCTGCGGCTGGCGCGCACCCTGGCGCTGTCGCACTACATGGTTCAGGAGGACGACGGGCAATGGCGCCTGGGTCCGGCCACGGGCTGGCTGGGCGCGCGTTACCAGCGCGGCTTCGACGTCAACCTGGTGGTGGAGCCGGTGCTGCGCGAACTCGTCGCGCTCACTGGCGAGAGTGCGTCGTTCTATGTGCGCGAGGGCAGCATCCGCGCCTGCATCTCACGCGTGGAGGGTCCGCACTCGGTGCGGCACCACGTGCGCATCGGCGAGCGCCTGCCTCTGGACAAAGGCGCGCCCGGCCGCGTCATCCTGGCCTTCAGCGGTGAGCGTGGCGAGCCCTACGAAAGCATTCGAAAGCGGGGTTACCACCTCTCGCTGGGTGAGCGCGAGCCGGAGGTGTCGAGCGTGGCCGCGCCGGTGTTCGGGCTGAGCTGGCGCCTGCTGGGTTCGATGTGCATCTCGGGCCCGAGCTCGCGCCTGCCCAAGACCAAGCTGGAGA
Source organism: uncultured Caldimonas sp. (assembly GCA_964552215.1). GTDB lineage: Bacteria > Pseudomonadota > Gammaproteobacteria > Burkholderiales > Burkholderiaceae_C > Caldimonas. Next base: position 6,350 of record CAZKGD010000137.1, read on the forward strand.
AGTACGCGAAGCACGTGATCCGCGCGGCGAACGAGTTGTCGTACGCGCTGGCGGGCAGCCGATCGGCCAACACGCCGCCCGTGGTGTCGAACTGGCACCCTTGAGCGGGCCGGCGCGGTTCAGCCTTCCAGGTGCTGGCGCAGCCGGGCTGGAATGGGCGCGGATTTCTGCGCCGGAAAGTTCACCCACACCGTGGTGGCGCCGCCCGAGGCATAAACGGTGTCGGGGT
>CAZKGD010000138.1:0-6535 GCA_964552215.1 uncultured Caldimonas sp.
GCCCGATCTACGGCATGCCCATCCTCGAGGCCTACAAGGCCAAGACCGTGATCGTCAACAAGCGCAGCATGGCCGCGGGCTACGCCGGCCTGGACAACGAGCTCTTCTACATGGACAAGACCATGATGGTCTTCGGCGATGCGAAGAAGGTCGTGGAGGACATGGTGAAGGCGGTGGAGTAGGGGCGTCGACCCCTCTGAGCTTGCAACTTCAGTCCAGGCGGCGTCCCTGCTCTGCGTTTGGGGTCGGCCGGGTCCTACCGCTACGACGAGGCGTCAGCCACTGGCGCAACTGTGCCGCAACGGCCGGCGAGTCGAGCAGGTCGAAGTGGCTCGTGCCGGCCACCACCAGGCGCTGGGCCGGCGGCACGGACACGTCCAGGCGAGGATCACGATGCTCACCCAAGGCGCTGGCCAAGGGCACCAGGCCATCCCCCAGGAGCCGTGCACGACGGGTGTCGGGCCGCTCGGACAGGCAGGCCGCGACAAGGTAGGGCGTGACGCCTGATGGCCACGGCACGGGCTCGCGGTCATCATGGGCCTGGTGGTGGCGTTCACGCCCGTGCCAGTCGGCATCCCGCAGGTTGCCGAAGCGCAGGTCGGTGATGCCGGCACTGCGGGCACGCCCCAGCCGCGCGAAAGGTGCGGCGTAGCGGCTCAGTCCCAGCGCCAGATCCACGAGATGACCGCCACGCTCCAGGGTGGCGCCGTGATGGGGTGAGCCCAGGCACACCACCGACGACACCTGCTGCAGCCAGCGCAGGCCGCGATCCTGCGCCACCTGGCAGGCACTGCGCGCCACGAGCCCGCCCATGCTGTGGCCCACCAGCGCCACCTCGCGCACCGGCACCGGCCACGCCTGCAACAAGGTCTCCAGGCGGTCCGCCAGCTCCTGACCATTGAGCGAGATGTGGCGTCCGGTGTTGTAGTGCAGATAGACCGGCGTCCAGCCGAGTGAGGCCAGCAGGCGGCCGTGATCGTGCCCGCGGCGGTGCCATTGCAGGTCGTTCATGCACAGGCCGTGCAACAGCACCGCCACGCGCGGGCCTGCACCCGGCACAGGCCCGGTCAGGGGCCGGCCGCCCAGTCGAAACTGCATCGGGATGGCCAGCGGGTTGCCGTTCTCCGCCAGGTGGTCGCCCCACACCCCGTTGAGCACCGCACGCAGGGTCTCGCCACGAAGAACGGCGTCGCCGTCCGGGTCGGAAGCAGGCCAGCTGGCAAGGCCCAGGTCGAGCGCTTCGCCGATCCAGCGGGTGGAACGGCGCACCGTGCGGTAGGCGAAGCCGGTGAGCCCAGCCGTGCGCCCTTCCGCTCCTGCCTTGAGCAACGGCATGCGCGAAAGGATCGCACCATGCAGGTGCTCGGCGGCATTGGTGATGCCCACGGTGGCATCCACACCCAGGCGCACCAAGCCCCGCACGTGGTCCTTGGACACGCGAGGCGCAGTGGACGCAGGACGATGGGGTTGCGGCATGGCGGCTCCAGTGGAATCACTTCACTATGAGGCCGGTCTCCGTACCGCACAAGCGATGAATTGGAGGCGCATGCCAAGAAGCGGCGCTGGAACCCGACCTCGATCGCCGGGCCCCGATCTTGCTTTCAAGGGCCTGGCCCACATTGAGGGTTGATCCCGAGGGGGCCAACCCTGAGTGAAACGGGGGCAAAGCGGTGCGGCTTCGCAAGACTACGCGTTTCCCATGAAGCCTTTTGCACCGTTTCTTTGCATGCTTCGGGCCTGGGCGCGCCACAAGCCGCGCTCTGCTGTCGTGAACCATCCGCTGCCACACCGAACCGGTGGGGCAACGCCACCTGCCAGATGAAGGAAAGGGACCTCAAGATGAAGACACGTTGGATCAAGGGCCTGGCCGCCGCGGCAGCCGTTGCGCTTCCCGCGATGCTGCCGATGACGGCCTCGGCCGGGCCGACGCTGGATGCGATCAAGTCCAAGGGCACGCTGCGCTGTGCCGTCAACAGCGGCCTGCAGGGCTTCTCGGCCCCGGATGCGCAGGGCCGCTGGACGGGACTCGATGTCGACTACTGCCGCGCCGTGGCAGCGGCCATCCTGAACGACCCCAACAAGGTGCAGTTCGTCCCCACCACGACGCAGAACCGTTTCACGGTGCTGCAATCGGGCGAGGTGGACATCCTCTCGCGAAACACCACCTGGACCTCCTCGCGCGACTCCACGCTGGGCTCCGTCTTCGCAGGCACCTGGTTCTATGACGGCCAGGGCTTCATGGTGAAGAAGGCGGCCAACATCAAGAACGCCTCCCAGCTCAACGGTGCCACGATCTGCGTGCAGCCCGGCACCACCACCGAGCTGAACCTGAGCGACTACTTCCGCAGCAAGCGCATGAGCTTCAAGCCGGTCGTCATCAGCGACCTGGCCCAGATCCAGCAAGCCTTCTTTGCCGGTCGCTGCGACGTCTTCACCACCGACATCTCCGGCTTGGCGGCCACCCGCCTGGCGGCTCCCAACAAGGACGATCTGGTGATCCTGCCCGATGCCATCTCCAAGGAGCCCCTGGGCCCCATGGTACGCCGCGGTGACTGGGAGTTCTACACGATCGCCAAGTGGGTGCTCTACGGTCTGATCGAAGCCGAGGAGTACGGCGTGACCTCGGCCAACGTGGACAAGCTCAAGGCCGAATCCAAGGACCCGCAGATCCAGCGCATCGTCGGCAACACCGGCGACGTGGGCAAGGGGCTGGGCCTGGACAACGACTGGCTGGTGCGCGCCATCAAGGCGGTGGGCAACTATGGCGAGATCTACCAGCGCAACATCGGCCCGCTCGGCCTGGAACGCGGCCAGAACGCGCTGTGGAAGGACGGCGGTCTGATGTACGCACCGCCGCTGCGCTGATCCTGCGCACCCTGCGTGTCTGAGGACGGCGGCCCGCGCGAGCGGGCCGCCCCGTATCTGCCACTCATCCTTCCTTCGAGGTCGAAGCACCGATGTTCAGCAACGAACGTGTCCGTGGCATCGCCTACCAGATCCTGCTGCTGCTCGCCGTGGTGGGCGTGGGCTGGTACCTGGTGTCCAACACCCTGCACAACCTCTCCACGCGACAGATCCAGGTGGGCTTCGGCTTCCTCGGGCGTGAAGCCGGCTTCGAGATTGCCGAAACGCTCATTGCCTACGACGCCACCCAGAGCTATGCACGTGCTTTCGGGGTGGGTCTGCTCAACACCCTGAAGGTGGCCGTGCTGGGCATCATCGTGGCCACCTTGCTCGGCACCCTGATCGGCATCGCGCGCCTGTCGAGCAACTGGCTGCTCGCCAAGCTGGCCTCGGGCTATGTCGAGGTGATGCGCAATGTGCCGCTGCTGCTGCAGCTCTTCGTCTGGTACGGCCTGTTCACCGAGCTGCTGCCACCGGTGCGCGAGGCGCTCACGCTGGGCGACTGGGTCTTCGCCACGCAGCGTGGTTTCTGGTTCGCCTGGCCCGCCGAGCACCCGGCCTGGACCGCGGCGGGCTGGGCGCTGCTCTTTGGCCTTGCATTGGCCTGGGTCTGGCGTACCGCTGCGGCGCGCCACCAGCAGGCCACCGGTCAACGCTGGCCGGTGGGCTGGGCGAGCGCTGCACTGATCCTGGGCCTGCCGCTGCTGGCCTGGGCCTTCATGGGCGCCCCCACCGAGATGGATGTGCCCGAGGTCGGCGGGTTCAGCCTGCAAGGCGGCCGTTCGATCTCCCCCGAATTCACCGCGCTGTTGCTGGGCCTGTCCACCTACACCGCGGCCTTCGTGGCTGAAGTCGTGCGCGCGGGCATCCTCGCCGTCGACCGCGGGCAGACCGAGGCCGCCCAGGCCCTGGGCCTGAACGCCGGCCAGCGGCTGCGCCTGGTGACCCTGCCCCAGGCCCTGCGCGTGATCATCCCGCCGATGACCAGCCAGTACCTGAACCTGACCAAGAACTCCTCGCTGGCGGTGGCCATCGGCTACCCCGACCTGGTGGCCGTGGCCAACACGACGATGAACCAGACCGGCCAGGCCATCGAGGCCATCGCCATCCTGATGGCCGTGTACCTCACGATCAGCCTGGCGATCTCGCTGTTCATGAACTGGTACAACGACCGCGTGAAGCTGGTGGAACGATGAGCACGACCATGGACAAGCCCCTCGCGCCCCCCAGTGCCTCGCTGCCCCCACCGCGCCGCCAGACCGGGGCCTGGGCCTGGGCGCGCGAGAACCTCTTCTCCACCCCGCTCAACACCGCCATCACGCTGGTGACCCTGGCCCTGATCGCCTGGGCGCTGCCCAAGATCCTGGGCTGGTCGGTCTTCAACGCCGTGTGGGGACACGCCACGCTCGAGCAATGCCAGGCCGCCCGGGGCCAGGGCGCCTGCTGGGCCGTGGTATGGGAGAAGTTCCACTTCATGATGTTTGGCGTCTATCCCTTCGAGGAAAGCTGGCGCCCGGCGCTGGCCATCGGGGTGATGTGCGGCCTGCTCGTCGTCTCGGCCCTCAAGCGCTTCTGGAACGCGGGGCTCATCCTCATCTGGATCGTTGGCCTGTCCGTCACCTTCTGGCTGATGGGCGGCGGCCTGGGCCTGGCGCCGGTGCGCTCCGAACAGTGGGGTGGCCTGCCGGTCACGCTGATCCTGTCGATCTTCGGCATCGGCTTCGCCTTCCCGCTGGGCGTGCTGCTGGCCCTGGGCCGTCGCTCGCAGCTGCCGCTGATCCGCGCCTTCTCCATCATCTACATCGAGGTGGTGCGCGGGGTGCCCCTCATCACGGTGCTCTTCATGGCCTCGGTGATGTTCGCACTCTTCCTGCCCGAAGGGCTGCGCATCGACCAGCTCATCCGCGCCCAGGTGGCCATCATCCTCTTCGTGGCCGCCTACCTCGCCGAAGCGGTGCGCGGCGGTCTGCAGGCCGTGCCCAAGGGCCAGTACGAGGCCGCCGAAGCCCTGGGGCTGCCCTACTGGAAGATGATGGGGTTGATCATCCTGCCGCAGGCGCTGCGCCTGTCGATCCCGCCCATCGTCAACAGCTTCATCTCGCTGTTCAAGGACACCTCGCTGGTGGTGATCATCGCCATCTACGACTTCGCCTACGCGGTGAAGAAGTCCGTCGAGACCGACTTCAGCTGGAAGCCTTTCTTCATAGAGGCCTTCCTCTTTTCCATCATCGTGTACTGGATCTTCTGCTACGCGATGTCGAAGTACAGCCAGTGGCTCGAGCGCGATCTGGCGCGTGGCCACCAGCGTTGAACATCCTCCGGAGACTTCCCATGGCAGACGCTGCCCTCAAGACCTCGCCCGCTGGCGACGTGGCCATCCGCATCGAAGGCCTGAACAAATGGTATGGCGAGTTCCACGTCCTGAAGAACATCGACCTCCAGGTGGCCAAGGGTGAACGCATCGTCGTGTGCGGCCCCTCGGGCTCGGGCAAATCCACGCTGATCCGCTGCATCAACCGGCTCGAACAGCACCAGCAGGGCCGCATCGTGGTCAATGGCGTGGAGCTCACCGACAACCTCAAGAACATCGACACCATCCGCTCCGACGTGGGCATGGTCTTCCAGCACTTCAACCTCTTTCCACACCTCTCGGTGCTGGACAACTGCACGCTTGCACCCATCTGGGTGAAGAAGCAGCCACGTGCCCAGGCCGAGGCCACGGCCAAACGCTTCCTGGAGCGTGTGCGCATCGGCGAGCAGGCGCACAAGTACCCCGGGCAGCTGTCGGGCGGGCAGCAGCAGCGTGTGGCGATTGCCCGCGCGCTGTGCATGAACCCGTCCATCATGCTCTTCGACGAGCCCACCTCGGCGCTCGACCCCGAGATGGTGAAGGAGGTGCTCGACACCATGATCGACCTCGCCCGCGAAGGCATGACCATGCTGTGCGTCACGCACGAAATGGGATTTGCGCGTGCCGTGGCCGACCGGGTCATCTTCATGGACGCCGGCGAGATCGTCGAGCAGAACACACCCGAGGCCTTCTTCGGCAACCCGCAGAGCGAGCGCGGACGCCAGTTCCTCAGCCAGATCCTGGATCGATAGGCCCGCACGCACCCCGCACAGCCGCTGTCTCTCGCGAGACACGCCAGCAGGGCGTCACTCCAGCACGGTCTAGAGGAACACCCGATGGGTGGTGCGTCAGCCTTGCGTCAGAATGATGGGTTCATCTGGAGGAGTCCATGGAAAAGACTTGGCTGAAGCACTATCCCGCGGGCGTTCCGCATGAGATCAACCCGGACCAATACACCTCGCTGGTGGCGCTGCTCGAAGAGAGCTTCACCCAGCACGCCGAGCGCCCAGCCTTCAAGTTCATGGGCAAGACGCTCACCTATGGTCAGCTCGACGAGTACTCGCGCATCTTCGCCGCCTACCTCCAATCCCTGGGCCTGAGCCAGGGCGATCGGGTGGCCATCATGATGCCCAACGTGCCGCAATACCCCATCGCTGTGGCGGCGATCCTGCGCGCGGGCTACGTCATCGTCAACGTCAACCCGCTGTACACCGCGCGCGAACTCGAGCACCAGCTCAAGGACTCGGGCGCCAAGGCCATCGTCATCATCGAGAACTTCGC
>CAZKGD010000139.1:0-6458 GCA_964552215.1 uncultured Caldimonas sp.
GCTGGCCCTGCCATTGGTGGGCATAGCCGCTGCTGCGGGCCTGGGCGAGCACGGCGGGGTCCACACGGTGCTCGGTACCTGGGAAGTCGTCGTGCAGCCGTTCGGCAGCGGCCTGCAGGTCCTTGGGCAGGTTGTTGAAGCCAACATGGGTGAGTTCGGTGAGCAGCAGCTCGGCGCTGCCCGTGCCCGGCAGTTCGCTCAGGCGCCACCACTGGCCGGCGCGGGTGCCGCGCACGGTGGCGCGCCCGCGCTGGCGCAGCGCCTGGCCTTCGGCGGCTTGGCGCAGCAGCCGGGTGCGCTCTTGCGCACAGGCGGTGTCGGCCGGGTCGGCCGCCCCGGCCGGGTCGTAGTCCTCAGCCGGGGCGGCACCGGCTTCGCCCTGGGGGCTGGGCACCTGGGCGGCCACGGCACGCTTGGCGCTGGGGTGCCAGGCCAGGGTGGTGGTGCGGCTGGCCCCAAAGCGGGCCTCGGTGGTGCAGGCCTGCACGGTGTCGCGCGCCTCCTGGCTGTGCGCACGGTGGTAGCGGATGGCCCCGAAGCGCTGGCTGTCGGGGTGCTGGGGGCAGGCGGCTTCGTCGGGACTGTGCGCAAAGAGCACGGCGCGGTGGCCCAGGCCGGCCGCGTCGTCCTCACCGTCGACTTCTTCGAAGCGCAGGCCCAGGCCGCCTCGGGCCAGCACGCGTTGCACAAAGGCCAGGTCGCTCTCGCGGCCTTGGGCGAGGTAGTCGGGAGGGCCCAGGGCTTCGAGGTGTTCGTCCACGCCCGGGGCCCAGCGCCAGGCGGCACGCGGCTGGTAGGAAGCAAAGACGCCGTCGAGGATCTGGCGCAGGCTCTTGCCCTGCCAGGCGCGCTGGCGAGCGCCCAGACGCAGCCGCCACAGCCAGGGCACCAGCAGCAGTTCGTAGCGGGCCAGGCCGCCGTCGCTGGCCAGCGCCCGGGCCTGGGCGATGAGGCCGCTCACGCGGCTCACACGCCCGTCGGCCCCCACAGTGAGCAGGTCCGCTCGGGTGTCCAGCCAGACTTCGAGCGGCAGGTCGGCCTGGGCACACAGCACCTGCACGCGCCATTCGTAGGGCCGGTTCAGGGCTTCATGGCCCATGAAACGTTCGACGAGCAAGCCGCCCACGGCCGGGCCTCGCAGGCGGTGCAGTCGATCGGTATCGCTCAGCAGCGCGCGCAGCGCCGCCGCTCCAGGCTCGTGCATGGCGGGCCTCTTGTGGTCTTGTCCCTGAGGGCAGCGATGCTAGCAAGCACCCCACCGCCCTGCCCACCCGCTCTTGGAAACAGGGTGTGACAAGAAGGCGGCCTGCCAAGGCTGCGGCCGGGACAGGACGCAGGCCACCACCCCCTTGATCTGGGGGCCGGTAGGTTCAGTTCAGGCGACGCCGCTCAAGCGCACGTGCCAGCGATGCATCGCGCTGGTACACATCGACCGCAAACCGCAGGGGCGCTGCGGGCGCCTCGGCCCAGGCGGTGAAGTAGACCAGGGCGACCGGCACCGGGCGGCCGAGCATCACGTACTGCGAGGGAGCGGCATCGTCGCGCATCGCCGCGGCCACCCGCTCGGCGTTCCAGCCCGGCTGTTCACGCAGCACCCAGGTGGCCAGGGCCGCCGGCTCCTGCACACGCACACAGCCATGGCTGAAGTCTCGCCGCTCGCGCAGGAAGAGGCTGCGCGCCGGCGTGTCGTGCAGGTAGATGGCCTCGTCGTTGGGCATCATGAACTTCACCGCCCCCAGCGCGTTCCCCGGGCCCGGCTTCTGGCGCAGGCGCAGGCTGCCGTCGCGCAGGCCGGCCAGGGTCTCGGGGCCGAACGCCACCACCGGCGAACGATCGGCCGGCCCGGCCACCACCTCCTTGTTCTTGCGCAGCACGTAGGCCGGGTCGGCCTCGATCTTGGGCAGCTCCTCGTTGCGCAGGATGTTGGGTGGCACGTTCCAGTAGGGACGGAAGACGAGGTAGCGCAGGTCTTCCATCATCGAGGGCGTGGCGTCCTTGCCGTGGCGCCCCACCACCACCCGCATGTCCATCGCCGGCACCTGGGCGGAGTCGGCATAGGCCCACAGGCGGAACATCGGCAGGTTGACCAGGATGAGGGGCTGGCCGGTCGTGTGAGGCATCCAGCGCAGGCGCTCGAGGGCGAGTTCGACCTGGCGCACGCGCTGCGCGAGGGGCACGTTCAGCGCTGCCACCGTGGAGGGGCCGATCACGCCGTCGTCATTGAGACCATGGCGGGCCTGGAAGCGGCGCACGGCCGGCTCCCAGGCGGGGTCATAGACCGCGAGCTCGGACGGCGCGGGCGCATCGGCCGCCAGGTCGCCCAGGAAACGCAGGCGCTCGTGCAGGAGGGCAGCCCCCGGATGGGCATCGCCCGGGCGCAGGCTGGGCTTGAAGCCCGGCAGCACCGTGAGATGCTCCTGCGCCGCCTGAGCCCTCAGGGTCGGCAGGGTGACGCGCAGGCGCTCGTAGGCCGGCCAGGTCGGCCGCAGCGCCTGCACCGCCGGGGTCAGGCGCTGCGCCCTCAATGCGTCGTGCAAGGCCGTGGCCTCGTCGAATGCCGCACGGGCAGGGCGACGCTTCCAGCCATGCTGGCGGGGATCGACCCGGCCCAGATGCAGGTCGCGCAGATAGCGCACCATGGCCAGGCTCAGGCGGACGTCGAGCGCCCCCAGGGCCGCCGCCCGGTCGGGTGTGGCGGGCACATCGGCGCCAGCCAGAGTGACCGCCTCCTCGACGGCGCGAGTCAGGGTCTCGGCCCGGTAATCCGTGGGGCGCAAGCCGTCGTCCGCAGCACCGGCGAGCAGGGCCAGGGCCTCGGCCGTGACGGGCAGCGCCCGGCCTGCGGCATCGAACCAGCGCAAGGTGGGCTCGCCCAGCGCGTACAGGCGGCGCAGCGCGTCGATCTCGCCCGCGCTCAGGGGTTCGCCCAATGCGGCAGGGCGCTCCAGCCAGGGCGCCACCGCCGGCGCCCCTGTCGAAGCCAGCAGTCCGCCGGGGAGGAAGGAGCACGCGCAAGCCGCCAAGGCTGCGGTGAAGGATCGAAAATTGGGCATAGGAGCGCTACGTTAGCAGCCGGACCGTCGCGCCACATCCCCCGAATCGGCGAAGCCCGCCCCCGCTTCAGGGGGACTTCAGTCCCTCAGCCCGGACGGCCGTCGGCGCGCGGGCGGCCGTACCATCGGCCATAGCGCAGGCTCCAGGCCACCGCGACGGCGGCCCAGACGGCAGCCGCCAGACCCACCAGGCCGGTCGAGCCGGTCCAGTGGGTGGCCCCCAGCAGGCGCAGCACCACGGCCGCCTGCAAACCCCAGAACAGACCCCAGGCGATGTTGTCGGCCGCCAGCGTGCGCCCGCCATGGCCACAGGACACGCGTGTGGCCATGGCCAGGAGGATGGAGCCCAGGAAGCCGAGCGTGAGGGCGTGCAGCGGGGCGAGACTGAGGTCGACGCTGCGCCCGCTGACCCACCAGACGAGGGCCGCAACGGCTTGCAACCCGAAGGCGACACCCAGCCAGACGAAGCCCAGGTGCAGCATGGCCAGCAGGCGCACCCGCAGGCTTTGCACCAGACCCCAGCGCACGGCCAGCCACAGCGCGCCCGCGGCCGCGCACAGGTTGAAGCCCACCGCAAACGCCGTGCCCACGTCCGATGCGCGCGCCCAGGGCCCGAGCAAGGGCTGCGCGCCAAGCGCAGCCAGCCAGGTCCACAGCAGCCACATCGGTCGCCAGGCATCGAGCACCGGCAGGGCCGCGGCCGTGAAGAAGGGAATCATGCGGTGCAGCACGGCGGCATACACCGGTGCGATGAACCACCACAGCCCCACGCCCAGGGCCGCGAGGCTCCAGCCGGGTTCTTCCAGCACCAGTCCGGCCACGGCGGCCCACAGGCTGGCCACCCCGAGGACGCTGGCGCCCAGCACCACCCGCGCATGCGTGCGATCGGGCACGCGGCTCGCGCGCACCAGCCTCGCGAACTGCCAGGTGAAGCCCGTCCAGCCCCAGGCCACCGCGCCCAGGCCGATGGCCGCCAGCGGCGCCAGGGTGTGCACGCCCATCAGGAAGACGGCCCAACCGCTGAGGCTGGCCAGCAGGGGCGACAGCATCCGCCGCGCCGCCACCGGCGGCAGGCCGAGCCACTTCGGCCCGGCCGTGAAGAGGAAGCCCGTGAAAAAGAGCGGCATGAAGCCGAAGCCCATGATCAGCGCGTGTGCGAGGCTCGGCGACAGGGCCCACGGCAGCGCCGGCGCATGGCCCCAGCGCGCCGCCAGCACCAGCAGCCACCACAGCGCGCTGACCGACAGCATCAAGGCGCCGGCGAAAAAGCCCAGGCGGTGGGGAGAAGCCAGCAGCCAGGACCATTGCCAACGCGAAGGGGGATCCAGGCTTTCCCGCGGTGACGGATGGGGACTCGCTGTCAGAGGCTGGATGGGAATGGAACGCATGCCAGTTCCTCGTCAGGCCGCGGCAGGTGCCGGTGTCAGCAGGCGCTCGACCAGTTCGCGCACGCTGCGGATCTGGTCACCAAAGGGCAAGGCCCCCACGCCACGGAAGAAGAGGCCCTTCTTCACGTCACCGCGCAGGGCGGCCGCCAGCTGGTGATCGATGCAGAACTGGCCCCAGCCGGGCAGGCCGTCGCGCAGGCCACACTGGGCCAGGCAGTCGAAGGCCTTGGTGCAGCGGCTCTTCACGTGCGCCACGGCCTGCAGCTTCTCCTCGATCTTGAGGTAGGCCTTGAGCCAGGGCGTGGCCACCGCGCGCGCCGGCAGACCGGCCACGCTGGTGAACTCGACCATGTCCTCCTCACGGGCTTCGGCCAGCACCCGCTTGAACTCCGGGTGGGCATCGCCCTCCTCGGTCACGGCAAACGGGGTGCCCAGCTGCACGGCATTGGCGCCCAGCGACTGCACACGGGCGATGTCGGCATGGGTGCGGATGCCGCCGGCGGCGATCAGCGGGATCTCGCGCTCGATGCCCGCCTTGCGCAGGAACTCGCGGGTCTCGGGCAGCACGCGCTCGAAGTCGAAGCGCGGGTCGTTCAGGTCGGCGATCTTCGCGGCACCCAGGTGGCCGCCGGCCAGGCGGGGGTGCTCGATCACGATGGCGTCGGGCAGGCGCTTCTTGCGCTCCCACTTCTTCACGATGAGCTGCACGCCGCGGCTGTCGGAGAGGATGGGAATGAGCAGGGCGTCGGGGTGATCCTGCGCCAGGTCGGGCAGGTCGAGCGGCAGGCCAGCGCCCACCACGATGGCGTCGATGCCCGCTTCGAGCGCACGCTTCACGCTGGCCGCGTACTCGCTCACGGCCCGCATCACGTTCATCGCAACGAGGCCCCGGCCGCCGCTGCGCTCACGCGCCGCGGCCACCTCGCGGTCGATGGCTTCGAGGTTGGCGTCATTGATGGCCCGCTTGGCGGCCTCGCCCATGCCCAGGCCGCGGGTGCGCTCCATCAGGTCGGGGTGGTGGCGGCGCAGGTCCACGCTGCTGAGCGTGCCCACACCGCCCAGTGCCGCCACGCTGCCCGCCAGGCGATGGCCGGAGACGCCGACCCCCATGCCACCTTGCACGATGGGCAGCAGGCGAGCGCCCCTGAGCATCAGCGCCGACAGGCCACTGCGCTCGAGCAGGCCCAGGAGCGCGGGTTCAACGGGAGACGAAACTTCGGACATGGACACACCTCTTGATGGAGGTGTGAAGGTACGCGGACACCGCCGGCAGGGTCTTGACCCTGCTCAATGGAAGATCGTCAATGCAGCACGAGCACGGGCAGTTTCGTGCGCGACATGAGGTTCTTCGTGTGTGACCCCCACATCAGTTCGCCGAACACGCCGCGGCCGTGGGTGACCATGACCACGAGGTCGCACTGGTGATCGCGCGCGGCATCGACGATGGCATCCTCGATGTTGTTGGCCTGCACGCTCACGCGCTGGAAGGCCACGCCCGCCTCGGCCGCGAGGCGCTCGAAGCGCCCGAGCACCTCGTCGGCATGGGCCCGCACGGTGTCGTCATGCGCCTTGGTGATGCGGCCGTAGACATAGCCTTCGCCGATGCTGGCCGGTGGTGGCGCAAAGGGTTCGACGATGAAGCCCGTGACGCGCGCACCCAGGCGCTGGGCCAGGGCCAGCCCCGAGGTCATGGCCTTGTCGCTGAGGTCGCTGCCGTCGACCGGCACGAGCAGGTGGTTGAACATGAAAGGCTCCTTCCTGCCGCAAGGGGCGGCTGCCGGATCCCACTGTAGAGGCGCGGCGCCGCGCGCCCCTTGCCCTGGATCAAGCGACTCAGAACTTGTCGGCCCGGCTGGCCTGCACATCGTGCATGTACATCACCAGGCCGTAGTTGTCGCAATACTTGGTGTCGATCATGGACATGATGCGCAGCGCCGCCGGTTCCTGGCACAGGATCTCGATGCGCACGTTGGATGACAGCGACCACCGCGCATCACGGACCCCGCGATTGCCACCG
>CAZKGD010000140.1:0-6435 GCA_964552215.1 uncultured Caldimonas sp.
TAGCGATAATGTATATTATGTCAAATAACAGAAAGCCCACCGCGGTGTGCAATGGACGGATCACCGGGTGCTCGCTCGCTTGATCTGCTCTACGGCCCTCAAGGTGGTGGCCACGTGCCCCTCCGGGTTGGCACCATGGTGAACGTGGACAACCGTGCCATCCTGCGCGATCACGTACGAGATTCGATCGGCCATGTCCGAGCGGGAAGCAATCTGGGCCTTGTAAGCGCGGATGATGCGCGCGTCCTGGTCGGCGCCGACCGCGAACTTGCTGCGGCAGGCTTCCACGGAAAAGCGCTTGAGCGTCTCGATGTCGTCGTTCGAGACACCGATCACCGTCGCGCCCAGGGATTCGAAACGGTCACTGGCCTCGGCGAACAGGTTGGCTTCGTAGGTGCAGCCCGAGGTGAAGGCCTTGGGATAGAAATACAGCACCACCGGGCCGCGCGCGAGTGCCTGGGACAACTGGAACTGGAAGCTCTTGCCCCCCAGGGCCGCCTCGGTGGTGAACAGAGGTGCCTTGTCTCCTGGGCGAAGCATGCTGTGCGCGGCCGACATGGCCAACGCCAGAGACAGGGCCACCAGGACGGGGCGGGTGCGCAATGCAAGCATCTGGCCTTCTCCTGAACGCGGGAAGTTCAGTATGTCACCAGCTCTTCGGGTGTCATGCCGGGTCGCGGGAAGACCTCACAGAACGCAGGAGCCCTTCCTGTGCCACGGAGGCCACCAGGCGGCCATCCTGGGTGTACAGCTGACCTCGGCTGAACCCGCGCGCCCCACCCGCCCAAGGCGATTCGGCGGCATACAACAGCCAATCATCCATGCGGAAGTCGTCGTGGAACCACATCGCGTGGTCCAGGCTCACCACTTGGACGTTGCCCTTGTAGAAGCTCAGGCCATGCGGCATCAGCGCCGGGCGCAGCAGGCCGAAATCCGACGAATACGCCAGCATGGCCTGGTGCAGCAGCGGGTCGTCGGGAAGCCGGTCGGCGGCGCGAAGCCAGGCGTTGTGGAGGGGCGCTGCCGGCGGCGGGTTGAAAGCATCGAGCGGCTGCACTGGGCGGATCTCGATGGCCGTCTCGGCGTGCAGCACACCGCGCAGGGCCTCCGGCACCTTGTGCAGCCAAGCCTGGCGCAGCTCCCACTCACTGGCCAGGCCTTCCGGCCCGCGCACCGTGGGCATGGCGCTCGCGTGGGACACGCCCTCCTCCCTCACATGAAAGGAAGCGGCGAAATTGAAGATGGGTTGGCCGTGCTGGATGGCCACCACGCGCCGCGTGGTGAAGCTGCCACCGTCGCGAATGCGATCGACGTCATAGACGATACGGGCATTCTTGTCGCCCGGGCGCAGGAAGTAGGCATGCAGCGAGTGCACGGGGCGGGCCGGATCGACCGTGCGGGCGGCGGCCATCAGGGCCTGGCCCAGCACCTGGCCGCCAAAGACGCGCGGGCTGCCGATGTCGCCGCTCACGCCGCGAAAGAGGTTGTGCTCGAGCTGCTCCACCTGCAGCAGCTCGACAAGTTCCTGGACAACGGGTTTCATGCCCAAATGATGGCATGAGCGCGCCGCAGGCGCTGTCCAGTTGGCGTCAGGTGCTGCGCAGTCCCAGCTTGGCAAAGAGGCGCTGGTCACGCTCCCAATCCGGATTGCCGGTGGTGAGCAGCTTGTCGCCGTAGAAGATGGAATTGGCCCCGGCCAGGAAACACAGAGCCTGCACGGCCTCGCTCATCTGCTGGCGCCCGGCCGACAAGCGCACCCGGGCAGTGGGCATGGTGATGCGTGCCACGGCGATGGTGCGCACGAACTCGAGCGGGTCGAGCGGATCCAGTCCGTGCAGCGGCGTGCCTTCCACCTGCACCAGGTGGTTGATCGGCACCGATTCGGGATAGGGCTCCATGTTGGCGAGCTGGGCGATCAGCCCAGCGCGCTCGTCGCGCGTTTCGCCCATGCCCACGATGCCACCGCTGCACACGTGCATGCCAGCTGAGCGCACATGCTCCAGGGTGTCGAGGCGGTCCTGGTAGTCGCGTGTACTGATGATGCGGCCGTAGGCTTCCGGGGCGGTGTCGAGGTTGTGGTTGTAGTAGTCCAGGCCGGCGTCCTTCAGGGTGCGGGCCTGGGTGTCGGTGAGCATGCCCAGGGTGCAGCAGGCTTCCAGGCCCAAGTCCTTCACCGTGCGCACCAGCTCGGCCACCTTCTCGATGTCGCGGTCCTTCGGCGCGCGCCACGCGGCGCCCATGCAGAACCGGCTGGCGCCCTGCTCCTTCGCCGCCTGCGCCGCACGACGCACCTCGTCGGCGTCAAGCAGCTTGCCGGCTTCGACGCCGGTGTCGTAATGCACCGATTGGGGGCAGTAGCTGCAGTCTTCGGGGCAGCCGCCGGTCTTGATCGACAGCAGTGTCGAGCGCTGCACCTCGTTGGCGTCGAAGTGCTGGCGGTGCACCTGCTGGGCCTGGAACAGCAGATCGTTGAAGGGTTGCTCGAACAGGGCCTGCACGGCCTCACGGGGCCAGCGCACGGCCAGCGGTTCGGCAGGCCGGCTGGCGCGGATGAGATGGACGGGCTGGGGCGAGACGGTGGTGTTGGTCATGGCGCGAGTGCGTCGGGTACAGCGTGGCCCGGCAGTGTATCGCCGAGGCCGGTGGGCACCGGTCCCGGCAGGCTGGGGCGGGCGTGGACGGGTGCTGGCCGGCGAGCTGCCCAGGCGCCTTCGTGGATGGCTGCCTGCAAACCCTGGACCGCCGCCGCAAGATCGGCAGACCGCGTGATGCCACGCAGCACGGCGACACCGGATGCCCCGCAGCGGGCCGCTTCACGCGCCCGGGGTGCATCCATGCCAGCGATCGCCACCACGGGCCGGTCCAGCAACTGGCACCAGTAGGCGAGGTTGTCCTCGCCCTGCGGGATCCAGGGCATGTCCTTCGTGGCCGTGGCATGGACGGGGCCGCAGGCGATGTAGCTGGGCTCCAGAGCCAGGGCGCGGCAGACCTCCCAGTGGCTGTGGGTGCTCAGCCCCAGGCGCAAGCCGGCGCGGCGCAAGGCGGCCCAGTCGTCCGGCGTGAGCCGAAGGAGGTCTTCCTGGCCCAGATGCACGCCGTAGGCGCCGTGGGCGAGCGCCAGGGCCCAGTGGTCGTTGATGAAGAGCTGGGCGCCCACCGACGCCGCCGCACGCACGCTGCGCTGCACCTCATGCTCCAGGGTGTGGGACGCCGCCTGCTTGATGCGCAGCTGCACCGTCCGGACACCGGCCCCGAGGACGCGCACGACGGCGTCGGCCGTGTCGACGATGGCATACAGCCCGAGGAAGGGCCGCGCAAGCGGCGCGAAGCCGCCCCACCCTGCATCTTCAAGCGGCCAGCCGGGCTGACGCAGGC
This sequence comes from uncultured Caldimonas sp., assembly GCA_964552215.1. Lineage (GTDB taxonomy): Bacteria > Pseudomonadota > Gammaproteobacteria > Burkholderiales > Burkholderiaceae_C > Caldimonas. Next base: position 3,376 of record CAZKGD010000140.1, read on the forward strand.
GCGGAAGATTCTCGAAGCAGGAGGCGAAGCCGCGGGCTGGCCGCACGGGCCCGGCCCCCTGCCCCGCCGGATAGCCGCGGCGCAGCGCCTGCGTGGTGGCCATCTTGGCCAGCACCAGGGCATCGGCTTCGCAGTGGCCCCAGGCCAGGGCCGCCGCCGCCGAGCTGGCGAAGACGCAGCCGCTGCCGTGGTGGTGTGGCGCTGCCAGGCGTGGGGCGTCGAGCCAGCCTTCGGCCTGTGGCGTGGCGATCCAGTCTCGCGCGAAGGCGCCGCCGGCATCGCCACCCGTGATGGCGATGGCCTGGGCACCCAAGGCCCGCAAGGCCTGGGCGGCCGACGGCATCTCGTCTTCGGTGAGGGCGTCTTGCCCCAGCAGCCAGGCCGCTTCGACACGGTTGGGCGTGGCCAGCGTCGCGCGCGGGAGCAGCTCTGCCAGAAAGGCCTCCCGCATGGCCTCGTTGGCAAAGCGGGCACCCGTCGTGGCACCGCGCACCGGGTCGAGGACCACGGCGACGGGGCCGCGCGCGCGCAGGCGGTCGACCCAGCGCGCCACGCAGCGCACGTTGTCCACACTGCCCAGCAGGCCGACCTTGATCACCTGCGGCGGCAGGTCGTCGGCCAGTGCCGCCAGCTGGGCGTCCACCACCTCGGACTCCATCACGTCGATGCGCTGAACGGCCCGTGAATGCTGGGCGGTGACGGCCGCCACGGCCGTGCAGCCGTGCACATCGAAGGCGTCGAAGGCCTTCAGGTCGGCCTGCAGGCCGGCGCCGCCGCCCGAATCGGAGCCGGCGATGCTCCAGACGATGGGCGGCTTCACAGATCGAAGGGCCGGCCGGCCACGGGGGTGGACGCCACGGCCATGTCCTGCGGCGCGATCAGGCCGCTGCGCCAGCCCCCGCGCCCTGCTTCGATGGCATGGCGGAAAGCGGTGGCCATGCCCACGGGGTCGATGGCGTGTGCGACGGCCGAGTTCAGCAGCACGGCGTCGAAGCCCAGCTCCATCGCCAGGGCTGCGTGCGACGGTGCGCCGATGCCGGCATCGACGATGAGCGTGGCTGCCGGCAGCCGGGCTCTCAGCGTGCGCAGGGCCCAGGGGTTGAGCAGGCCCTGCCCCGACCCAATGGGGGCCCCCCAGGGCATGAGGATGCGGCACCCCACGTCGAGCAGCCGCTGGCAGCTCACGAGGTCGTCGGTGCAATAGGGAAAGACCTCGAAGCCGTCCTTCACGAGTTGTGCCGCAGCGCTCACCAGCTCGAAGGGGTCAGGCTGGAGCGTGTGCTCGTCGCCCACCACCTCCAGCTTGATCCAGTGCGTCTCCAGCAGCTCACGCGCCATGTGCGCAAGGGTGATGGCCTCACGGGCACTGCGGCAGCCGGCCGTGTTGGGCAGCAGGCGTGCGCCGCTTTCGCGCACGATGTCGATGAAGCCGTTGTCGCCCGCGCCGGCGGCGAGCTGACGATTCAGGCCCAGCGTCACCACCTCGGCGCCCGAGGCCGCGATGGCCTCGCGCAGCACCTGGGGTGAGGGATAGCCGGCCGTGCCGAGGAGGAAGCGGCTGCGTACGGGCACTCCGGCGAGGAGGAAGTCGTCTGCGTGCATCTAGCCTCCGACGATGGGTTGGAAACAGGTGATGCGGTCCCCCTCCTGCAGCACACGGCTCGCCCGTTGCTGGCGGGATACGAACTGACCGTCGATGGCCGTGGCCACGGATGGCGGCGCAAAGCCCAGGCGGTCCAGCAGCACCTCGAGCGTGGTGCCGGGCTCGACGTCGTAGGCCTCGCCGTTCACGAGGACGCGGCAGGGGGTGGCTCGCGGGTTCATGGGGTGCTCATCGCTATGGGCGACAGATCGAGCGCCGCCAGGGCCTGCTCCACCAGCGCAGGCGCCAAAAGCCAGCCGTGGCGGAACAGCCCGTTGATGCGCGTGAGCCCGGGTTGCATGTGCAACTGCGGCAGGTTGTCCGGCAGCGCCGGACGCAGGTTGGCCTCGCTGTGCACGATGCGCGCCTCGGCCAGCCCGGGCATCACGCTGTGGGCGCTCGACAGCAGGGCCAGGGTGCTGCGCACGGACACGGGCGAGCGATCTTCGGACTCGATCTCACTGGCACCCACCACGATCAGATCACCGGGGCGCGGCACCAGGTAGACCCGCCAGCGCGGGTGCAACAGGCGCAGCGGGCGGTGCAGCGTCACACCGGGGGCGTGCAGCCAGAAGATCTCACCGCGCACCCCGCGCAGGGGCAGCGTCGGGCGCGCACCCAGGCCGCGCACGTCGAAGACCCAGTCGAAGCGCTCGCTGTCAATGCGACCGGGCAGGATCTCTTCCACGGCCTGTCCCCAGCGCCACCGGGTGCCGCGGGCGGTGGCACCGGCGGCCAGTGCCTGCAGCGCCTGCACGCTGTGGATCTGCCCTTCGCCACGCAACAGCCAGGCATGGGCCGGCCCCTGCACACCAGGCTCCAGCGACTGCAGTTGCAGCATGGTCAGGGGCTCCGGCCGCCGACCCTCGGGCGCCTTGGCCGTCAGCAGATCGACCAGACGCTTCGCGGTACCGAGGTCTGCACCGTGGGCCAGCAAGAGGCTGCCCTCGCAGCGCAGGTCCACCGGCTGGGGCAGGCCGGTCAGGAGGCGGGGCCACAGCACCAGCGAGCGCAGGCCAAGCTGGGCGAGGTCCGTGCTGGCGCATTCGAGCTCCGCCAGCGGGCTCAGCATCCCGGCCGCCGTCCAGGCGGCCGCGCCAGGCTCCAGCGGCCCTGCAGCGGGGTCGAAGACGGTGACCCGGTGCCCGGCGCCCGACAACTGCCACGCCAGCAATCGCCCCAGCAGGCCGGCACCGGCGATGCCGATGGACATCGCAGCCATGGCTCACGCCTTCGGGTGCAGCGGAACGTAGAACTCGCCACCGCCCTGGCGGAACTCCGCGGACTTCGCCGCCAACCCTTCGGCCAGGGCCTGGTCTTCCCCCATTCCTTGCTTCGCGGCGAACTCCCGCACCTCCTGGGTGATCTTCATCGAGCAGAACTTGGGGCCGCACATCGAGCAGAAGTGCGCCACCTTG
>CAZKGD010000141.1:0-6406 GCA_964552215.1 uncultured Caldimonas sp.
CCTGAGCGGCGGGCGCGATCGCGCGTCCCGGTTCATCCCCAGCGTCAGCCTCGACGGCGGCTTGCGCTTCGAGCGGGACGCCACCTGGCTCGGACGCAACTACCTCCAGACGCTCGAGCCGCGGCTGCTCTTCGTCCACACCCCCTTCCGCGAGCAAGCCGACCTGCCCAACTTCGACAGCGCGGGCAAGGACCTGAACTTCACCACCTTGTTCGACGCCAACCCGTTCTCGGGGGTGGACCGGGTGGCCGACGCGCGCCAGGTCACGGCCGGCGTCGATTCCCGCCTCATCGACCCCTCCTCCGGCGCCGAGGTGCTACGCCTGGGCGTCGCCCAGCGCTATCTGTTCTCCGACCAGCGCATCACGCCCGAAGGGGTGCCTTTCACCCAGCGCTCCAGCGACCTGCTGCTGCTGGGGTCGACCAACGTCATCCCGTCCTGGAACCTGGGCGGGTCGGTGCAGTACAACCCGGAGATCAAGCGCACCGCCCGCTCCACCCTGTCGGCACGCTACTCGCCCGGTCCGTTCCGCACGCTCAGCGCCCGCTACAGCCTGGTGCGCAACGCCAGCGAGCAGCTGGATGTTGGCTGGCAGTGGCCGGTGTACACCGGGTCGGGCCGCGGCGCCGGGGACGGTTGCAGCGGTCGCTGGTACAGCGTGGGCCGTTTCAATTACAGCCTGGCCGAGTCACGCATCACCGATTCCCTGCTGGGCTTCGAGTACGACACCGGCTGCTGGATCGGACGGGTGGTGGCCGAGCGCCGCTCCACGGGCCAGCAGGAAGCCGTCACGCGGCTGATGCTGCAGCTGGAGTTCGTGGGCCTGTCGCGCCTGGGCAGCAACCCCTTGCGGACCTTGAAGGACAATATCCCTGGTTACCAGCTGCTGCGCGAGTGAACGCGCGGTCGGCATCTGCATCTCATGCCCATGACCCCAAACTTTCTGAGGCGTCTCCTTCCGCACGGCGCCCGCGCCCTGGCCGTCCCGTTGGTCCTGGCCGCCGCGCTGCTGGCCCCTGCGGTGTCCGTGGCCCAACTGGCCTCGCCTGCGCGTGGCGACTACATCGTGGCCGTGGTCAACCAGGAGCTCGTGACCTACAGTGACGTCATGCGCCGCCTGCAGGCCATCGAGCAGGACGCGGCACGCAGTGGCGCGCGCCTGCCTCCGCGCGACCAACTGCTCAATGACGTGGTCAATGCGCTGATCGACGACCGCGCCCAGCTGTCCCATGCCCGTGACACCGGCCTGCGCGTGGACGAGGCCGAACTCGACCGGGCGGCCGCGAACGTGGCGTCCCAGAACCAGCTCACGCTGCCCCAGTTCCGCGAGCGGCTGGCCGCCGAGGGTCTCGACTACGCGCGCTTTCGCAGCAACCTGCGTGACCAGATCCTGCTCCAGCGTGTGCGCGAGCGTGAGGTGCAGGGCCGGATCCGGGTCACCGAGGCCGAGATCGACGACCATCTGGCCGCGCAGCGTGCCCAGCGCTCGGGCGCCCAGGAGTACGACATCGCCCAGCTGCTCGTGGCGGTGCCCGAGGGGGCCAGTGACGCCGTCGTGGCGGAGCGGCGCGCCAAGGCCGAAGGCCTGCTGGCCCAGGCCCGTGCCGGCGAGGACTTCGCGGCCCTGGCGCGGGCGCATTCGGAGGGGGCAAACCGTGCCGAAGGCGGTCGTCTCGGCCTGCGACCTGCCGCGCGGCTGCCGGAGCTGTTTCTCGCCGCCGTCGAGCCGCTGAAAGCCGGCGACGTGGCGCCCGCCCTGGTGCGATCGGGGGCCGGTTTTCACGTGCTGAAGCTGCTCGATCGCCAGGGCGGCAGCGCCGATACCATCACGCAGACGCGCGCGCGCCACATCCTGTTGCGTCTGTCGCCCCAGCTCAGTGCCGAGACCGCTTTGCGGCGGCTGGCCGAGTACAAGCGGCGTGTCGAACAGGGCGAAGCCGGCTTCGCACAGCTGGCGCGCGAGTTCTCCGAAGACGGCAGTGCCCCGCAAGGAGGGGACCTGGGCTGGGCCAGCCCGGGCCAGTTCGTGCCCGAGTTCGAGCGTGTGATGACCGCCCTGCCCACCGGACGGCTTTCCGAGCCCTTCCTGTCGCGTTTCGGCGCCCACCTGATGCAGGTCACCGACCGCCGCCAGGCCCAGGTGGACCCGCGCGAACAGCGCGAACTGGCCCGCAACGTCCTGCGCGAACGCAAGTACGAGGAAACCTACGAAGAATGGGCCCGCGAGATCCGCGAGCGCGCCTTCATCGACATCCGCATCCAGCCGCAGCTGTGAAGCACGCCCCGCGCAAGCGCTTCGGCCAGCACTTCCTCACCGACACGTCGGTGCTCGACGCCATCGTGCGCGCCATCGACCCCCGTCCTGGCGAGGCCTTGGTGGAGATCGGCCCGGGGCTCGGCGCCCTGACCGACCCGCTGGTGTCGCGCTGCGAGCGGCTGACGGTGATCGAACTCGACCGTGACCTGGCCGCGCGCCTGCGCAAGCGAGCCGAGCTTCAGGTGATCGAGGCCGACGTGCTCACCGTGGACTTCAGTGCGCTGGCCCGCGAACGCGGTCAGCGCCTGCGCGTGGTGGGCAACCTGCCCTACAACATCTCCTCGCCAATCGCCTTCCACCTGCTCACGCATGTGGAGGCCATTGCCGACCAGCACTTCATGCTGCAGAAGGAAGTGGTCGATCGCATGGCGGCCTCGCCGGGCGACAAGGACTACGGGCGCCTGAGCGTGATGCTGCAGTGGCGCTACGACATCGAATCGCTCTTCGAGGTGCCGCCGGAGGCCTTCGATCCGCCGCCGCGCGTCGATTCAGCCGTGGTGCGCATGCTGCCGCTGCCCACGCCGCCGGCCGTCGATGCCACGCTGCTGAGCGAACTGGTGGCCGTGGCCTTCTCGCAGCGGCGCAAGCTCTTGCGCCACACCCTGGGCCGCTGGCTCGAGGCGCGCAGCTTTCCCGGCCACTTCGACGTGCAGCGTCGCGCCGAGGAAGTGCCGGTGGCCGAGTACGTGTCGCTGGCCCAGGCCTGCGCGGGCTGAGCAAAGAAAAAGCGGCTCGAAGGAGCCGCTTGGGGGTTGGGTGACAGCTGCGCCTGGTCAGGCGGCCACCAGCCACGCCGAGGTGTCGAACGCGCTGCTCATCATCGGCATGTGCGTGCCGAAGCTGGGGCCGGTGGTCTTGACCGCCTTGGCAGCCGGCTTCACCGTGATTTCGCTCTGGGCCATCTCGCTGGCCCGCTCCCATGACCCGATTTCCTGGGAGCGGGCTACAGAAAAGAATAGAAACATCGGAAGGGGACTTTCCGATCCCCCCAGAAGTCGGCCGCATCGCGGAAGACATCGAGCAGCTGCTCGCGGGCTTCCCGGTCGAAGCGGGGGTTGTCGGGAATCTGCTCCAGCACCACGATGAAGCCCGGCTGCGGGCCCGACTTGTTCACCAGGTCGGTCAGGCAGTCGTACAAGGCGTCAAAGTTCTTGCCGAAATGCGCCGGGAACAGAAAGGCCTCGGCGATGCCTTCCAGCACCTCCTGCTTGGTCTGGGTCTGGCCCAGGTTGGCATACAGGAAGTGCTGACCGGTGTCTTGTGCGGCCCGCATCAGGTCCTCCACCCGGAAGGCCCGGATGGATTGGACGATGTTCGGACGGACGGTCTGCAAAAGCATGGTCACGATCCTCTTTGCTTCAAAAGCGGCTCATTCGATGATCCGGCGAAAGCTCGCGTAATGGTCATCGGTGTAGTAACAGACTTCAGGCTTCGTGGGCGGCACCCCACCGCAGACGATGCGCCGCGCTCCGCGGTGCCGCACGCCTGGCGTCCTGACCGTGTACTCGCGGTAATGCCCACGAGGCTTGGCCGGCAACAACCGCTCGCGGTTGAAGAACACGGTTCCGTCCTTGTCGTAGGGGAAGGGGCCTCCCGACAAGATGAGACGGTGGGTGTCCTGGGCTTGCCGCGGCAAGTCGGCCAGTGCGACGGCAAAGCTGTCCGCGGGACGGCTGCCGGGTGCGGGCCCCTTGGCCAACGATGCACCCTGACCCAGAGCGATCGCTGTGACTGCGGCGGTAGTGGCTCCTAACTTGCGGAGCGACTGCCACCGAAGTGACCATGCAGCGGTTGCCACGGGTTTTCCCTGAATCCTGAAGCTGTCATGGTACCGAATCGGCACCAAAACCACAAGGCTGTGCCTCAAATTTCAGCAGGATCGCAAGGCCTTCGAGGGTTTGAGTGTGAGCGTACACTTCATCAGAAGCATCCGTGAACAAATGTTTTCGTCTTGACGATCGACGCTCTGAGTGCGCGCTCAGCGGCCGGCGTTGGCGTCGGCCACGGCCAGGGCGGTCATGTTCACGATGCGGCGCACGGTGGCCGACGGGGTGAGGATGTGCACCGGCTGGGCGGCCCCCAGCAGCACCGGCCCGATGGCGATGCCGCCGCCGGCAGCCGTCTTGAGCAGGTTGTAGCTGATGTTGGCGGCATCGATGTTGGGCAGCACCAGCAGGTTGGCCTCGCCGCTGAGGGTGGTGTTGGGCATCAGGGCCTTGCGGGCGGCCGCATCGAGGGCCACGTCGCCGTGCATCTCGCCGTCGATCTCCAGCCACGGCGCCTGGACCCGGATCAGCTCCAGGGCCTGGCGCATCTTCACCGCCGAAGGCTGGTTGCTGGAGCCGAAGTTGGAGTGCGACAGCAGCGCGGCCTTGGGCTGGATGCCGAAGCGCAGCATCTCCTCGGCGGCCAGAACGGTGATTTCGGCCAGTTGCTCGGCGCTCGGGTCGTGGTTGACATGGGTGTCGACGAGGTAGACCTGGCGTCCGGGCAGGATGAGGCCGTTCATGCAGGCGTAGGTCTTCACGCCCGCCCGCCGGCCGATCACCTGGTCGATGTACTGCAGGTGCATGGCCGTGGTGCCCCAGGTGCCGCACAGCATGCCGTCCACCTCGCCCTTGTGCAGCAGCATGGCGCCGATGAGGGTGAGGCGGCGGCGCATCTCGATCTTGGCGAGCTGCTGGGTCACGCCCTTGCGCTCGGTCATGCGGTGGTAGGTCTGCCAGTAGTCGCGGTAGCGGTGGTCGAACTCGGTGTTGACCACGTCATAGTCGCGGTCTTGCTGCAGGCGCAGGCCGAAGCGTTCGACGCGCTGGGCGATGACCTCGGGGCGACCGATCAGCGTGGGGCGGGCCAGTTGCTCGTCCACCACGACCTGCACGGCGCGCAGCACGCGTTCCTCCTCGCCCTCGCAGTAGACGATGCGCTTGTTCCTGGCGCGCTTGGCCACGTTGAAGATGGGCTTCATCGTCGTGCCCGAGGCATAGACGAAGCTCTGCAGCTTCTCCCGATAGGCGTCGAGGTCGGCGATGGGCCGGGTGGCCACGCCCGAGTCGGCCGCCGCCTTCGCCACGGCCGGCGCGATGCGCATCATCAGCCGCGGGTCGAAGGGCTTGGGGATCAGGTACTCCGGGCCGAAGCTCAGCGTGGCACCGGCATACGCGGCGGCCACCACCTCGCTCTGCTCGGCCTGGGCCAGTTCGGCGATCGCATGCACGGCCGCCACTTCCATCTCGTCGGTGATGGTCGTGGCCCCGGAGTCCAGCGCCCCACGAAAGATGTAGGGGAAGCACAGGACGTTGTTGACCTGGTTGGGATAGTCGGTGCGGCCGGTGGCCATGATGGCATCGTCGCGCACGGCCTTCACTTCCTCCGGCGTGATTTCCGGATTGGGGTTGGCCAGGGCCAGAATGAGCGGCTTGGGGGCCATCTTTGCCACCATCTCCGGCTTGAGCACGCCGCCAGCCGACAGGCCCAGGAAAATGTCGGCGCCCTCGATCACCTCGGCCAGGGTGCGTTGCGCGGTGTCCTGGGCGAACTGGGCCTTGTCCGGGTCCATCAGCTCGGTACGGCCCTGGTAGACCACGCCGGCCAGGTCGGTGACCCAGATGTTTTCACGCGGAATCCCCAGCTTCACCAGCAGGTTCAGGCAGGCCAGGGCGGCGGCCCCGGCGCCGGAGGTGACGAGCTTGACCTTCTTGAGATCCTTGCCCACCACCTTTAGGCCGTTGATGATGGCCGATCCGACGACGATGGCCGTGCCGTGCTGGTCGTCGTGGAAGACGGGGATCTTCATGCGCTCGCGCAGCTTGCGCTCGACGTAGAAGCAGTCCGGCGCCTTGATGTCCTCGAGGTTGATGCCGCCGAAGCTGGGCTCGAGCGAGGCGATGATGTCCACCAGTTTGTCGAGGTCGTGCTTTTCGTTGATCTCGAGGTCGAAGACGTCGATGCCGGCGAACTTCTTGAACAGCACGCCCTTGCCTTCCATCACCGGCTTGGCCGCCAGCGGACCGATGTCGCCCAGGCCCAGCACGGCGGTGCCGTTGGTGACCACCGCGACCAGGTTGCCCCGCGAGGTGTAGCGGAAGG
>CAZKGD010000142.1:0-6322 GCA_964552215.1 uncultured Caldimonas sp.
CCACCGGCCCGCCATGGGCCTGCAGCTCCAGCACGTCCTCGCCGGTGTAGGAATGGGGCGCCGGGAAGTGCAGCGCCAGCCCCTGGTCGATGGCCTGGCCCTGGGCATCCGGGAAGGGGAGGTAGTGGGCATGGCGCGGCTGCAGCGCGCGGCCCAGCAGCGCCGGCACGAAGCCCGACAGGTCGCGTCCCGACACCCGCACGATGCCCACGGCCCCGCGGCCGGGGGCGGTGGCGATCGCCACGATGGGGTCCTGATGTCTGGGCAGCATCAGGCCCCCGGGCTCAGCTCTTCCTGCCGAATTTCAGATCCAGCACGCCCAGCTTCTTGTTGATGTACCACTGCTGCGCGATCGACAGGATGTTGTTCGTCAGCCAGTACAGCACCAGGCCGGCCGGGAAGAGGAAGAACATCACCGAGAACATCAGCGGCATGATCCACATCATCTTGGCCTGGATGGGGTCCGGCGGCGTGGGGTTCAGCCAGGTCTGCAGCAGCGTCGAGGCGGTCATGAGCAGCGGCAGGATGTAGTACGGGTCCTTCACCGACAGGTCGTCGATCCACAGGATCCAGGGCGCGTTGCGCATCTCCACCGACGACAGCAGCACCCAGTACAGCGCGATGAACACGGGGATCTGGATCAGGATGGGGAAACAGCCCCCCATCGGGTTGACCTTCTCCTCGCGGTAGATGCGCATCATCTCCTGCTGCATCTGCTGCGGCTTGTCCTTGTAGCGCTCGCGCAGCTCGGTGACGCGCGGTGCCACGGCCTTCATCTTGGCCATCGACGCGTAGGCCTTGGCATTGAGCCAGTAGAAGGCCGCCTTCAGCAGGAACACCAGCGCCACGATCGACCAGCCCCAGTTGCCCAGCAGGCCGTTGAGCTTGTCGAGCAGCCAGAACAGGGGCTTGGACAGGATGGTGAACCAGCCGTAGTCCTTCACCAGCTCCAGCCCGGGAGCCAGGGCCGCGAGCTTGTTCTCCTCCTGCGGGCCGACGAAGAGTGTCGTGTCCACCGTGCGGGTCTCGCCGGCGGCCAGCGTGGGCAGCGGCACGACCATCGCGATGGAATAAAGGTTGTTGCTCACCTTGGCCGTGCGGAACTCGCGCTGCAGGCGGTCGTGGCCCGGCACGTTCAGCAGCCAGGCCGACGCGAAGTAGTGCTGCACCATCGCGATCCAGCCGTTGTCGGCCGGCGCGGCGGTCTCGGCGCGGCCGCGCTCGATGTCCTTGAAGTCGATCTTGTGGAACTTCTTGGCGTCGGTATAGAGGGCCGGGCCCGTGAAGGTGAAGTAGAAGGCCGACTCGCCCGGGGGCGGGTTGCCGTCGCGCACGAGCTGCAGGTAGAGCTGCGGGTCGCGCGGCGCCTCGGCACTGTTGATCACTTCATGGCGCACACCCACGGTGTACTCGCCACGGGTGAAGGTGTAGGTCTTGACGTACTGCAGGCCGCCCACCACCGGCGAGCTCAGCTTCACCTCCAGGCGGTCCTGGCCGTCAGCCAGCACACGCGGGCCCGGCTCGGCCGTCATGACGGTGAAGTGGTTGGGGAAACGCTCGCCTGCGTCGTCCTTGTTGATCAGGCCGGTCTGGGCCAGATAGACGCGCTGGGCCGACTGGTCGAGCAGCACCACGTTGCGACTGCGGTCGTTCTGGTCGGAGTAGTTCAGCAACTCGACGTAGCTCAGCGTACCGCCCTGGGTGTCGATCACGGCCTTGACCACGTCGGTGGTGATTTCCAGCCGCTCGGACGCTGCGGGCGTGGCCGCCGCGGGCACGGCTGCCTGTGTGGCAATGCTGCCGGGCGTGGTCACCGCCGCTGGCGCAGGCAAGGCCGCATCCGACGCGCCACCTTCGGGTGTGACGGAAGCGGGCGCGCTCTGCTGGGCCACGGGGGTCGGCGAGAACATCGAGGGCCGGCCGGAGTGCTTGTTCCAGGCGTCCCAGAGCAGGACGAGGGACATCGAGAACACCACCCACAGGATGGTGCGGCGCATATCGGTCATGGAGACGACTCGCTGGTGGAATTGGACGTGGCGCCCGGCACGGGACCGGGCTCGACATGGCGGGAGAACAGGCCCGGTCGCCGCGCAGGCACCGGGTCATGGCCACCCTCGCACCAGGGGTGGCAGCGCAGCAGGCGGCGGGCGGCCAGGTAGCTGCCCGCGGCCGCCCCGTGGCGGTCCAGCGCCTGCAGCGCGTAGGCCGAGCAGGTGGGCTCGAAACGGCAATCGCCGCCCACCCAGGCACTGAAGAGCAGCTGGTAGCCGCGCACCAGCCCCTTGAGGGCGGCGGCCATCATGCCCTGCCCTCCGGGCCCAGGCGCCGTGCAGCACCGGCCATCAACGCGTCGATCTCGACACGCGCGGCCTGGCGCAACGCCGGCGAATCGGCGCTGGGAAACTGGCTGCGATCATAGGACGAGCGCAAACGCGCCACCCACATCCCGCCGGGCAGGACGTGTTGGTAGCGCGCGAAGGCTGCGTACATCTGCCGCTTCAGCACGTTGCGGGTGACGGCCCGACGCGCCCAGCGCTTCGGAATCACCACCCCCACGCACAGGCGCCGGGGCAAGGCCACCGAGCCATCCACAAGCGGGCCACTGTCAGGGGCGGACCCTGTTGACAACTGGCCGGATTCACGCAAGTGGTGCAGCACGAAATGCGGGCTGCGGGCCACGATGGCCGGGCCGCCAGCCCCCAGCACCCGTTCGAAATCGGCGCGGCGCTTGAGCCGCACCAGGCCAACAGGCGTCGGGGACGGGGCCAACCCGGCGCTCGCCGCGCGGGATCAGACAGCCAGGCGCTTGCGGCCCTTGGCGCGACGAGCGTTGATGACCTTGCGGCCACCCTTGGTCTTCATGCGCACCAGGAAGCCGTGCGTGCGCGCACGACGGACCTTGGAAGGTTGATAAGAGCGTTTCATGATGGATCCTCTCGGAGCACTCCGCCCGGAGGGCGCGAATGGATGAAGTCGACTAGGTCGCCCGAATTCGGGAAACCCTCAATTACACCAAATGCCCCCTTTCAGGTCAATGACTTGGGCGCGATACCAGGCCAGGGCCTGGGGGTTTGCCCGGGCACATTTTCTGTGGATAAGTGTCCCGGTCGTGCCCTGAGGAGGCTAGAATCCCGCTGCTCCAAGAAAAAGTTTTCCACAACTCCATGAGCTCCGACTTGTGGCAGCGGTGCTGCGAACGACTCGCCGCCGAGCTGCCCGAACAGCAATTCGCCACCTGGATCCGACCGCTGCCCGCGGGCCTCGTCACGCAAGGCGAGGCCGGGCCGGTCATGTCCGTGCGCGTGCCCAACCGCTTCAAGCTCGACTGGATCCGCAACCAGTACGCCGCGCGCATCGAGGCCTTGCTGGCCGAACTGAACGGGCAGCCCATGCGGCTGGACCTGAGCCTGGCGCCCCGTGAAGCCCTCTCGCCGCGCCCGGTGGCCGCGGCGGTGCATGCCCTGCCCCAGGCACTGAACGGCAGCCACAACGGGCACGCCGTGGCACCCCCCGTGGCCAGCCCGGCCCCCGCTCCCGCGGCGCAGCCCTCGCGCAACCGCCTGAACCCCAGCCTGACCTTCGACACCCTGGTGCCGGGGCGGGCCAACCAGATGGCGCGCACCGCCGCGCTCCATGTGGCCGGCGCCCCGGGCCAGATGTACAACCCGCTCTTCATCTACGGCGGCGTGGGCCTGGGCAAGACCCACCTGATGAACGCCGTGGGCAACGCCCTGCTGGCCGACCGGCCCGATGCCAAGGTGCTCTACCTGCATGCCGAGCAGTTCATCTCGGACGTGGTGAAGAACTACCAGCGCAAGACCTTCGACGAACTGAAGGCCAAGTACCACCAGCTCGACCTGCTGCTGATCGACGACGTGCAGTTCTTCGCCGGCAAGGACCGCACCCAGGAAGAGTTCTTCAACGCCTTCGAAGCCCTGCTGGCCAAGAAGGCGCACATCATCATGACCAGCGACACCTACCCCAAGGGGTTGGTGGACATCGACGAGCGCCTGACCAGCCGCTTCGATTCGGGCCTCACGGTGGCCATCGAGCCGCCCGAGCTGGAGATGCGCGTGGCCATCCTGATCAAGAAGGCCGAGACCGAAGGCGCCCAGATGCCCGAGGACGTGGCCTTCTTCGTGGCCAAGAACGTGCGCGCCAACGTGCGCGAGCTCGAAGGCGCGCTGCGCAAGATCCTGGCTTATTCACGGTTTTCCCACAAGGAAATCAACATCGCGCTGGCCCGCGAGGCGCTCAAGGACTTGCTCTCGATCCAGAACCGGCAGATCTCGGTCGAGAACATCCAGAAGACGGTGGCCGACTTCTACAAGATCAAGGTCGCCGACATGTATTCCAAGAAGCGGCCCGCCTCCATCGCCCGACCGCGCCAGATCGCGATGTACCTGGCCAAGGAACTGACGCAGAAGAGCCTGCCCGAGATCGGCGAGCTCTTCGGCGGGCGCGACCACACCACCGTGCTGCACGCGGTGCGCAAGATCGGCGGCGAGCGCAGCAAGAACACCGAACTGAACCAGCAGTTGCACGTGCTGGAGCAGACCCTCAAGGGCTGAAGCTCTCCACCGCGCACGCAACTGGCACAAGGGGATCACTGTTGTCAAAGCACAAGGCTGGGGACAAATCTGGAACAAGCACCCACTTGTCCACAGGTGAAGCGGGTTTTTCAAAGTTGTTGTCGGTCAGACCGCATGCAACCCAGGGTGCCCCGCACAGGCTTGTCCTTGTGCCAAGCCCTTGATCGAACAAGACAAAATAGCGTTCTCCACAAAAACTACGGCCCCCTACTACGGCTACCACCTTTAAGAGGTTCACATGATTGTGTTGAAAGCACCCCAGGACAAAGTGCTCGGCGCCCTCCAGGCCGTCTCCGGCATCGTGGAGCGCCGCCACACCCTGCCCATCCTGGCCAACGTGCTGATCCGCAAGACCGGGGCCCAGGTGGAGTTCACCACCAGCGACCTGGAGATCCAGGTGCGCACCACGGCCGAGCTGGACGGGGATGCCGGCAACTTCAGCACCTCGGTGGGGGCCCGCAAGCTGATCGACATCCTGCGCTCGCTGCCAGCCGACCAGATGGTGTCGCTCACGGCCAACCAGAACAAGCTCACGCTGCAAGGCGGCAAGAGCCGCTTCACGCTGCAGACCCTGCCGGCCGAGGACTTCCCGCTGGTGCAGGAAGCCGCCGACTTCGGCCCGGGCTTCAGCGTGCCGCAGAAGACGCTCAAGGGCCTGATCGGCCAGGTGCATTTCGCGATGGCCGTGCACGACATCCGCTACTACCTCAACGGCATCCTCTTCGTGGCCGAAGGCAAGCAGCTCACGCTCGTGGCCACCGACGGCCACCGCCTGGCCCTGGCCAGCGCCACGCTGGAGGTGGAGATGCCGCGCCAGGAGGTCATCCTGCCGCGCAAGACCGTGCTGGAGCTGCAGCGCCTGCTCAAGGACGAGGACACCGCCATCGAGATGCGCTTTGCCGGCAACCAGGCCAAGTTCAGCTTCTCGGGCATGGAGTTCGTCACCAAGCTCGTGGAAGGCAAGTTCCCCGACTACAACCGCGTCATCCCCAAGAACCACAAGAACAGCGTCACGCTGGGCCGTGCGGCGCTGCTGGCCAGCCTGCAGCGCGCGGCCATCCTCACGAGCGAGAAGTTCAAGGGCGTGCGCGTGAACATCGAGCCCGGCACCCTGCGCATCGCATCGAGCAATGCCGAGCAGGAAGAGGCCAAGGAGGAGCTCGAGATCGACTACGGGGGTGACACCATCGAGATCGGCTTCAACGTGACCTACCTGGTCGATGCCCTGGCCAACATGAGCCAGGAGATGGTGAAGGTGGAACTGCAGGACGCCAACTCCAGCGCGCTGCTCACCATCCCCGACGACCACGGCTTCAAGTACGTCGTGATGCCGATGCGGATCTGAGGCTCACCCGCCCTGCCCGGCCCCCGTTTCCCGATGCCCGCCACGAGCGGGCATGCATGTTTGAAAAGAGTCCCCCATGTCTGACCCGACCCCGAGCCCAGCACCCTCTTCCCAACCCACGGACGGCGGAAGCTACGGCGAAAGCTCCATCCAGATCCTGGAAGGCCTGGAGGCCGTGCGCAAGCGCCCTGGCATGTACATCGGCGACACCTCCGACGGCACGGGCCTGCACCACCTGGTCTTCGAGGTGGTGGACAACTCCATCGACGAGGCCCTGGCCGGGCACTGCGACGACATCGTCGTCACCATCCACACCGACAACTCGATCTCCGTCATCGACAACGGCCGCGGCATCCCCACCGGCGTGAAGATGGACGACAAGCAC
>CAZKGD010000143.1:0-6306 GCA_964552215.1 uncultured Caldimonas sp.
ACCTTGCCCTTCCAATCGGCCAGGCGGCGCGGCTTGCCGTCGGCGTCGGGCAGCTCGAGCTTGCTGGCGTAGTCGGCGCCGGTGATGTCGATCGACTTGAAGCTGCCGCCGGCGGAGGGCAGCGCGGCCTTGTCGCAGCCGGCGAGCAGCGCCGCGCTCAGGGCGAGCGGACCGAGCAGGGCGAGCGCGATCAGCCGAGCCATGGCCGCGTCCAGTGGTCGACCAGCAGCGCCGCGAACAGCAGCGACAGGTGCCAGATCGAGAAGCGGAAGGTCTTGCGCGCCAGCGCATCGCTGTAGCGGCGCCACAGCTGCCAGGCGTGGGCGATGAAGGCGCCGCCGAGCACCAGCGCCGCCACCAGGTACAGCCAGCCGCTCATGCCGTAGGTGAAGGGCAGCAGCGTCGCCGCCAGCAGCACGAAGGTGTAGAGCAGCACCTGCAGCCGCGTGAACGCGTTGCCGTGCGTCACCGGCAGCATCGGCAGGCCGGCCTTGCGGTAGTCCTCGACGCGGTACAGCGCCAGCGCCCAGAAATGCGGCGGCGTCCACACGAAGATGATGAGCGCGAGCAGCAGCGCCTCGGTCGTGACCTCGCCGGTCACCGCGGCCCAGCCGAGCACCGGCGGCATCGCCCCCGAGGCGCCGCCGATGACGATGTTCTGCGGCGTCAGCGGCTTGAGCACCACGGTGTAGATCACCGCATAGCCCACGAAGGTGCCGAAGGTCAGCCATGCCGTCAGCGGATTCACGGCCACATACAGCAAGGCCATCCCCGCACTGCACAGCAGCGCCGAGAACAGCAGGGTCTGGGTGTTGGTCAGCTCACCCTTGGCCGTGGGCCGCCAAGCGGTGCGCTGCATGCGTGCGTCGATATGCTGCTCGACGAGGCAGTTGAAGGCAGCCGCCGCCCCGGCCACCAGCCAGATGCCCACCGTGGCCGCCAGGGCCACGCGCCAGTCAGGCAAACCCGGGACGGCCAGCAGCATGCCGATCACGGCGCAGAAGACAATGAGCTGCACCACGCGCGGCTTGGTCAGCGCGTAGAACTGCGAAAACCGCGAGGGCGGTGCAGCGGAGGTGGCAAGGGTTCCGGACATGGGGAAGGTTGGGAGGATTCTAGGAGGCCGTCCGACCGCTCGCCGATGACAGCGGCACCATGGATGCACGCGCTGCCGTCACGACACGACGGGCCCGGTGGGCCTGGGTCAACAAGGCGGTGAGCACGATCACGAGCCCGGCCGCTCCGGCCGTGTGAGCGAGCGCGGCCACCAGCGGCCACCCCAGCACCACGTTGCTCAGGCCGCTGAGGAACTGCCACAGCGCCCCACCCAGCAGCCAGGCGGCGTATTGGCGATGTGCAGCGCCTTGCCGCCACAGCGCCGCGGCATAGCCCACGAGCGCCGCCAGCACGACATAGGCTGCCAGCCGATGGGTGTAGTGGATGGCGGTGAGCGCATCGAAGCTCAGATAGCCTCCATCACGCCGCTCCCCCAGGGGACGCGCAATCTGGAAGCCCTGCTGGAAATCCATGGCCGGCCACCATTGGCCATGGCAGGTGGGGAAATCGGGGCAGGCCAGCACGGCGTAGTTGGTGCTGACCCATCCGCCCAAGGCGATCTGGACCCACAGCAGCGCGAACAACGCCCAGGCGAGACGATGAAGGCCGGGGCTGAGGACCAGCTGCCGAGCGCGATAGACCTGATGCTGTGCCGTCAGCAGCGCCAGCAGGAAGAGCCCCCCGAGGAGGTGAGCCGTCACGATGGCTGGATAAAGCTTCATGGTCACCGTGAGCGCGCCGAAAGCTCCCTGGACGCACACCCACACCAGCGTGGCCGTGGCCCACCAGGGCGACAGGGCGAGTCGCTTGCGCTCCATCCAGCTCGTAATGGCCATCACCATGATCAGCACACCCACGCCCGTGGCCAGGTAGCGGTGGATCATCTCGATCCAGGCCTTCTTGTGGGTGACCGGGCCGGTGGGCATGGCCGTCTCGGCCGCCGTGATCTCCGCCCGCGCTCCCACCGGGCTGGCCGCGCCGTAACAGCCCGGCCAGTCCGGACACCCCAGGCCCGAGTCGGTCAATCGCGTGAAGGCGCCGAACACCACCAGGTCGAAGGTGAGAAAAAGCGTCAGCGCCGTCAGCGCCGCCAGACGCACGCTGGGGGCTGCATGCCGGTTGCGCAGCCACACCCAGGCCAGCGGGCCCAGGGCGATGACGATGCCCAGCAGTGCCAGGCGCGCGATGGGCGTCAGGTCGTAAAGCGCTTGGGTTTCCATGGCGATGCCCGTCTCAGCGCCCGGCCTTGTCCCAGTGGCGGGACGCATTGAGCAGGCGCCCCAGGTCCCGCTTGACCTTGGAAGGGTCGGCATCGGCGGGAAAGCGCATCATCCAGTTGCCCAGGGGATCGACGATGTACAGATGCGCCCCGATCGTCTGGCCAGTCTCCGGCTCCAGCCAGGCGGCCACCTCCTCCTGGGAGGCGCGCAGCACCTGGGCGCCCGCGATACCCTTCAGCAGCGCGGGTTGGATGGGGGCGCTGTCGGTCACGAGCCAGACCTTGTCGATGCGTTCGCGGTCCTTGCCGGTCATCTCGCGCAACTGGCGCTGCAGGTAGAGGTTGCGCTCGCAGACCGTGTCGCAGGCACCGCTCCCGACCACGACGATCAACCACTGATGGCGCAGGCTCTCGGTCGGCACCGTCTGGCCTTGCAGATCCTGCAGGCTCAGGGCGGGCAAGGGGCGCTGAGGATCGATCAGCTGACCGTAGTTGCTCCGGCCCTCGGGACGGATCACGTAATACGTGAGGTAAGAGGCGATCACCGGGGCCGCACACACCAGGAGCACCAGGATCATCTTGATCCTTCCCAGGCGCACACGCGCCTGGCCATCCACGGCCGGACTGGGCATGCTGTGCACCGTGAAGCTCAGGGGCTCAGGTGCTGCGGCGTCGCCAGGGACGGAGGACTTGGAACCAGACATACAAACCTGCCATCAGTGCACACAGCGCGAACCACTGGAACGCATAGCCGTAGTGCTTGTGAACATCCACCGAGGGTTCGGGCCACTGCCGCAGCAGGCCGTCCGCGGCACCGGTGCTCGCGGGCTCGGTCTGGACGAGGGTCACCGGCCACACCGGCCGGCGGACTTCTTGCGCGAATTGCGCCAAGTCGAGATTTTGCCGAATTACGCCGGTCTCCAGCGGTGCGAACTGATAGAGCTTGGCCGGTGGCGGGGCTATTCGGCCGGCCACCGTCACCGTCTCCTCGAAAGGCGTGGGAATGTCTGGCACCCGACTGCGGTCGGAGACATCGCGGGCCACCCAGCCCCGTTGGACCACCAGCACCTCCTCGCGCCCTTCGATCTGCAGGCCCGTGAGCACGAAGAAGCCTGGCTGGGGCCCTTGCATCTGCCGGTTGTCCAGCAACACCGTATGGCCGGCCAGCCATCGCCCTCGGACGATGGCGGGACGGTGCAACCATGTCACATCGGCATCTTCTGGCATCGTCGATTCGTGCAGGCTCAACGTGGGCCGGACCGCCTGGGTCCGCAGCGCCATCTGCAGCGACTCCTTCTGGGCCGCTCGATCCAACTGCCAACGCCCCAGGGAGGCCGTCACGCCCATGCCGAGCAACGTCGCAGCGAGAACCACCCAGGTCCGCCAGCGGGCCTGATCCATGGTCTCAGCCATGGGTTCCGGCCCGGCGCATAATGCAGCGCATGAAAATCTTCATCGTCGCAGCGTTCGTGCTCATCCTGGCCAGCCTGGCCTCGGCCCTGGTGTTCATGATGAAAGATGGCCGTGACGGAAAACCCAAGACCAACAACATGGTGCGTTCGCTCGGCCTGCGCGTGGGGCTGTCCATCCTGCTGTTCATCTGCATCCTGGTCGCCTATCAACTGGGCTGGATCCAGCCGACCGGTGTACCGGTGGTGCGCTAACGCCCCCTGACCCCTGCTCATCAAGCGCCAACGCCGCTGCACGGCAGCGGCGTTGAAAAGGGTCGGGCCGTCTTACGAAACAGACGGCACCAGGTCACATCCAGTAGACGATGACGTAAAGCCCCAGCCAGACCACATCGACGAAGTGCCAGTACCAGGCCGCTCCCTCGAAACCGAAATGGCGCTCCGGGGTGAAGTGGCCCTTGTGCAGACGCAGCGTGATGAACAGCAGCATCAGCATGCCCACGAAAACGTGGAAGCCGTGGAAGCCGGTCAGCATGAAGAAGGTGGACCCGTAGATGCCCGAAGACAGCTTCAGGTTCAGGTCCCGGTAGGCATGCAGGTACTCGTAGCCCTGGACGAACAGGAAGACCAGGCCAAGAATCACCGTCATCCACATGAAAGCGATGGTCTTGGCGCGATGACCCTCCCGAAGAGCGTGGTGGGCGATCGTCAGCGTCACGCCGGAGGTGAGCAGCAAGGCGGTGTTGATCGTAGGCAAAGGCCAGGGCCCCATGGTCTGGAAGGGCTCGACGATGCCCGCCGGCGAGGCCGTGGCGCCAGGCGCCGAACTGGGCCAAAGCGCCTTGAAGTCGGGCCACAGGATCTGGTGGTCGAGGTTGGCCAGCATCGGCACAGAGTGCACACGGGCCCAATAGAGGGCACCGAAGAAGGCCGCAAAGAACATCACCTCCGAGAAGATGAACCAGCTCATGCTCCAGCGGAAGGACACGTCGATGCGATCGCTGTACAGGCCGTTTTCGCTCTCGCGGATGGCGTCGCCGAACCACTGGAACAGGACCACGGCCCACCACAGCAGACCAAAGAGCAGCGAGTAGGCGCCCCAGCCGTGGCCGTTGATCCACTGACCCGCCCCCAGGATCACGAAGAACAGGCCGATGGCGGCCATGACCGGATGCCGCGAGGGTCCGGGAACGAAGTAATAAGGCGTCTGGCCCTGATGTGTCGCTGCCGACATGATTTCTCCTAAGAACTCTTCTCGATCCTTGGCTCCGTACAGGACGGAGCGTGTTCAATCTTCATCAATACCCGGCAGCCACTCCACTGCCGATCACCCAGTTCACCAACATGACCAAGCCCACGACAAAGAGCGCTGCCAGAGCGAGGCCCACGATCACCACATGCACTGGATTCAGCTTGCTCACATCCTCTGCGTGATCGGCCGCACGGCGCACGCCGAAGAAGGACCACGACACCGCCTTGACGGTCTGCCACAGCGAGCCGCGCCGCTGCACGGCCTCGCGCAAATCCGCTCCAGGCCGGTGCGAAACGCTCATGACCGTGGCTCCTGGGCCGGTGCAGCCGACTGGAAGCCTGCCGGCGCTGCGGGCACACGCCCCCCCACCTCGAAGAAGGTGTAAGAGAGCGTGATGGTCGTCACGTCACGCGGCAGCTTGGGGTCGATCACGAACACCACCGGCCATTCCTTGGACTCACCCGGCTGCAGCATGTACTCGTTGAAGCAGAAGCACTCCAGCTTGTTGAAATGGGCCGTGGCCTGCTTGGGCGCATAGCTCGGGATCGCCTGCGCGGCCATGGTGCGGTTCTGCACGTTACGGAATTCGTACATGACCGTGGCCATCTCGCCGGGGTGCACGGTGATCGAGCGCATGGCCGGCTTGAAATCCCACGGCCCCCGGGCATTCGCATCAAATTCGACCGTGATGGTGCGCGAGGTATCGACCTGCGTGTTCACGGCCGTGGCGCGGTGCGACGCATTGCCCGGCACCAGCCGCTCGCTCAGCGACAGGACGTTGATGCCCAGCGCATCGCAGATGGCCTGGTACATCGGCACCAGGGCGTAGCCGAAGCCGAACATCGCCACCGTGACGACCAGCAGCTTGCCCACCATGCGCCGGTTGTCGCGGCGGATGGCTTGGCGGCCGGATTCGTTGGGGCTCGTCATGCGCTCAACCACCGAAATAGGTCATGCGCACGATGAAGCCCACGAAGAAGGCCGCGACGATGCTCGCCAGGACCAGGCCCAGGCGGACGTTTCGCTTGCGCTGCTCGGGGGTCATCGTGACACTCCGTTCCTGCCAGAGGCTCAGCCCACCACCCGCGTGGCGGCGGCGTTGAGCTTGGGCGGGTTCTCAAAGGTATGGAACGGGGCCGGGGACGGCACCTCCCACTCCAGACCCTCGGCGCCCTGCCCATCGGCATCGTTCCAGGGGCGCTGCGGTGCCTTCTCGCCCTTGCCCTGCATGGCAGGCAGCACGACGAACAGGAAGAAATAGACCTGCATCAGACCGAAGCCGAAGGCGCCCACCGAGGCGATCGCGTTGAAGTCAGCGAACTGCATGGGGTAGTCGGCATAGCGACGCGGCATGCCGGCCAGACCCAGGA
>CAZKGD010000144.1:0-6303 GCA_964552215.1 uncultured Caldimonas sp.
CCGTTCGAGAGGCTTTCGGTGATGATGGCCAGCATGATCAGCCCCGGTACGATGAAGGCGCCATAGCTGATGCCGTCGATGGCCACCATGCGTGAGCCGATGGCCGTGCCGAAGACGACGAAGTACAGGGAGGTGGAGATCACCGGCGAGGCGATGCTCTGTCCCAGGGTGCGCAGGGTGCGCGCGATCTCGAAGTGGTAGATGGCGCGGATCGCATACCAGTTCATCGGGCTTGCCTCACGAGGTTGACGAAGATTTCTTCCAGCGAGCTCTGCTCGGTGTGGAGGTCCTTGAAGGCGATGCCCTGCTCGTCCAGCCGCTTGAGCAGCCCGGCGATGCCGGAGTGCTCGGCCTGCGCATCGAAGGTGTAGATGAGTTCGTGGCCGTTGCCGCCCAGCTCCAGGTCGTAACCGTTCATGCCGCCGGGCACGGTGGCCAGCGGCTGCTGCAGCTGCAGGGTGAGCCGCTTCTTGCCGAGCTGGCGCATCAGCGTGACCTTGTCCTGCACGAGGATGAGCTCGCCGTGGTTGATCACGCCGATGCGGTCGGCCATCTCCTCGGCTTCCTCGATGTAGTGGGTGGTGAGGATGATGGTCACCCCCTGCTCGCGCAGGCGGCGCACCAGCGCCCACATGTCGCGGCGCAGCTCCACGTCCACGCCGGCCGTGGGTTCGTCGAGGAAGAGGATGCCCGGCTCGTGACTCAGCGCCTTGGCGATCATCACGCGGCGCTTCATGCCGCCCGACAGCGTGCGGATCTTGGCATCACGCTTGTCCCACAGCGACAGGTCCTTCAGGATGCGTTCGATCAGCGCTGGGTTCGCCGGCTTGCCGAACAGGCCGCGGCTGAAGGTCACCGTGGCCCACACCGTCTCGAAGGCGTCGGTGGAGAGTTCCTGCGGCACCAGGCCGATGAGGCTGCGCACGGCGCGGTAGTCGCGCGCCAGCTCGTAGCCGTCGATCAGGGCGCGCCCGCCGCTGGGCGTGACGATGCCGCACAGGATGCTGATCAGCGTGGTTTTGCCCGCCCCGTTGGGGCCGAGCAGCGCGAAGATCTCGCCGCGGCGGATCTCCAGGTCGAGCGCCTTCAGGGCCACGTGGCCCGAGGCATAGGTCTTGTGCAGGCCCTGCACGGCAATGATGGGGCACGTCAAGCTTTCCTCCTTTGTCGTCTCGGCTTCAGGCCGTGAACCGGCCGTCCTCAGAGTTCAGGCGGCGATCCGGCCGTAGGGCGTGGCATCGCGGGCGGTGCGCAGGGCGGTGGCCCACCAGCGCAGCTGCGCCAGCATGCGCGTCATGGCCCGGCGCGGCCGTTGCGGATCCTGCAGCCGCCCCTGCGCATCGAACTGGTCCCAGGCGTTGACCAGGGCCACGCCGTCGCGCAGGGTCACGGCATGCAGCTCGGCAAACACCTGGCGCAACTGCTCCACCGCCCGCAGGCCGCCCGACTGGCCTCCGTAGGACACGAAGCCCACCGGCTTGGCCTGCCACGCCTCGCCGACCGAATCGATCAGAAACTTAAGAGGTGCAGGATAGCCGTGGTTGTACTCCGGTGTCACGACCACGAATGCGTCGGCCTGATGGAGCCGGCGCTGCAGGGCGGCCACCGCCCGCCCGTCCTGGGCCTCGTGCCAGGACGGCAGGCCCAGCGCCAGCGGGTCGACGTGGTCGATCGCGAAGTCGCTGAGTTCACCGATGGTGTCGGCCGCCCAGGCGGCCACGGTGTCGCACAGCCGGCCTTCGCGGCTGCTGCCGTAGATGAGTGCCAGTTCGAGGGAAGGGGTCATGTCGGGATCCTTGCAGACAGTCCAGAGGTTCAGGCATCCTAGAACCTCAAGTAATGTCGAGGTCAAGGGGCTGTCATGCAGAAAGAGTGTCCCGGTGGTTTCCAGAGCGAACTCAGTGTGGGCGAGGTGGCGCAGCGCAGCGGCGTGGCGGTGTCCACGCTGCACTTTTACGAATCGAAGGGCCTGATCCGCAGCCGGCGCACCGGCGGCAACCAGCGGCGCTACCCGCGCGAAACACTGCGCCTGGTGGCGCTGATCAAGGTGGCGCAGCGCACGGGTGTACCGCTGGCCGAGATCCAGCAGGCGCTGGCCACCCTGCCCGATGGGCGTTCACCCACCCCGGCCGACTGGAAGCGCCTGTCGGCCCAGTGGCGTGCTGACCTGACCGCGCGCATCGAGCGCCTGACCCGGCTGCGCGACCAGCTCACCGACTGCATCGGCTGCGGCTGCCTGTCGATGAAGGCCTGCCCCTTGCGCAACCCCTGGGACGAACTGGGTGCTCAGGGGCCGGGGCCGCGGCTGCTCGACCCGCAGTGAAGGCGCTCAGGCCGGGTCGGCACGCGCTTGCATCACCCAGCGCGCAAACCCCTGCACCGCCTCCGACGCCGGCTGCGACTCCGGCAGCGCGAGGTAGTAGGCGCGGTCGCTCTCGCATGCGCTGGTGGCGGGTTCGATGAGACGGCCGGCGGCCAGCTCGGCTTCAGCCGCGAAGTCGGGCACCAGGGCCACGCCCAGGCCCAGCAGTGCCGCCTGCACCGACATCGAGAACAGCTCGTAACGCGGCCCCTGCAGGCTGCGGTCGGTGTCCACACCGGCCGCGGCGAACCAGCGGCGCCAGGCGTGGGGGCGTGTGGTCTGCTGCAGCAGGGGCAAGGCGGCGAGCTGCTCGGGGGTGATGCGCTTGCGCGGGGCGATCAAGGCCGGCGCACACACCGCGATCAGCCGCTCGGGCATCAGCAGACGCGTCTCGCAGCCGGGCCAGTGGCCGTCGCCGGCGTACAGCGCCAGGTCCAGCCCGGAATCGTCGAACAGGAAGGGCCGCACGCGCGTGTGCAGGTTGAGCTGGATGTGCGGGTGTTCGCGCTGGAAGGCGGGGATGCGCGGCAGCAGCCAGTGGGTGGCGAAGGTGGGCACGACCGCCAGCTCGATCACGCCGCCCTGGCCCTGGGTGGACATCAGCTCCAGCGTGTCGCGCTCCAGCGCTGCCAGGCGCTCGGCCACACGGCGCCCGTAGGCCAGGCCTGCGGCGGTGAGCTTCACTCCGCGGCGCGTGCGGCGGAACAGCTCCACCCCCAGGCCGGACTCCAGCGTGGCGATCTGGCGGCACACGGCGCTTTGCGTCATGTGGAGTTCGTCGGCCGCACGTGTGAAGCTCTCATGGCGGGCGGCCGCCTCGAAGGCTGAAAGGGCAGCGGTGCTGGGAATACGACGACGCATGGGCATTCTCCTGGGGTGGCACTGGAGATGACGGAGTGAGTTTTTCGCACAAGTCGATGCGCAATTGTCGGTTGAAACCCCCTGCTCCGGGGCTTAGCATCGACACATCCCCTCAGATCGATACCGGAGACCACCATGGGCCAGACCAAAGCCGCCTTCCACTGGGACGACCCCCTGCTGCTCGACCAGCAGCTCACCGGCGAGGAGCGCGCCGTGCGTGACGCGGCCGCGGCCTACTGCCAGGAGCGCCTGGCCCCGCGCGTGCTCGAAGCCTTCCGCCACGAGAAGACCGATCCGGAGATCTTCCGCGAGATGGGCGCGCTCGGCCTGCTCGGCCCCACCATCGCCCCCGAGTACGGCGGCGCGGGCCTGAACTACGTCTGCTACGGCCTCATCGCCCGCGAGGTCGAGCGCGTGGACTCCGGCTACCGCTCGATGATGAGCGTGCAGAGCTCGCTCGTCATGGTGCCGATCAACGCGTTCGGCACCGAGGCGCAGAAGAAGAAGTACCTGCCCAAGCTCGCCACCGGCGAGTGGATCGGCTGCTTCGGCCTCACCGAGCCCAACCACGGCTCGGACCCGGCGAGCATGGCCACGCGCGCGAAGAAGGTGGACGGCGGCTACAGCCTCACCGGCAGCAAGACGTGGATCTCCAACTCGCCGATCGCCGACGTGTTCGTGGTGTGGGCCAAGACCGACGACGGCGAGATCCGCGGCTTCATCCTCGACAAGGGCATGAAAGGCCTGTCCGCCCCGGCGATCCACGGCAAGGTGGGCCTGCGCGCCTCGATCACCGGCGAGATCGTGATGGACAACGTCTTCATCACCGAAGACGCGCTGATGCCCGGCGTGAAGGGACTCAAGGGGCCGTTCACCTGCCTCAACTCGGCGCGCTACGGCATCTCGTGGGGCGCGCTCGGTGCGGCCGAGGCCTGCTGGCACACCGCGCGCCAGTACGTGCTCGACCGCAAGCAGTTCGGCCGCCCGCTCGCGGCGAACCAGCTCATCCAGAAGAAGCTCGCCGACATGCAGACCGAGATCACCCTGGGCCTGCAGGGCTGCCTGCGCCTGGGTCGCATGAAGGACGAGGGCACGGCGGCGGTGGAGATCACCTCCATCATGAAGCGCAACTCCTGCGGCAAGGCCCTGGACATCGCCCGCACCGCGCGTGACATGCTGGGCGGCAACGGCATCAGCGACGAGTTCGGCGTGGCCCGCCATCTGGTGAACCTGGAGGTGGTGAACACCTACGAGGGCACGCACGACATCCACGCCCTGATCCTGGGCCGTGCCCAGACCGGCATCGCCGCGTTCTGATGAACACGCCCACCCCACCGCGCCCGCTGGCGGGCGTGAAGGTGCTCGACCTGTCGCGCGTGCTGGCCGGCCCCTGGGCGGGCCAGTTGCTGGCCGACTACGGCGCCGACGTGATCAAGGTCGAGCGGCCCGGCAGCGGCGACGACACGCGTGGCTGGGGCCCGCCGTGGTGGGGCGAAGGCGATGCGCGCACGGCGGCCTACTACCTGTGCGCCAACCGCGGCAAACGGTCGGTGGCGCTGGACATCGCCACGCCCGAGGGCCAGGCGATGGTCAAGAGCCTCGCGCGCGAGGCCGATGTGCTGATCGAGAACTACCGCGTCGGCCAGCTTGCCAAGTACGGGCTCGACTGCGCGAGCCTGCAGCAGCTCAACCCGGGCCTCGTCTATTGCTCCATCACCGGCTACGGCCAGACGGGCCCCTACGCCCAGCGCGCCGGCTACGACTTCGCCATCCAGGCCCAGGGGGGGCTGATGAGCATCACCGGCGACAAGGGCGCCGAGCCGCAGAAGGTGGGCGTGGCCGTGGTCGACCTGATGACGGGCGTCTACGCC
This sequence comes from uncultured Caldimonas sp., assembly GCA_964552215.1. Classification (GTDB taxonomy): domain Bacteria; phylum Pseudomonadota; class Gammaproteobacteria; order Burkholderiales; family Burkholderiaceae_C; genus Caldimonas. The sequence goes on from CAZKGD010000144.1 coordinate 5,095, forward strand.
ACCACCGCCATCCTGGCCGCCCTGCACGAGCGCCAGCACACCGGCCGCGGCCGCCACATCGATGCCGCCCTGCTCGACGTGCAGGTGGCCATGCTGGCCAACCAGGCCTCGAACTACCTCGTGAGCGGCACGCCGCCCACGCGCATGGGCAACGCCCATCCCAACATCGTGCCCTACCAGGTGTTCGCCACCGAAGATGGCCACCTGGTGCTGGCCGTGGGCAACGATGCGCAGTTTTGCCGCGCCTGCGAGGCGATGGGCATCGCGGCCCTGGCGCAAGACGATCGCTACACCACCAACGCCGGCCGCGTGAAGCACCGCGCCGAGCTGGTGCCCGAGCTGCAGCGCGCCCTGCTCGCGCGGCCCACGCTGGCCTGGGTCGAGGTGTTCGACGCCGCCGGCGTGCCCTGTTCACCCATCCTCGACATCGCCCAGGTCTTCGACGACCCGCAGGTGCGCGAGCGCGGCCTGCAAGCCCTGGGAGCGGCCGACCAGCCCCCCGGCGTGCTCACCCCCATGCGCTTCGACGGCCAGCGGCCGATGGCCTCCTGCCCGCCGCCCAGCCTCGATGCCGATGGCGAGGCGGTGCGCGCTGCCGTGCAGGCGGGGTGCTGGCCGGGTGCCTGAACCACCCGTTGGCGGCGTGATACGTCATTGACGTACAATCTGCCAATGTTCACCATCGTCGAGACCCCGACGTTCAAGGAAGACGCCGACAAGCTGTGGTCCGAGGCCGAGCGACTGGCCTTCTTCGCCTGGCTGTCGCATCACCCGGATGCGGGTGACGTCATTCCGGGCAGCGGTGGCTGTCGCAAACTGCGGTGGTCCATGCCAGGCACGGGGAAGCGGGGTGGCGTGCGGGTGATCTACTTCACCCGCTTGGCACGTGGCGAACTCTGGTTGTTGCTGGTCTATGCCAAGTCAGTGCGGGACAACATTCCTGCCCATCTGCTCAAGGCTGTACGAGAGGAGATCGAAAATGGCTGAACGCAAATCGTCCAAGCGCATGAGTTCCGGCGAGGAGCTCGGGCTCAAGCTTCTGAAATCCGTGCGTGAGATGAAGGCCGGGCAAGCGGCGCGCAGCACCGTGGTTGAACCCAACGAAGTAGCACAGGCACGCCATAGCGCGGGTCTTTCGCAGGACGAATTCGCCCAGGCGCTCGGCATCTCGAAGCGCACCTTGCAGGAATGGGAACAAGGTCGCCGCTC
>CAZKGD010000145.1:0-6244 GCA_964552215.1 uncultured Caldimonas sp.
GGGGAGTGGTGCCCGGGGCCGGAATCGAACCGGCACGGTGTTGCCACCGGCAGATTTTGAGTCTGCTGCGTCTACCGATTTCGCCACCCGGGCGGGCTGCGGAGGGCGCGGATTATCACACCCGCACGAGGCCCGGCCGGGCGCTGCGACAATCGCGCGATGGCTCCCACCGCACCGCGCTACCCCACCGTCGAGGACGTCATCGGCCGCACGCCGCTGGTGCGTCTGCAGCGCCTGCCGGGCATGGACAACGAACGCCGCGGCAACGTGATCCTCGGCAAGCTCGAAGGCAACAACCCGGCCGGCTCGGTGAAGGACCGCCCGGCCATCAGCATGATCCGCCGTGCCGAGGAGCGCGGCCAGATCAAGCCCGGTGACACCCTGATCGAGGCCACGTCGGGCAACACCGGCATCGCGCTGGCGATGGCGGCGGCCATCCGCGGCTACCGCATGTTGCTGATCATGCCCGAGGACCTGTCCATCGAGCGGGCGCAGACGATGAAGGCCTTTGGGGCCGAGCTCATCCTCACGCCCAAGGCCGGCGGCATGGAATACGCCCGCGACCTGGCCGAGCAGATGCAGCGCGAAGGCAAGGGGGTGGTGCTCGACCAGTTCGCCAACGCCGACAACCCGCGCATCCACTACGAGACCACCGCCCCCGAACTCTGGGAAGACACCGAGGGCCGCATCACCCACTTCGTGAGCGCCATGGGCACCACCGGCACCATCACCGGCGTGTCGCGCTACCTGAAGGAGAAGAACCCGGCGGTGCGCATCGTTGGTGCGCAGCCCAGCGAGGGCTCGCGCATCCCGGGCATTCGCAAGTGGCCGCAGGAATACCTGCCCAAGATCTACGAGCCTTCGGCGGTGGACGAGCTGGTCTATGTGACCCAGGCCGATGCCGAGGACATGGCCCGCCGCCTGGCGCGCGAGGAAGGCCTGTTCGCCGGCATCTCGGCGGCCGGCGCCTGCTGGGTGGCCCTGCAGATCGCGCAGCAGGTGGACAACGCCACCATCGCCTTCATCGTGTGCGACCGGGGCGATCGTTACCTCTCCACTGGCGTCTTCCCCGCCTGAGTGGGCGGTGCCCGATGACGACGCAGGCCTACAAGTTCTGCCCGCAGTGCGCCGCGCCGCTGCAGTGGCTGGCGCAGCTGGAAGACGGTGGCGAGAAATCGCGCCTGCGCTGCGTGGGCTGCGGCTTCACGCACTGGAACAACCCCACGCCGGTGCTGGCCGCGGTGATCGAGCTGGCCGACCGCGACGGGCAGTTGCTGCTGGCCCGCAACGCCGCCTGGCCGGGCCGCTTCTTCGGGCTGGTGACCGGGTTCATGGAAGCCGGCGAGACGCCCCAGGAGGGGGTGGCCCGCGAGGTGGCCGAGGAAACCAACCTGACGGTGACGCGGCTGTCCATCATCGGCGCCTACGACTTCCAGCGCATGAACCAGGTCATCATCGCCTACCACGCGGTGGCCCAGGGCGAGATCGTGCTGTCGCCCGAACTGGCCGAATACAAGCTGTTGCCACCGGAAGCGGTGAAATGCTGGCCGGCCGGCACCGGCCAGGCCCTGGCCGACTGGTTGCGCTCCCGGGGGCATCCGGTCCAGTGGCTGGACATGGGCAAGGCTTGATTGTTCGTTAGGCGACCGTATCGCCGTTGTCCGATCGTGCGTAAAATGGACAGATTCGACCGATTGGACGCACCATGGAAGTTCACAAGGAACTCGACACCCGCGGCCTGAACTGCCCGCTGCCCATCCTCAAGGCCAAGAAGGCCCTGACCGAGATGCACAGCGGCGAGCTGCTGAAAGTGGTGGCCACCGATCCGGGCTCGCTGCGCGATTTCCAGGCCTTTGCCAAGCAGACCGGCAACGAGCTGGTGGAGCAGCAGACCCTCGACAAGGAATTCGTGCACGTGCTACGTCGCCGCTGACGCACTGCATCGCCATCATGCAAAAGGGCTGCCGCGGGCAGCCCTTTGTCATGGAAGGGCAGCGTGCCTCAGAGCTCCAGGCCCTTGAGGTAGGCGCGGAAGCTGGCGCCCAGCTCGGGGTGCTGCAGGGCCAGTTCGACGGTGGCCTGCAGGAAGCCTTCCTTGCTGCCGCAGTCGTAGCGGATGCCTTCATAGCGGTAGGCAAAGACCTTCTCGCGGCGCAGCAGGCCGCTGATGCCGTCGGTGAGCTGGATCTCGCCACCCACGCCGCGCGGCTGGCGGCGGATTTCCTCGAAGATGCCCGGCGTGAGGATGTAGCGGCCGGCCACACCCAGGCGCGAGGGTGCGTCTTCAGGGGCGGGTTTCTCGACGATCTGGGTCAGGTCCATCAGGCGCTCGTTCACCGGCGTGCCCGCACAGATGCCGTAGCGGCGCGTCTGCTCGGAGGGCACTTCCTGCACGGCCAGGATGGAGGCGCGCCATTCGGTGAAGATCTCGACCATCTGGCGCGTGATGCCCTTCTCGCCCACCATCAGGTCGTCGGCCAGCAGCACGGCGAAGGGGTCGTTGCCCACCAGGCGCTCGGCGCACAGCACGGCGTGGCCCAGGCCCAGCATCTTGGGCTGGCGCACGAACACGCACTCCATGTCGTCGGGCTTGATGGACTGCACCACCTTGAGCAACTCGTGCTTGCCGGCGGCTTCTAGCTCGGTTTCCAGCTCGTAGGCCATGTCGAAGTGGTCTTCGATCGGGCGCTTGGTGCGGCCGGTGACGAAGATCATCTCGCGGATGCCGGCGTCGTAGGCCTCTTCGACGGCGTACTGGATGAGCGGCTTGTCCACCACGGGCAGCATTTCCTTGGGCTGCGCCTTGGTGGCGGGCAGGAAGCGGGTGCCGAGGCCGGCAACGGGGAAAACGGCTTTGGTGATCATGGGCGTGTTTGTACCTGTTTCCTCTGACCGCTGTCTGTCAGCCTCCCGCGGACAGGGGGCCCCTGAACAAGGGGCCTGCCTGCATCAACCCAGGCGCGCGAGCTGGTCGCGCAGCTTGGCCAGTGTGGCGCCGAAGTCGGCCAGGCGCTGCTTTTCCTGTTCCACCACCGCCGCCGGCGCGCGGGCCACGAAGCTCTCGTTGCCCAGCTTGGCGTTGGCCTTGGCGATCTCGCCTTCCAGTCGTTTGACTTCCTTGCCCAGGCGCTCGCGCTCGGCGGCCACGTCGATCTCCACGTGCAAGGCCAGGTGGGCCTCGCCGAGCACCGACACCGGGGCCACCTTCGTGGCGTCGGCAAAGGCCGTGGCGTCGGCAAACACCTTCACGTCGCTGAGCTTGGCCAGGGCCTTGAGCACCGGGGCTGCGGCCTCGATGAAGGCGGCATCGCCCTGGGCATAGAGCGGCACGCGCTCGGCCGGCGACAGGCCCATCTCGCCGCGCAGGTTGCGGCACACGCCCACCAGGGCCTTGAGCTTGTCCATCCACGCGTCGGCCTGGGCGTCGATGCGCTCGGGCTGGGCCACGGGGTAGGGGGCGCGCACGATGGAATCGTCCGAGCCTGCGACCTTGCGGCCGGCCACCGGGGCCACCTTCTGCCACAGCTCTTCGGTGATGAAGGGCGTGATGGGGTGCATCAGGCGCAGCACGGTCTCCAGCACGCGGATCAGGGTGCGGCGCGTGGCGCGCTGCTGGGCGGCGTCGCCCGTCTGGATCTGCACCTTGGCGATCTCCAGGTACCAGTCGCAGTACTGGTCCCACACGAACTGGTAGATCGCGTTGGCCACGTTGTCCAGGCGGTAGTCGGCAAAACCCTGGGCCACGGCGGCTTCCACGCGCTGCAGCTCGCTGGTGATCCAGCGGTCGGCCTGGGAGAAATCCAGGTAGCCGCCGGGCACGCATTCCTGCGCACCGTGTTCGGCCAGGCCGCAGTCCTGGCCTTCGCAGTTCATCAGCACGAAGCGGGTGGCGTTCCAGAGCTTGTTGCAGAAGTTGCGGTAGCCCTCGCAGCGCTTGCTGTCGAAATTGATGTTGCGGCCCAGGCTGGCCAGGGCGGCGAAGGTGAAGCGCAGCGCGTCGGCGCCGTATCCGGGGATGCCCTCGGGGAATTCCTTCTTGGTGGATTCGCGCACCTTGGGTGCGGTCTCGGGGCGGCGCAGGCCGGTGGTGCGCTTGTCCAGCAGGGGTTCGAGCGCGATGCCGTCGATCAGGTCCACCGGGTCGAGCACGTTGCCTTCGGACTTGCTCATCTTCTTGCCGTGGGCGTCACGCACCAGGCCATGGATGTAGACGTGGCGGAAGGGCACCTGGCCGGTGAAGTGCGTGGTCATCATGATCATCCGGGCCACCCAGAAGAAGATGATGTCGAAGCCGGTGACCAGCACCGATGAAGGCAGGAAGAGGTCGAGCTCCTTCGTTTTTTCGGGCCAGCCCAGCGACGAGAAGGGCACCAGGGCCGAGGAGTACCAGGTGTCGAGCACGTCTTCGTCACGCACGAGCGCGCCGGTGTAGCCGGCCTGCGTGGCCTTGGCGCGGGCTTCGTCTTCGCTGCGCGCCACGAAGAGTTCACCGTTCGTGCCGTACCAGGCGGGGATCTGGTGGCCCCACCAGAGCTGGCGCGAGATGCACCAGTCCTGGATGTTCTTCATCCACTGGTGGTAGGTGTTCACCCACTGCTCGGGGAAGAACTTCACCTCGCCCGATTCCACCACCTCGATGGCGCGCCCGGCGATGCTCTTGCCGTCGGGGCCGGGCTTGCTCACGGCCACGAACCACTGGTCGGTGAGCATGGGCTCCACGATCTGGCCGGTGCGCTCGCAGCGCGGCACCATGAGCTTGTGCTTCTTCACCTCCACCAGCAGGCCCTGGGCTTCGAGATCGGCCACCACCTTCTTCCGCGCCTCGAAGCGGTCGATGCCGCGGTAGGCGGCGGGCACCTCGTCGTTGGTCTTGGCGTCGAGCGTGAAGATGGTGAGGCTCGGCAGGCCGTGGCGCTGGCCCACGGCGTAGTCGCTGAAGTCGTGCGCAGGCGTGACCTTCACCACGCCGGTGCCGAAATCGCGGTCCACATACTCGTCGGTGATCACGGGGATGGTGCGGCCGGTGAGTGGTAGCGTCACCTGCTTGCCATGGAAGGCGGTGTAGCGCTCGTCTTCGGGGTGCACCATCACGGCGGTGTCGCCCAGCAGGGTCTCTGGGCGGGTGGTGGCCACCACCACCTCGCCCGAACCGTCCACCAGGGGGTAGCGGATGTGCCAGAGCGAACCGTCCTCTTCTTCGCTGGTGACCTCCAGGTCGGACACGGCCGACTTGAGCACCGGATCCCAGTTCACCAGGCGTTTGCCGCGGTAGATCAGGCCCTGCTCGTAGAGCTGCACGAAGGTTTCCGTCACCACCTTGGACAGCTTCTCGTCCATGGTGAAGTACTCGTGGTCCCAGCTCACCGAGTCGCCCATGCGACGCATCTGGCGGGTGATGGTGGAGCCCGATTCCTCCTTCCACTCCCACACCTGGGCGACGAAGTTCTTGCGGCCCAGGTCGTGGCGCGACTGGCCGGTGCGCGACTGCAGCTGGCGCTCCACGACGATCTGCGTGGCGATGCCCGCATGATCGGTGCCCGGCACCCACAGGGTGTTGTGGCCACGCATGCGGTGGTAGCGCGTGAGCGCGTCCATGATGGTCTGGTTGAAGGCGTGGCCCATGTGCAGCGTGCCGGTGACGTTGGGCGGCGGCAGCTGGATGGCAAACGAGGGCTTGGCCGGATCGAGCGTGGGCGCGTACAGGCCGCGCTGCTCCCACAGCGGGCCCCAGTGGGCCTCGATGGCGGCGGGCTCGAAGGACTTGGCAAGTTCGGACATGGGCCGGGGCTTTTCGGGAAGAGGGAAAAACGAAAGCGGCGCCCCGCAGGACGCCGCCCAACCTGGGTTTGCCGCAATTTTAGGCGTTGCGGCCGTCTGGCCTACATGAAGAGGTGTTCACCGGCGTTCTCGCCGCCGAGGATCACGTAGTTGACCTTGCGCAGGTCGGCCAGGGAAAGACCGCCCGCATAGCTGATGGAGCTTTGCAGGTCTTCGCGCATCTCGCGCAGGGTGTCGGCCAGCCGGCCCTTGATGGGCTCGAGGATGCGCTTGCCTTCCACGTGCTTGTACTCGCCCTTGTTGAAGTCGCTGGCCGAGCCGTAGTACTCCTTGTAGAGCTTGCCATCCACCTCGACGGTGGTGCCCGGCGATTCCTCGTGGCCGGCGAAGAGCGAGCCCACCATCACCATGGCCGCGCCGAAGCGCACGCTCTTGGCGATGTCGCCGTGGTGGCGGATGCCGCCGT
>CAZKGD010000146.1:0-6159 GCA_964552215.1 uncultured Caldimonas sp.
CGCAAGGAGTGCCTGATGCAAATGCTCTACAACTCGGACAACTTCGCTGTCGTGGCCTTCGAGGTGCCCGCCCGCGAGGCGGCGACTGCGGCCGCCGAGGCGGAGGGAGCACTCACACGCGGGGGCTATGAGATCGTGGACAAGTTCTCGCGCAAGGAGATCTACCTCGAGGGGGCGCTGGCCGAAAGCTTCAAGGCCGGTGTCGAGGCCCTGATCGAGACCTCCCCCAGCGTCGAGGAGATCGACGCCTACATCGAGCGCTTCGCCTCGCTGATGCACCAGCCCGTCGTTCTGCACTGAAGTCCCCGCCCGCCGCGGGGCCGGCGGGCTTCCCATGCTGCGCGGCCTGCGCTATCGTGGCCGCACGGCCGCCCCAGGCGGCGCCGCCCTGGCCACACGGAGGTGCCCATGGTTCGACGCTTGGCAGATGCACGTGCATGGCCCTCGCCTGGCTTGCGGGATGCGCCCGTGCTCGATCGCATGTGCTCGCACTTCGTGCTCACGCTCACGCTGCGTCATCCTGGCCGCATCAATCTGAGGCGCGACTGGAATGCCCTGCTGTCGCTCACCGGGCGCCACCTGGTGTGGCCGGGGCCCGTGCTGCAGCGAGTGCGCGATTACCTCGGGCGCCGCTGCCTCGGTAATGCGCTGTGGCGGGGCCATGAGCGCCTCGACGACGAAGCCTTCCTCACCCGCCATGGCGCCTGGCGAGGCCCCTACGAAGAGGGCACGCTGTTCTTCTACCTCGACGAATACATCAAGGATGCGCCCAAGGACCTGATGTCGGTGCTGGGCGCCACGCGCGACTGGCTCGAACGCGATCTCCAGCGTGAATCCATCCTGGTGCAGCAGAACATCGACGCCTTGGGGGGGCTACTGCAGCTCAATCCCGCCGAACGGGCACTGCTGCTGTACGGCACGCTGGCGCGCTACCAGCGCGAGTTGCGCGGCCTGCTGGTCGAGTTCAAGGTGGCCAATGCCCACGAGGCCTATGCCCTGCTGGCCGAGGTGGCCCAGGTCGATGAACGCGAGGTGGCCGAGGCCTTGCGCGCGGGCTCGCGCCTCGAGCGCATCGGCATGGTCGAGAACCTCATCTCCGAGCACAACATCACCGATCTGGCCGACCTGATGAAGGTGTCCGAACAGCTGCCGCCGGTGCTGATGCGCGAGTATCGCGACCCCAATGACCTGATGGCCGTCTTCACCCGGCCTGCGATCGCAAGCGAACTGGCGCTCGAGGACTTCCACTATGTCGCCGACGATGCCCGCGTGATGGCAGCCCTGCTGCGCAATGCCGTGGCGCGGCGCGAGCTTGGCGTCAACATCCTCGTGTACGGCCCGCCCGGCACGGGCAAGACCGAGCTGGCCAAGGTCGTTGCCCGATCTGCCGGTCTGGAGTTGTACGAAGTGGAGTATGCCGACCGCGATGGCAACTCGCTGTCGGGCCGCGACCGCTACCGCTCGCTGCAGATCAGCCAGGTCTTCCTCAAGGGCAGCCCCAACGTGGCCCTGCTCTTCGACGAGGTCGAGGACGTTTTTCCGCCACTGTCCACCGACACGGCGCAATGGATGGCCCGGCTCGATGCCGGCGACGGCCCGCCCAACGGCTCGGTCAGCGGCAAGGCCTGGGTCAACCAGGTGCTCGAGAGCAACCCGGTGCCGGTGATCTGGGTCACCAACCGCATCGAGCAGATCGACCCGGCCTTCCGCCGCCGCTTCCAGTACCACCTGGAGCTGCGCTCGCCCCCGCCCGGCGCCCGCGAGGGTCTGGTGCGCAAGGCCCTGGCCGACGCCCGCGTGGGTGAGGACTTCGTGGCCCGTCTGGCGGCGCGCAAAGGCCTCACGCCGGCGCAGATCCGCACTGCGGTGCGCTTTGCACATCTGGCGCGCGAGGGCGAGGACGAAGCGGGCCTGGAGCCGTTGATCGAACGCCAGCTCGCCAATGCCGACCGGGCGCTGGGCGTGGGGGCCGGAGAGCGCGGCGCGCGAGTGAGCGTCACCCACTACGACCTCGACCTGCTGCACACCGAATCGCGCTTCCCGGTGCCGCGCATCGTCGAGGCCCTGCGCCGCCGCCAGGTGGGCACCCTGTGCTTCCACGGCCCGCCGGGCAGCGGCAAGACGGCGCTGGCCGAGCACATCGCCGCCGAGCTGCAGCAGCCCCTGCTGGTGCGCCAGGCCTCGGATCTTGTGAGCAAGTACGTGGGCGAGACCGAGCAGAACATGGCGCGCATGTTCGAGGAGGCCCAGGCCGAAGGTGCGGTGCTGCTGCTCGACGAAGCCGACAGCTTCCTGCGCAGCCGCCGCATGGCCGAACGTCACTACGAGGTCAGCGAAGTCAACGAGATGCTCCAGGGCATGGAGCGCTTCGCCGGAATCTTCATCTGCACCACCAACCTCTTCGAGGACCTCGACGAAGCTGCACTGCGCCGCTTCACCTTCAAGATCCGCTTCCACGCGCTCACGCCGGCCCAGCGCGAACGCATGTTCGCCACCGAGGCCCTGGGCGACCCGAAGGCCTGCCTCGACCGCGAACACGTCGAGCGCCTGGCCCGGCTCGACCAGCTCACCCCTGGCGATTTCGCCGCCGTATGCCGGCAGGTGGACATCCTGGGCACGGCCTTCTCGCCCGACGAGTTCCTGGCTCAGCTGGAGGCCGAACACCGCACCAAGCCGGATGTGCGCACACGGCGCAACATCGGCTTCATGCACTGAGCCTCCCGGCCCTACATCTGTTCCCAGGGCAGCCCGTCGTGGCGCCAGCCGTTGAGCCGGCCGCGGTGGAAGTGCTCGTCGAGGTCGCCTTCGAAGCCATGCAGCACATGGGCGACCTGGGTGAAGCCGGCGGCCTCGAGGGCCCGGCCCGCTTCGACCGTGCGGTTGCCCGATCGGCACAGCAGCACCAGCGGCCGTTGCGGGCTGCCGGCCTCGCGCAGCACCTGCTCGACGAAGCGGGCTTCGTCGATGGCCATGTCGGGGTACTCGTACCAGGGGATGTGCACGACCCCCGGGGGGTGGCCCACGTAGAGATACTCGATCTCCATGCGCACATCCACGAAGAGCACGTCGGAATGGGCCTGCAGGTAGTCCCAGGCCTGGCGGGGGGTGAGGTCTTTCATCGCGGTGTTCCTGTGCGCATTGTTGCGCAGCCCGGTGCCGGGCGGGGCCTTGACGCTCTGCCTACAATCGCGTCCATGGACACCCGACCCTACACCCGAGCTGCCGCTTTGCCGGCCCTGATGCGCGAGCGCATCGTCATCCTCGACGGGGCCATGGGAACCATGATCCAGCGCTACAAGCTGGGTGAGGCCGACTACCGCGGCACGCGCTTCACCGACCACCCCAAGGACCTCAAGGGCAACAACGAGCTGCTGCAGTTCACGCGGCCCGACGTGATCACCGAGATCCACGAGGCCTACCTGGCCGCGGGTGCCGACATCCTCGAGACCAACACCTTCGGCGCCACCTCGGTGGCCCAGGAGGACTACGGACTGGCGCCCCTGGCGCGCGAGATGAACGTCGCAGCGGCCCGCCTGGCGCGTGCGGCTTGCGACAAGTACAGCACGCCGGACAAGCCGCGCTTCGTGGCCGGCGCCTTCGGCCCCACGCCGCGCACGGCCAGCATCAGCCCGGACGTGAACGACCCGGGCGCGCGCAATGTCGATTTCGACACCCTGCGCGCGGCCTACTACGAGCAGGCCGAGGGGCTGCTGGAAGGCGGGGCCGACCTCTTCCTGGTCGAGACCATCTTCGACACCCTGAATGCCAAGGCGGCCATCTTCGCGATCGACGAACTCTTCGAGGCCACCGGCGAGCGATTGCCCGTGATCATCTCAGGCACCGTCACCGACGCGTCCGGGCGCATCCTCTCGGGCCAGACGGTCAGCGCCTTCTGGCATTCGGTGCGCCACGCCCAGCCCATCGCCGTGGGCCTGAACTGCGCGCTGGGTGCGGCATTGATGCGCCCCTACCTGGAAGAGCTGGCCAAGGCGGCCGGCGACACCTTCATCTCCTGCTACCCCAATGCGGGCTTGCCCAACCCGATGAGCGAGACCGGCTTCGACGAGACGCCGGACGTCACCGGGGGGCTGATGGAAGAGTTTGCGCGCTCGGGCCTGCTCAACATCGCCGGCGGCTGCTGTGGCACCACGCCGGAACACATTGCGGCCATTGCCCAGCGCGTGGGCCGCTACCAGCCGCGCTGCCAGGCCCACGGCCTGTTCAGCGGCTTGGTGCCCGAGGCCGCCTGAGGCCTCCCTGTGGGCGCTCTCAGGGCGCCGGGGCACCGATCAGCAGATCCACCCGACGGTTCAACGCTCGGCCCTCGGGCGTGGCGTTGTCGGCCACCGGCTCGGCCTTGCCGCGACCCTCTGCGCGCAGGCGCTCGAAAGCGATGCCGCGCGCGATGAGGTAGTCGCGGGTCGATTCGGCCCTTTCCTTGGACAGGCGGTTGTTCAGCACGTCGGAGCCCCGGCTGTCGGTGTGACCGACGATCTGGACCCGGGTGTCAGGGGCCTCGGCCAGCGCGGCGGCGACCAGATCCAGGGTCTGCCTAAAGCCCGCAGTGACGGCGCTGCGCCCGCTCTCGAAGGCGCTGTCGCCGGTGGCGCGCACCAGCAGGCGGTTGTCCTCGGTGCGCTGCACAGTCACCTGGCCGGCACGGGCGGCGCCGATGAGGCGTTGGGCCAGGGTTTCCATGCCGGCGGTCCAGGCGTTGCCGTCAATCACCGACACCGCGGGCGCCGGAGCCGGCGGGGGCGCTGTGGACAAGCTGGGGGCAGGCTCCGGGGGTGGGGCGGGGGGCGCCGTCTGGCAGCCGGCGGCCAGCGCGGCACTCAGGGCCAAGGCCCATCGCAGCGGGGGGCGGGTCATCGATATCCTCCTGGCTTGATTCATTCTTGCGAGCACAAAAAAAGCCCCACGCGCGGGTCGTGGGGCTGGGAAGCTCAGCGGGCCTGGGCGGTCTGCTCGCGCTCGGCCACGTAGATCTCGACACGGCGGTTCTTCGAGCGTCCGTCCACGGTGTCGTTGCTGGCCACCGGCTCGCGGCTGCCGCGGCCGTCGATGGCGATGCGCGAAACCGCCACCCCGCGCGCTACCAGGTAGTCGCGCGTGCTGGCGGCGCGCTCGATGGACAGAGGGTTGTTCACCGCATCGCTGCCCGTGGAGTCGGTGTGGCCGACGATGCGGATCTCGGTGGTGGGATGCTCGCGCATGCTCTGCGCGAACTTGTCGAGCACGCCGCCGAGCTGCGGCCGCACGGCCGAGCGGCCCACGTCGAAGCCGGCGTCGGACGGGATCTGCACGCGGATCTGGTTGTCCGGCGTACGCTCCACACCGATGCCGGTGCCCGCGCTGGCCTGCTCCATCTGGGCCCGCTGCTCTTCCATGCGCTTGGACCAGATGTAGCCGCCCAGGGCTCCCACGGCCGCGCCGGCTGCGGCGCCGGTGGCGGCACTGCGGCCCTTGTTGCCGCCTGCGGTGGCCACCCCGATCAACGCACCAGCGGCCGCACCGATACCGGCGCCTTTGGCCGTATTGCTCTGGGTCTCACTCATGTTGGCGCAGCCTGCGGCCGCCAGGGCCAGGGCGCACACAGCCACGACATTGCGTTTCATGGTCGTTCCTTACAAACAAAAAACATGGAGGAAAGATTCGAGCCCAGGAGCCGCGTTCGTGCAAGTGCTGGGCGTTGAAAAATGTAACAGCGGCTCGACGTGCCCACACGCACCGGGTCACGCTCCTGCTTTTCGTTGGAGCCCATGGCGTAGAATCTGGTTCCTCCAAGGAGCGTTGCAGCATCGGCCTTGCGCCCGGTGTCAGGCTTGGATTTCATCGCAACGACGCTCACCCGCGCCACGGGTGAGCCGTGGCCCACATCCGGACCGGCCATGACCTCGACCTCTGCTCCCGCTGCCCCTGTGGCCCCGATGCGACTCTCGGGCCTCGAACCCGTGCTGATCGGCGACGACACGCTCTTCGTCAACATCGGCGAGCGCACCAACGTCACCGGCTCCAAGGCCTTCGCGCGCATGATCCTCAACGGCCAGTTCGAGGAAGCCCTCGCGGTGGCGCGCCAGCAGGTGGAGAACGGCGCCCAGATCATCGACATCAACATGGACGAGGCCATGCTCGACAGCCAGGCCGCCATGGTGCGCT
>CAZKGD010000147.1:0-6159 GCA_964552215.1 uncultured Caldimonas sp.
CTCATCGGGCTGCTGCGCGTGGCGCTGATCGACGAGCAGGGCGACCTCGTGCGCCGCGACCTGCGCGCCCTGATCGACGCGCACGTGCGGGGACGGTGCCCCAAGGCCTGAGCCAGCTCAGAGCATGAAGCCCAGGTTGCGCACCCCCGAGGGGAAGTTGGTCAGGTTGGGGAAGATGAGGTTGAGGTCACTGCTGCTCGCGCCGAACCACTGGCCCAGCGTGGCCCCGATCTGATCGACCGACACCTGGGGCAGGAAACTGCCCGACCCGACTTCGTCGTCGTGGTTGAGACCGATCTGCGGAAAACGCCCGTAGATCTCGCGGCCGCGGACGGCGCCATAGACGAAGTGATGGGCGCCCCAGCCGTGGTCGGTGCCGTCGCCATTGCTCGTGAAGGTACGACCGAAATCGGAGGCCGTGAACAGGGCCACGTTGTTGCGGTCGGTTCCCAGGGCCTCGTCAAAGTAGCCCAGGGCCGCGGAAAGCCGGGCCATCAGGTCGGCATGCTGGCGGTTCTGGTTGTCATGGGTGTCGAAACCCCCCATGCTGACGAAGAAGATCTGCCGCCTCGCCCCCAGTCCCGACCGGGCCTTGATGATGCGGGCCACGGTCTGCAGCTGCTGCGCCATGCCGTTGTTGACCATCTGGCGCGTGGCCGGGTTCTCGTACTGCGGGGGGTCCGCAACGACAGACGCATCGAAGGCCGACTGGAACTGCGCCTGGGCCTGCACCGAGCGGCGCACGATCGCCGCATACTCCTTGGCAAAGAGGTTGTGGTTGTCGGCCGTGATGATGTTCTGCAGCGCCTGGCCTGCGGCGGTGGAGCCGAACAGGTTGGCGCTGATGCCCGGCAAGCCCCCCACGGCCACGGCTCCCGCGGTGCCGACCTGGTACTGGAAGACCGTGTTGCCCGCCATGAAGACGGCGTTGCCTGCGGCCGAGATGTTGGTGAAGATGGTGCCGGTGTTCTGGCCGGCCACCAGATCGCCCAGGCGCCCGCCCCAACCCACGCGCGTACCCTCCGGGCCCAGCGCCTGCCAGGTCGATTGCTGGTCGTTGTGCGAAAAGAGCTTGGCCGGCCGGCGCCGGGCCGCGTTCCGATAGGCCGCCTTGTTCTCCAGCGGCTCGATCAGCGGACCGGCGTTGGCAATGATGCCCAGCCGGCCGCTGTTGAAAAGGCTCTGCACGGCCGCCATCGACGGGTGCAGAGCGAAGCTGCGCGTGTTGTTCTCGGGCGATCGGGTGAAGGACGGCGAGATCGGCAGCACACCGCCGAGGTAGTCGCGCACCGATGCACCGACCGCGGTGTTGCGTGCCGTGCCCACCGGGTGCAAGTCGATGCGGTCGGGCGACTGGTTGCGCACCGTCGTGTAGGCATTCCAGGAGTCGGTGTCCGTGGGCAGCACCATGTTGGCCGCATCATTGCCGCCGAAGAGGAAGAGGCAGACGATGGCCTTGTAGTCGGTGGTCTGCGCCGAGGCGGCACCCAGGGCGGCCAGGTTCAGCGCGAAGGGCAAGCCAGCCGCGCCCACGCTGCCCGACAGGACGGAGGCCGTGCGCAGGAACTGGCGACGGGAGGCATTCATGCTCATGGAAGGCTCCAGCTCACTTCAGGGCGAGGTAGTCGGGGGCAGCCAGGGTCAGGAAGACCGCGATGTAGACGCGGTCGCGCCGCGCAGCATCGATGGTCGCCTGGTTGGTGATCTCGCCCGCGGTGTTGCGGCGCGGCTCGGGGATGACGCGTGACGCCACGGCATCCACGATCTCGGTGCGCGTGGCTTGCGACAGCTGTCCGGCAGCCAGCAGCAGGTTGACACGGTCGACCAGGGCCGCCGGGTCGTTCACCAGCGCAAGCTCGGCGTCATAGGTCTGCCGCACGAAGCGCGAACTCGAGGTGCTCAGCGGGACCCAGGACGAGCGCATGTAGTTCAGGTAGCCCGCCACCGACACCTCGTGCGCGATCTGCAGCTCGGGCGCCACCAGGCCTGCGGTGGCGATGCTCGTGTTCGGCGGGGTGTAGCCCGGCCGGAAGAAGTTGAACACCGATGCCGAGCGCATCGGCGTCTGCCCGAGCCGGGTGTTCTGCGCATCGGTGTTGCCGATGCCGCGGAAACGCCCGGTGGCATCGACCGAGGTGGCGTTGAACGCGCGCATCCAGTTGGCCAGGCGCAGCACGGGCTCGCGCAGCTTGCCCGCCTGGGGGTTGTCGGGGTTGTAGGCACGTGCCTCCGCGTCGAGCAGGATGGCGCGGATGACGGCCTTCATGTCGCCACGCGGTGTGCCGCCCCCGCCGTTGAAGGCCTGGGCGCAACGGCTCACGTAGCCCGGGCTGGGGTTGCTGGCCACCAGACGCTGGATCAGCTGCCGGCAGAAGAAGGGGCCCACGTTCGGATGGTTGAACAGGGTGTCCAGCGCGATGCGAAGGTCGCCCTCGGGGTCGGGTGCCTGTCCTTGGGCTACGGCCGGGATGGTGCGGCCCAGGAAACTCTTCTCTGCCGACGAATGGAAATCGGTGTTGGCCGCATGCCGGTTGTAGGACTGCATGGGCCGCACATCCCGCTCGGGGTGGGCGTCGTTGCCGAAGAAGCGCCGGCTGGTGCGGTCGGCGGGAGTGGGGCCGGCGTACCAGCTCCATCCCGTGAAGACCTTGGCCAGCCCCTGCACGTCGGCATGGGTGTAGGTTTCCACCGCTTGGCCGTTGACGAGACGTGGCGTGCCGTCGATGTTGAGCTCGACCAGACCGATGGAGAACAGCTGCATGATCTCGCGCGCGTAGTTCTCGTCCGGCACCCGTCCGCGCTGGAGGTCTTCCTTCTGGTTGCGCAGGTGGGACAGGTACAGGCCCATCATCGGATGCAGGCTCACGTCTTCCAGCAGCGTGCGGTAGTTGCCGAAGGCGTTGGCGGCGAGCATGTCGTAATAGGACGCCACGCCACGCGGGTAGTTGGAAACCGTTCCATCGGTGTAGGACACGACGAAGATCTGCGAGAGTGCAAACGCCACGCGCTGGCGCAGCTGGTCACGGCCCGTGACGGCCTGCGCCCACCAGGACTCGAAGAAGTCGTCCTGCGACACGCTGCCCTCGTTGGCGGCGGCGCGCTCGGCCTGCCGCCGGTCCATGTAGTCGCGATGCAGGCTGCGGGGGCGGCGGAACTGGTCCTCGATCCAGCTCGTGTAGCCGTACTTGCGCACCGTGGCAATCTCGGCAGAGGTGGCACCAAAAGTGGCCTGATGGAGGAAGCGCGCCGCGTCGGTGTCGGCGGCCGGGCGATCCTGCCCCTCGACCATCGCATCACCACCGCCCGCGCCGCCGCAAGCGGCGAGCAAGAGGGTCAGGGCCGCTGCGCCGACGATCTGCACAGCGCGCCGCCATGCCAGGGTGGAAGTGTTCACGCTGAGGCTCCTTGAGCAGCCGGACCAAACATGGGAAATGGGTCCACGCAACCACCCCGCGAAACCCAAAGGCATCAGGCAGCTTTCATGCCACCAGGGGTTTCCACGGTTCGGCA
Source organism: uncultured Caldimonas sp. (assembly GCA_964552215.1). Taxonomy (GTDB): domain Bacteria; phylum Pseudomonadota; class Gammaproteobacteria; order Burkholderiales; family Burkholderiaceae_C; genus Caldimonas. Next base: position 3,511 of record CAZKGD010000147.1, read on the forward strand.
GGGGTTTTCAGGGCCACCGGGCCCAGCCGCTGACAAAGCCTGTCGTCAGCGATATGCCATATCGTCCCGAGGCCTCCGAGCTTCGTCACTTCAGATGTGAACGACCGCGTCTTTCGTAACCACCTGAAACAACAGGAGGGGGTGGACTGCGTCAGCCCCAGGCCCCCGCCAGTCGCTCGACGTCGGCGCGATCGCGGCCGCTGCGTTGGGCCAGGTCGTCCAGCTGGTCGGGGCCGACCTTGCCGACGTTGAAGTAGGTGGCCTGCGGATGGGCCAGGTAGAAGCCGCTGACGCTGGCGGCCGGCGTCATGGCCAGGCTGTCGGTCAGGCCCATGCCGATGTCCTCGGCGCCCAGCACGCGGAACATGTCGCGCTTGACGCTGTGGTCGGGGCAGGCTGGGTAGCCGGGTGCCGGGCGGATGCCACGGTACTTCTCGGCGATCAGTTCCTCGTTGGAGAGCGCCTCGTCGCAGGCGTAGCCCCACAGTTCGGTGCGCACGCGCTGATGCATGCGTTCGGCCAGGGCTTCGGCCAGGCGGTCGGCCAGGGCCTTGAGCATGATGGCCGAATAGTCGTCATGGTCGTCGAGGAAGTACTGTTCCTTCTTCTCCACACCAATCCCGGCGGTCACAGCAAACATCCCGACATAGTCGTTGTTCAGCGGAGAGACGAAATCGGCCAGGCAGCGGTTGGGGCGGCGCACGCCATCGACCACCGGCCGCTCGGACTGCATGCGCATGCCGTGCCAGGTCATGAGCGGCTGGGTGCGGGCCTCGTCGGCATAGAGCACGATGTCGTCGTCGCTCACCTGGGCCGCCGGGTACAGGCCGATCACTGCATGCGCCGTGAGCCAGCGGCCGTCGATCAGGCGCTTGAGCATCCGCTGGCCATCGCTGTAGACACGGCGTGCCGATTCGCCAACGACCTCGTCAGTGAGGATGGCCGGGAAGGGGCCGGCCAGGTCCCAGGTCTGGAAGAAGGGCCCCCAGTCGATGCACTGGGCGATCTCACCGAGGTCGTAGTTGCGGAAGAGACGCCGCCCGATGAACTTCGGCTTGGTGGGTTCGTAGGCGGCCCAGTCGATGGGCGTCTTGTTCGCGCGCGCCTGGGCCAGGCTCACCAGCGGGGTCTGCTTCTTGTTGGCATGCTGCTGGCGCACTTTTTCGTAGTCGGCGCGCAGGTCGTCCAGGTACTTCGCCGCGCGTTCGTCGGAGAGCAGGTCCGAGCACACGCCCACGCTGCGCGAGGCATCGGGCACGTAGACCACCGGGCCTTCATAGTGCGGCGCGATCTTCACGGCCGTGTGCACGCGGCTGGTGGTGGCGCCACCGATGAGCAGCGGGATCTTCTTCACGCGGAAATGCTCGTCGCGCTGCATCTCGGCGGCCACGTACTGCATCTCTTCGAGGCTGGGCGTGATCAGGCCCGACAGGCCGACGATGTCGGCGCCTTCGACCTTGGCGCGGGCGAGGATGTCCTGGCAGGGCACCATCACGCCCATGTTGACGACCTCGAAGTTGTTGCACTGGAGCACGACGGTGACGATGTTCTTGCCGATGTCGTGCACGTCGCCCTTCACCGTGGCGATGACGATCTTGCCCTTCGGCTTGACGTCGCCGCCGGCGGCCTCGAGCTGGCGCTTCTCCTCTTCGATGTAGGGCACGAGGTGGGCCACGGCCTGCTTCATCACGCGCGCGCTCTTCACCACCTGGGGCAGGAACATCTTGCCGGCGCCGAAGAGGTCGCCCACGATGTTCATGCCGGCCATCAGCGGGCCTTCGATCACGTGCAGCGGCCGGCCCCCATCGGCACGGATCTTCTGCCACATCTCTTCGGTGTCGTCGACGATGAAGTCGGTGATGCCGTGCACCAGGGCATGCGACAGGCGCTCTTCCACCGGCTGTGAGCGCCAGGCCAGGCGGGCGCTGTCGTCCTTGGCCGACCCCTTCACCGCCTCGGCGATCTCGAGCAGACGTTCGGTGGAGTCCGGGCGGCGGTTGAGCACGACGTCCTCCACCCGCTCGCGCAGTTCGGGGTCGAGCTCGTCGTACACACCCACCATGCCGGCGTTGACGATGCCCATGTCCATGCCCGCCTGGATGGCGTGGTACAGGAACACGGTGTGGATGGCTTCGCGCACCGGCTCGTTGCCGCGGAAGGAGAAGCTCACGTTGGACACGCCACCCGACACCTTGGCGCCGGGCAGGTGCTGCTTGATCCAGCGCGTGGCGTTGATGAAGTCGACCGCGTAGTTGTTGTGCTCCTCGATGCCGGTGGCAATCGCGAAGATGTTGGGGTCGAAGATGATGTCCTCGGGCGGGAAGCCCACCTCCTCGACCAGGATTCGGTAGGCGCGTGCGCAGATCTCGGTCTTGCGCGCGAAGGTGTCGGCCTGGCCCTGCTCGTCGAAGGCCATCACCACGGTGGCCGCGCCGTAGCGGCGGATGAGGCGCGCCTGGCGCTTGAACTCGGCCTCGCCTTCCTTGAGCGAGATCGAGTTCACCAGGCCCTTGCCCTGGATGCATTTCAGCCCGGCCTCGATGACCTCCCACTTCGAGGAGTCGATCATGATGGGCACGCGCGCGATTTCGGGCTCGCTGGCCACCAGGTTCAGGAAGCGCACCATCGCGGCCTTGCTGTCGAGCATGG
>CAZKGD010000148.1:0-6153 GCA_964552215.1 uncultured Caldimonas sp.
CGATGCAGTGCAGCTCGCCGCGCGCCAGCGCCGGCTTGAGCATGTTGCCCGCGTCGATGGCGCCCTCGGCCTTGCCGGCGCCCACCATGGTATGGATCTCGTCGATGAAGAGGATGATGCGCCCTTCGTCATGGGCCACTTCCTTGAGCACCGACTTCAGGCGTTCCTCGAACTCGCCGCGGTACTTGGCCCCGGCCAGGAGGCCGGCCATGTCCAGCACCAGCACGCGCTTGTTCTTGAGTGTTTCGGGCACTTCGCCGGCCACGATGCGCTGGGCCAGGCCTTCGACGATGGCCGTCTTGCCCACGCCGGGCTCGCCGATGAGCACCGGGTTGTTCTTCGAGCGCCGCTGCAGCACCTGGATGGCGCGGCGGATCTCATCGTCCCGGCCGATCACCGGGTCGAGCTTGCCCTGGCGGGCGCGCTCGGTGAGATCCAGCGTGTACTTCTTCAGCGCTTCGCGCTGGCCATCGGCCTCGGCGTTGTCCACCGGCTGGCCACCACGCACGGCCTCCACGGCCGCCTCCAGCGACTTGCGCGTGAGGCCGAACTCGCGTGAGAGCTGGCCGATCTCGGCCTTGGTGTCGGTCAGGGCCAGCAGGAACATCTCGCTGGCCACGTACTGGTCGCCTCGCTTGAGGGCTTCCTTCTCGGCCGCCTGCAGCAGGCTGATGGTCTCGCGCCCGGCCTGCACCTGCTCCGCACCCTGCACCTGGGGCAGGCGCTTGATGGCGGCCTCCACGGCCTTGTGCAGGCCGGCGGTGTTCACCCCAGCGCGCGCCAGCAAGGCCTTGGGCCCCTCGTCCTGCTGCAGCATGGCCAGCAGGATGTGCGCCGGCTCGATGTATTGGTTGTCGTGGGCCAGCGCCAGGCTCTGGGCATCGCCCAGCGCCTCCTGGAACTTGGTCGTGAGCTTGTCGAGTCGCATGAAAACCTCCAATTGACGTCGAATTGGGGGGCAACAGGCCCGTTTCAAGTGTGCCCAAGCCCCGATGGCCCGAACAGGCTGCAGCCCCGGACCGGTTTGACCGGGATCAAGCCCGGCCGCTCAAGCGAGCCAGGTGCGCATCAGCCGCCAACCCAACGCACAGCAGGCCAGGGCCCCCAGCACGTGCGCCAGGGTGTGCAGGAGCATCATGCCCCATTGGTCCTTCTGGAGCAGGTGCAGCGACTCCAGGGAGAAGGCCGAGAAGGTGGTGAAGCCGCCCAGAAAGCCCGTGACCAGCAGCAGCCGCAGCACCTCGTCCGGACTGCGGGCGAACCAGGCCATCGCAACCCCGATCAGCAGCCCGCCCAGGGCATTGGCCAGCAAGGTGCCCAGCGGGAACCCTCCCCAGGCCGGGTTGAGCCAGACGCTCAGCAGCCACCGCGCCACCCCACCGGCGGCAGCTCCCGCCCCCACGGCCAAGGCGCCGGTGGCGGTGGCGGTGGCGGTCAGCGCAGCACTCATCGAGTCTGGACCACGTTGCGGGTCTCGATGCCCCAGCGCTTCAGGGCCTCGTCGTCGCTCACGCGGGCGTCCACCCAACGCGCCCCTTCCGGCGTGGTTTCCTTTTTCCAGAACGGCGCCTGGGTCTTGAGGTAGTCCATCAGGAACTCGCAGGCCTGGAAAGCCTCACCGCGGTGGGCCGAACTCACGCCCACATAGACGATCTGGTCCTGCGGCAGCAGCGGGCCCACGCGATGGATCACGCGTGCGGCGCGGATGTCGAAGCGACGGTGCGCCTCGTCGATCATGGCCTCGATGGAGCGTTCGGTCATGCCCGGGTAGTGCTCCAGCTCCATGCGGCTCACGCCCTGGCCGTCATTGCGATCGCGCACCGTACCGACGAACACCGCCACCGCTCCCACGCCCGCATCGCCGGCGCGCAGGGCCGCCACCTCGGCGCTGAGGTCGAAGTCCTCGGTCTGGATGCGCACACGCGGCTCGGCCATGGTCAGCCTCCGGTCACGGGCGGGAAGAAGGCCACCTCGGCGCCCTCGCGCAAGGCTGCGGACTCGTCGCACAGGGCCTGGTCCAGTGCCGCTCGCAGCGCACGACCCGGCGCCAGCACTTCGGCGTGGGCGCCGGAGCGCGCCTGCAGCAACGCCCGCAGGCTGGCCACCGTGCTGCCCTCGGGCACCTCGATGCTCTCGTGCGGACCCAGGGCCTCGCGGATCGAGGCGAAGTACTTCACGGTGACCTTCATTGCATCCACTCGGCAAAAGACACGAAACGCACCCGCTCGCCCCGGACGATCGGATGCCCCGGGGGCACGTCGGCCACGCCATCGGCCCAGACAGCCGAGGTCAAGACGCCGGAACTCTGATTGGGGAACAAGGCCAGGCGACCGTCCTCCCCGCACCGCACCCGCAGGAACTCGCGCCGGCGGTCGGGCTTGGGCCAATCGAAGCCGGCCTCCAGCCACACGCCCTGCGGCGCGGCGGGGTCCGCCCCCTGCAACGCCAGCAGGAAGGGCCGCACCAGCAGCAGGAAAGTGATGAAGCTCGACACCGGATTGCCCGGCAGTCCGATGAAGGCGGCCTCCCCGCCTCCGTCCCGCCGCACGTGGCCAAAAGCCAGCGGCTTCCCGGGCTTGATCGCGATCTGCCAGAGATCGAGCTGCCCCTCGGCGCTCACCGCCGGCCGGATGTGGTCTTCCTCGCCCACCGAGACCCCCCCGGAACTGAGGATGAGATCGTGCCCGCGCGCGGCCTCACGCAGCGCCGCACGCGTGGCCTCCAGCCGGTCGGGCACGATGCCCAGGTCGGTGCACTCGCAGCCGAACTGGGTCAGCAGGCCTTTCAAGGTATCGCGATTGGCGTTGTAGATGGCGCCAGGGCGCAGCGGCTCGCCGGGCATCACCAATTCGTCACCCGTGGACATCAAGGCCACCCGCGGGCGACGCATCACGGCCAGGCTCGCAGCACCCGCCGTAGCCGCCAGGCCCAGCGCCTGCGGTGTGAGGCGGCGACCGCGTGCAAGCACCACGGCGCCCTCGCGCAGGTCCTCGCCCCGCTGACGCACCCATTGGCCGGGCATGGGCACGGCCTGGATCTTGACTCCGCCATCCACCGCCTCGCACTGCTCCTGCATCACCACGGCATCGGCGCCTGCGGGCAGCGGCGCCCCGGTGAAGATGCGCGCGGCGGTGCCCGGCTGCAGCACGGCCCCGACCTGGCCGGCGGCGATGCGCTGGCTCACGGGCAGCACCGAGCCTGCCGAGGGGACGTCGGCGGCACGCACGGCATAGCCGTCCATCGAGGTGTTGGCCAGCGGTGGGACATCCAGCGGCGAAATCAGATCGCGCGCCAGCACGCGGCCCAGGGCCTGGGCCGTCGGGAGATCCTCAGTCCCGGAGATCGGCGAAGCTGCTGCCAGCAGCTTCGCCAGCGCCTCCTCCAGGCTGAGCATCGGAGAACGGGGAGCGGTACTCATAGCGGTCCTGATTGTGCAGCAGGTGCTCCACCACGCTCGCGGCGTCATTCAGATCCAGCACCGGACGCAAGGTGGGATGGGGCAACTCGCCGGGGCTGTCGGTCGCGATCGCCGTCACGAAGGGGTCGTCGACATACTGAGCCCGGTGACCCAGCGATGCGCGCCACACCTCGATCTTGAGCAGATCGGCATGCTTGAACCCCTCGACCAGCACCCAGTCACAGTCGTAGAGTTCCGCGATCAACTGGTGCACCGTGGGCTCGCAAGGCGCCTCGAACTCGCGAATCTTCGCCAGGCGGCGATCAGAGGCCACCACCACCTCGAAAGCGCCCGCCTGCCGATGACGCCAGGAGTCCTTGCCCGGGTGGTCAATGTCGAAGGCATGGTGGGCATGCTTCACCACCGAGACGCGCTGGCCGGCCAGCTTCAGGCCGCCGATCACCTGCTCCACCAGGGTGGTCTTGCCCGACCCGGAATACCCGCAGAAACCCACGACCTTCATGCACTTGTCCTGCGTGCCTCGCCGCGGGCACGTGTCAATGGCAATTTTCGGCGATGTAACGCTTCACCGCGTCAGCATCCACCCCCATGACCTTGAAGCGCTTGGGGAGGTTCTCGATGCCCATCAAGGCTGCCGGCCGCTCGGGCTCGCGGCCCAGGGCCTCGCGGATGGTCTCGGCGAACTTGGCCGGCAGGGCGGTTTCCAGCACGATCATCGGAATCCCCTCGTCCAGATGTTCGCGTGCCACCTTGACGCCATCAGCGGTGTGCGTGTCGATCATCACGCCGAAACGCTCGAACACGTCGCGGATGGTCGCGAGGCGGTCGGCATGGGTGCTCTTGCCCGAGACGAAGCCGTAGCCGGCCACCTTCGCGAACTCGGCCGGCGACAAGGTGAAGGCGCCGCGCTGCTCCACCTCCTCGCGGAAGAGCTGGCGCGTGCGCGCGGCATCCCGGCCCAGCAGGTCGAAGACGAAGCGTTCGAAGTTGGACGCCTTGGAGATGTCCATCGAGGGGCTGGAGGTCTCATGCGTCTCGGTGCCCTTGCGCACGCGATAGGTGCCGGTGCGGAAGAACTCGTCCAGCACGTCGTTCTCGTTGGTGGCCAGCACCAGGCGGTGAATGGGCAGGCCCATCTGGCGTGCCACATGCCCGGCGCAGATGTTGCCGAAGTTGCCCGACGGCACGCAGAAGCTCACCTTCTCTTCGTTGCTGCGCGTCGCCTGGAAGTAGCCGGCGAAGTAGTACACCACCTGGGCCAGCAGACGCGCCCAGTTGATGGAATTCACCGTGCCGATCTTGTGGCGGCGCTTGAAGTCCAGGTCGTTCGAGACGGTCTTGACGATGTCCTGGCAGTCATCGAACACGCCGTCGATGGCCAGGTTGTGGATGTTGGCATCGGGCAGGCTGAACATCTGGGCCTGCTGGAAGGGGCTCATGCGGCCGTTGGGCGAGAGCATGAACACCCGCACACCCTTCTTGCCGCGCATCGCGTACTCGGCCGCACTTCCGGTGTCGCCCGACGTGGCCCCGAGGATGTTGAGTTCCTCGCCGCGGCGGCCCAGCTCGTACTCGAAGAGCTGGCCCAGCAACTGCATCGCCATGTCCTTGAAGGCCAGCGTCGGCCCGTTGGACAGAGCCTCCAGGTGGAAGCCCTCGCCGAGCGGCTTGAGCGGTGTGATGGCCTCGGTGCCGAACACGTCCTTCGTGTAGGTGCGTGACACCAGCACGCGCAGGTCGTCGGCCGGGATGTCGTCGATGTAGAGCGACAGGATCTCGAAGGCCAGCCCGGCATAGCTCAGGCCACGCCAGCGCTGCAGCGTGGCGGCATCCACCTTCGGATAGGCCACGGGCAGGTACAGCCCGCCATCGGGCGCCAGGCCTTCGAGCAGGATCTCGGAGAAGCCGCGCTCGGTGCGGTCGCCACGGGTGCTGATGTACTTCATGGCCTCAGTTCAGTTCTTCCTTGCGGATGCGCACGATGGGCGCCAGCACGGTGGGCAGGGCCTGCATCTTCGACAGGGCTTCGTTCATGCGACCTTCGCGGGTCTCGTGCGTGAGGATGATGAGGTCGGTCTGGGTCTCGTCGTCCCCTGCTTCGCGCTGCAGCACCGCATCGATGGAGATGTCGTGCTCCGCCAGGATGCCGGTGATGCGCGCCAGCACACCGGTCTGGTCCGCCACCCGCAGGCGCAGGTAGAACGACGTGACGACGTCTTCGATGGCCAGCACGGGGGCGTTGTCGAGCGCATCGGGCTGGAAGGCCAGGTGCGGCACGCGATGGTCGGGGTCGGCCGTGTGCAGGCGCGTCACGTCCACGAGGTCGGCCACCACGGCCGAGGCCGTGGGCTCGGAGCCGGCGCCCTTGCCGTAGTAGAGCGTGGAGCCCACGGCGTCGCCATTCACCACCACCGCGTTCATCGCACCTTCCACGTTGGCGATGAGCCGCTTGGCCGGCACGAGGGTCGGGTGCACGCGCAGCTCGATGCCGCCGCCGGCCAGATCGTCGCGGCGCTTGGTCACGCCCAACAGCTTGATGCGGTAGCCCAGCTGCTCCGCGTAATTGATGTCGGCCGCCTGCAGCTTGGTGATGCCTTCCACATAGGCCTTGTCGAACTGCATCGGGATGCCGAACGCAATCGCGCTCATGATCGTGGCCTTGTGGGCCGCATCCACGCCTTCGATGTCGAAGGTCGGGTCGGCCTCGGCGTAGCCCAGGCGCTGCGCCTCCTTCA
>CAZKGD010000149.1:0-2834 GCA_964552215.1 uncultured Caldimonas sp.
AGCACTCCGTGAGTCGCCTCATCGGCGCGCCGCCGGGCTACGTGGGCTATGACGAGGGCGGGTATCTCACCGAAGCCGTGCGGCGCAAGCCCTACAGCGTGCTGCTGCTCGACGAGGTGGAGAAGGCTCACCCGGATGTCTTCAACGTGCTGTTGCAGGTGCTGGACGACGGCCGCCTGACCGACGGGCAGGGGCGTACGGTGGACTTCAAGAACACCGTGATCGTGATGACCAGCAACCTGGGTTCGCACCAGATCATGCAGATGGCTGGCCAGGACAGCGAACTCATCCGCGATGCAGTCTGGGCCGAGGTCAAGCAGCACTTCCGCCCCGAGTTCCTCAACCGTATCGACGAGACGGTGGTCTTCCACGCGCTCGACCAGAAGCACATCGAGTCGATTGCCAGGATCCAGCTCCGGCACCTGGAGCAGCGGCTGGAGAAGATGGACATGAAGCTCGACGTGTCGGCCGAGGCGCTGGCCGAACTGGCCAAGGTCGGCTTCGACCCGGTGTTCGGCGCCCGACCGCTGAAGCGGGCCCTCCAGCACCGCATCGAGAACCCGGTGGCCAAGCTCATCCTCCAGGGCCGCTTCGGCCCGAAGGATGTGATCCCGGTGACGGTGGAGAATGGCGAATTCGCCTTTGGCCGCACCGTGCATTGAGGCGCCCAGCGGCGGGGGCCCGAGGGGGAACCCTGCCGCTCACCAGAGACTCAGAACTTGATGGACTTCCTGCGCACCCTGCTGGCTTCGGCCGCCTCGCTGCTGCTGCGGCTTCTCGTCGTGGTGTTCAGCCTCGTCTTCCTGGCCAGCCTGGTGGTGGCCGGACTGGTGGCCGCCCTGGTGCTCAGCGTGTGGGCCTTGCTGCGTGGCCGTCGGCCCACGCTGGCTGATTTCGGCCTGTTCCGGCGCTACCGCTGGGCCGACATCCACACCCGCACCAGCGCGTGGACGGCCGGCCGTGGCACGGCGCGCGCCTCGGGCGAGGTGATCGATGTGGAAGTGCGCGAGTTGCCGCCCCGTCGGGGAGACACCCGCTCGCGGCCCTGAGGGTCAGCGGGTTCAGCGTCCCGTCTGCTGCTGCTTGAGCCAGGCGTCCAGCCGCTGGAGCTGGAAGCGCACGAGCGACTGGTTGGTCTTGTGCCGGTCGAGCAGGCAGTGCAAGGCCACATCGGGCAGCCCCGGCAGGGGGCGCACCACCTGGTGATGGCGGTCGGAGGAAATCAGGATCTCGTGGGCCGGATCGCTCAGGTTCAGGGCCAGCCGGGCCATCTGCTGGGCCTTCAGGATGGCCGCACCCTGGCGCGCAAGGTCGATCGGCGAGGGGCCACGCCCGGCATGCCCGAGGGGTGCGGCCAGGTTCACGTCGAACACACAGCACGACAGCAGCCCGGTCATCTGGGCCACCATGCCGACGTAGGTCTCCATGTAGGCCTGGGCGGGTACCGTGGCGGCGGGCGCTGCCGCAGCCGCAGGCGGCACGACCGGCGGCGCCGCGGTCTGGGCCCAGGGCGGTGCCTGTGGCACGGTGGTGCCGGCATCGTGATCGAGCTTCAGATTCAGCGAAGGCAGTTGCATGGCCGAGGGCGCGCCTGGTCCTGAGCCGGCCAGGCGGCCCCGGGAGGCATTCTTCTGCCAGAAGCCCAGGATGAACGACCAGGCATCGGCAGGCCGGGACGGCTGGGGGGCCGCACGCACCAGCATGCCGTGGCGTTGCACGACCTGCGCCGACTGCGCCGCCGCAGCCTGGGCGGCGGCAGGGCCCAAGGGCATGATGAGCAGGCTGGGGCAGACCCAGGCGGGCACATGCACCCATTGCATCATCTGACGCAAGGCGTTCGCCGAGCCCTGGGCCGCCATTTCTGCCAGCAGCACCACGCTGACCTGGGCGTGCTCCATCAGCACCCGGCTGACGGCCTGCTGGCCCGCCGGCGTGCTCTGCACATCGGTCGAGTAGAGGTGTACGCTCTGCCCCTCGGGCGAGGTGTAGGTGGCGTATTCGATGCTGGCCAGCAGCGTGCCGTAGCCCTGCTGGCGGATCGTGAGCTTCTGCACCGCGCTGCCGCCATGGGCGGCGAGCTGGCGCAGCAACTGACGCGAGACGTTACCGCCGATGTCGTGCAGGGCCACGTGCAGGCTCTGCAGGTGGTCGAACTGAAGCCGCAGGGCCTCGGCTGCATCGCACGTGACAAACAGCTCTCGGGTGTTGGGCCCCGTCAGCCGCCCGATGTCGCGAGAGCCTGCCACACGCGGATCGTCGCTGTCGCGCGCCATGATCTGCGTGGCCATGGTGTCAGGCATGGTGGCGGCCCATTCGACGGGGCCGCTGCCGGCTGCGCCGGGGGAGGGGTTGTTGTCGTCATCCATGCGCTGTACGTAAGACATGGCGCCTCGTTTCATGAGGGTCGGTCGTTGTGAGTGCAGTGTAACTACGCGTTTCATCCGCGTGGCACACCCGTTCGGGGGAGGGGGGTGGGGGCCTGCGACCTTCTTCACGTTTGACCGTACCGCGCTGTCCTGGGACAAGCCCTCGATAGAATGAAGTGAAGCTGATCGGAGACACATGAACGCGACACGCAACGATCCGGTGGTGATCGTGGGAGCCGGCCTGGCCGGCCTGACGGTGGCCCTGCACCTGGCGGCGACCCGGCCCGTGGTGGTGCTGGCCAAGCGCAGCCTGGGTGAAGCGGCCACGGCCTGGGCCCAGGGGGGTATCGTGGGGGTGCTGGGCAGCGATGACAGCATCGACAGCCATGTGCGCGACACCCAGGACGCGGGGGCGGGGCTGGTGGACGAGGGCACGGCCCGCTTCATTGCCGAACACAGCGCCGCGGC
>CAZKGD010000149.1:2934-6139 GCA_964552215.1 uncultured Caldimonas sp.
CCCGACACGGCCACGGGCGATGGCATTGCGATGGCGTGGCGGGCGGGGTGCCGGGTGGGCAACATGGAGTTCATCCAGTTCCATCCCACCTGCCTGTATCACCCGCAGGAACGCAGCTTCCTGATCACCGAGGCCCTGCGCGGCGAGGGCGCTCACCTGAAGCTGCCGGACGGCACGCGCTTCATGCCGGCCCACGACGCGCGTGCGGAACTCGCACCGCGCGACATCGTCGCCCGCGTCATCGACTTCGAGATGAAGAAGCACGGCGTGGACCACGTCTGGCTGGACGCCACGCACCTGGACGCGGCTTTCCTGAAGGAGCACTTCCCCACCATCCACGCCCGCTGCCTGGCGCTGGGGATCGACATCACCCGCCAGCCGATTCCCGTGGTGCCGGCGGCGCACTACACCTGCGGCGGCGTGGTGACCGACCTGCAGGGCCGCACCGACCTGCCGGGGCTGTATGCCGTGGGCGAGTCGACCTACACCGGCCTGCACGGCGCCAACCGCCTGGCCAGCAATTCGCTGCTGGAGTGTGTGGTGCTGGGCCGCACGACGGCGCTGGACATCGACACGCAGGCCCGCCTGGAAGAGGCGACGCTGCCGCCCTGGGACGAGAGCCAGGTGGAGGACGCCGACGAACAGGTGGTGATCTCGCACAACTGGGACGAACTGCGCCTGCTGATGTGGAACTACGTGGGCATCGTGCGCACGACACGACGGCTGGAGCGCGCGCTGCACCGCATCCATCTGCTGCGCAGCGAGATCGACGACTACTACTCCAACTTCCGCGTCACCCGGGACCTGCTGGAGCTGCGCAACCTGGTCGAGTGTGCCGAACTCATCGTGCGATCGGCGCTGGTGCGCCACGAAAGCCGGGGCCTGCACTACAGCCGCGACTTCCCCCGCACCTTGCCGGTGAGCTTCCCGACCATCCTCACGCGGCCGGCCGGGCGGCGCTTGTCGGCCACGCATCAAGGGTGTGGCCTCTAGGGGGCTGCTCAGCCCCGGGCGCGCATGGCGTTGCGGGCCTGCACGAACTCGAAGGCATGGGTGACGGCCTCGGCCAGGGCGCGCTCGTTCTCGGCGCGCTCCTTTTCCGTCAGGTAGAAGACCAGGTCCACCTCGTGGCGGATGTAGCGCGAGGGCAGGCGGTTCAGCGCCACGCAGGCCACGTCGGCCAGCATGTCGCCGCGCACCTGCGGATAGCGCGGGGCGGCCTGCATCACCGCCTCGAAGACGGGGCGCTCGAAATAGTTGTGGATGTTGGTGAAGTCGGCATGGCTCATGCGGCTCTCCAGGGGCGGATGAGCCAGTATGGGCAGCCGGACCATGGCGCAAAGCCCGGAATAGGCCGGGCTTCGGCCATCAACTCCCCGGCCGGCGCTCAGAGCCGCTCGATCACCCGCATCGAGAAGTCCACGGCCTTCACGTCCTTCGTGAGCCGGCCGATCGAGATGCGATCGACGCCGGTGGCCGCAATGGCGCGCACCTGGTCGAGCTGCACGCTGCCCGACACCTCCAGCAGCGCGCGGCCGGCGTTCAGCGCCACGGCCTGGCGCATGCGGTCGAGGTCGAAGTTGTCGAGCAGCACGCTCACGGCGCCCGCCTGCAGGGCTTCGTCGAGTTGATCGAGCGTCTCCACCTCGATCTGGATGCCGATGCTGGCACCGGCCTCGCGCACCAGGGCCTGGGCGTTGCGCAGCGCGGCCGTGACGCCGCCGGCTGCGGCGATGTGGTTTTCCTTGATCAGGATGCCGTCATAGAGGGCCAAGCGCTGGTTCTGGCCACCGCCCACGCGCACGGCGTACTTCTGGGCCAGGCGCAGGCCGGGCAGGGTCTTGCGCGTGTCGAGGATGGCGCAGCCGCGCGGGTTGGGCGAGGCGCCCTCGATGGCCTTCACGTGCGCGCGCGTGAGGGTGGCGGTGGCCGAGAGCATCTGCAGGAAATTCAGCGCCGGGCGCTCGGCAGTGAGCAGGGCGCGGGCAGCGGCTTCGATGTGGCACACCACGGTGTCGGCCGGCACTTCGGCGCCTTCCTCCACCGCCCAGCGCACGGTGGTGGCCGGATCGACCGCATGCATGCAGGCATCGAACCACTCGCGCCCGCACAGCACGGCCGCCTCGCGCAGCAGCACGCGCGCGCGCACCCGCTGCGCGGCCGGCACGAGCTCGGCGGTCCAGTCGCGTTGTCCGACGTCTTCGAACAGCGCCTCGCGCACGTTGCGCGCCCGGGCCTCGGCCAGGGTTTCGTTGTGATCGAACATGGGCTCAGGCGGCTCCGAGATGGCGCACGAAACCCTGCTGTGGCTGGGCGATGGCCGAGGGGTTGCGGGCGACGAAGTCGAGCATGCGGTCGATGCAGCCCAGGGCTTGGCTGCGCACGGGTTCGGGCACGGTGATCTCGCCGGTGCCACGCTCCAGGCAGGCCAGCACGCCCTGGAGGGCGTTCATCGCCATCCAGGGGCAGTGCGCGCAGCTCTTGCAGGTGGCGCCGCTGCCGGCGGTGGGAGCCTCGATCAGTGTCTTGCCCGGCGCCAGCTGGCGCATGCGGTGCAGGATGCCGTTGTCGGTGGCCACGATGTACTCGGGGGCCTGGCCTTCCACCACCGCCTTGAGCAGCTGGCTGGTGGAGCCCACCACGTCGGCCTGCTCGACCACGCTGCGCGGCGATTCGGGATGCACCAGCACCTGGGCGCGGGGATGCTCCTTGCGCAGCAGGCCCAGCTCGACGCCCTTGAACTCGTCGTGCACGATGCAGGCGCCATTCCACAGCAGCATGTCGGCGCCGGTTTCCTCCTGGATGTAGCGGCCCAGGTGTCGGTCGGGCGCCCAGAGGATCTTGTGGCCTTGCTCCTTGAGGTGGCGCACGATGGCCAGGGCGCAGGAGCTGGTCACCATCCAGTCGGCGCGGGCCTTCACGGCGGCGCTGGTGTTGGCGTAGACGACCACTTGGCGATCGGGGTGGGCGTCACAGAAGGCGGCGAATTCGTCGGGTGGGCAACCCAGGTCGAGCGAGCAGGTGGCGTCCAGGTCGGGCATCAGGACGGTCTTGTCGGGCGACAGGATCTTGGCCGTCTCGCCCATGAAACGCACGCCGGCCACGATGAGGGTGCGCGCGGCGTGGTCGCGCCCGAAGCGGGCCATCTCCAGCGAGTCGGACACGCAGCCGCCGGTCTCCAGGGCGAGGTCCTGGATGTCGCCGT